>JAYUFR010000241.1:0-3685 GCA_043738625.1 Sterolibacteriaceae bacterium
GGTCCAAGGTGAGCCAGGCAACAATCTGGCTTTCGCGGAGCAATGATTCGCGCCACTCAGTCAGCAAAGTGGTCTTGCCGAATCCGGCCGGGGCCTTGACCAGGGTAAGAGCCCGTGTCGCGCCGATGGCAATCGACTGTATCGGCGCCTCACGCAACACCACCTTGCGTGAAAGCCTGGGCGGGCTGAGCTTTGTCCTGATGAACAGAGGCGATTGCTGCTTTTGCCTCACTGACATCCTGTGTCTCCTTCCGGCGGCACCGCATTTATGAACGGTTTTATAGTAAAAATAGGCTCTTCGCGAACATTATGAAGATTGGGGGGGGGCGGGTCAAGCGCCGTGCCAGTGGCGGAATCAGCCACTGGGATTGAGGCCGGCAGATCAAAGAGCAACTGGTCGGGAAGCCAACGCCCCCCCGCTGTTTGACTCACCCCCCCTTAAAAAGGGTTTGTAGTGCGATGCGCCTTCGAATAGGCTGGTAAGGTTTGGTCCCAATCGGGGCTCGTTGAAGTTTGTTGCAGTTAATTTTATTTTCAGGAGGAACAAAATGAGTATTGAACGAAACAAGAAGACCGCTCTGGATTTCTGGGCAAAATTTTCCGTGCTGGACGTTGATGGCGCGATGGCGCACACGACCGATGATTTCACCTGGTGGATGGCCGGAAAGCCGGACAAGTTTCCGTTGGCGGGTCTGATGAGCAAGGAGAAGTTCCTCGGCGTGTTCGACCAACTCCGTATTGGAGCTCCCAAGGGAATCCAGATCGAGCCATTGGTGCTCACCGCCGAAGGCGATCGGGTTTGCGTGGAAGCCAAATCGAAGGCCCTCACGACGACCGGTCGCGTTTACAACAACGAGTATCACTTCCTGATGCATTTCACGCCGGAAGGAAAAATCAAGCAGGTCAAGGAATACCTCGACACGATGCATACCAAGGAAATTTTCGTCGACTAGTCAGGCAACGTTTCCCCGGCAGTTCGTTACCTACTTTTTTCCCAGAGGAATCCATGTCTGACGTTTTGTCCCAGCCTCTTCGTTTGCCTTGCGGCGCTGTTCTGAAAAATCGGCTGGCGAAAGCCGCCATGACCGAGGGCTTGGCCGACTCGATGAACCGGGCGACGGAGAGACACGTCAGGGCGTATGGACGCTGGGCGAAAGGTGGAGCCGGGCTTTTGCTGACGGGCAATGTCCAGGTGGATCGTACTCACCTGGAGCGTCCTGGCAATATCGCCATTGATGGCAATGGCGGGTTGGAAGAATTGCGCGCCATGGCAGAGGCGGGGACCTGCGCGGGCAACCATCTGTGGATGCAGATCAACCATCCTGGTCGGCAGACGCCGGCAGGTATAAACCCGACGCCGTTGGCGCCATCAGCGGTTGCTCTCACCTCTGCAGAAACCGGTTCCGGCAATCCGGTTGAAATGACCGAGGCGCAGATTCTTGATGTCATCAAACGTTTTGTCCATGTTGCGACGGTAGCGCGTGATTGCGGTTTTACCGGTGTGCAAATCCACGCCGCACATGGCTATCTACTATCGCAGTTTCTCAGTCCGCTCTCCAATTTGCGGAGAGACGCCTGGGGCGGCAGTCTGGAGAACCGGGCCAGGATACTGTTGGAGATCGTGCGCGCCATCCGCAAGGCCGTCGGGAAAGACTTTCCGGTTTCGGTCAAACTGAATTCGGCGGACTTCCAGAAAGGTGGCTTCACCGAGGAAGAGTCGTTGCAGGTCGTGCGCTTGCTGAGCGAGGAGGCGATCGACCTGCTCGAAATTTCCGGTGGAAATTACGAACAGATCAATGACATGATTGGCCGCAATCAGGTCGATGCGGCAGGTATCGGCAAACCGGCGGCGGAAAGTACGCGGCGTCGCGAAGCCTATTTTTTGGAATATGCGGCCAAGGTTCGGCCGATTTGCAAAATGCCGCTGATGATTACCGGCGGTTTTCGAGCACGCTCGGTCATGCTCGAAACCTTGCAGGCGGGCGAACTCGACGCGATCGGACTCGCCCGCCCGCTGTGTGTGATGCCTGACCTGTGCATGCGTCTTTTGCAGAACGAAATTCAGGAAGCGCCAGCCCCGGAACGCGTGATGACACTGGATCGGGCCGCACTTGATTCCATTATGGGTGCTCCAGTAGATGACAAAATGTTCCGCACCATGGAGTCGTGGAGTCAAGTGGCGTGGGCCTGCATGCAGCTTTTGCGTCTGGGCGATGGCAAGGATCCGGATTCGGGCATGACCCTGCTGGAAGCGCTTGGTGCCTACGACGCCAATGAAAAGGCGGCGACCGCGGCGCTGCAACGTTCCTGACCGGACAATGGGTGGGCCGCTGATACCGGTCCCACCGCAGATGATTAAAACGATTGAGGAGTGATGACATGAAAGCCTGGACTTTGACGGCTGCCGGCAACGGCCTTGAAAAGCTGAAGCTGCGCACGGATTTGAAGGAACCATCTCCCGGCCATGGGCAGGTGCTGGTCCGAGTGCATGCCGCCTCGCTGAATTTCCGCGATCTGCTGGTCATCAACGGCATGTACGTGCCATCAAAGCCTGACCTCATTCCGCTGTCCGACGGCGCCGGCGAAATCGCTGCGGTGGGGGAGGGCGTGACCCGATTCAAAAAAGGCGATCGTGTCTCGCTGACTTTTCACACCGACTGGTTCGGCGGCAAGTATTACCCGACCATGAATATGGCGGGGCGTGGCGGCGGCCAGACGGACGGTATGCTGGCCCAATACACCTGCGTTTCGCAGGAGGAAGCAGTGCACCTGCCGCAACATCTTTCCTACGAAGAGGGCGCTACGCTACCCTGCGCGGCGGTCACCGCATGGCGCGCATTGACGGCTTACACCCCTGTGTCTGCGGGCGATACCGTGCTGGTGCAGGGCAGTGGCGGCGTGTCGGTTTTCGCGCTGCAATTTGCCAAGCTGTTTGGTGCGCGGGTGATCGCCACGTCGTCGAGCGATGTCAAGCTGAAACGTCTTAAAGAGTTGGGCGCCGACGAATTGATCAATTACAAGCAGGTGCCGGACTGGCACCTGCGCGCGCTCGAACTCACCGGCGGAATGGGTGTTGATTACACGATCGAGGTTGCCGGCAAAGACACATTCGCCAAAACCACCGCGGCGACCCGCGTCGCCGGCCAGGTCAATGTCATCGGGTTGTTGTCCGGCATGCCCGAGGTGGGGCAGGACGTGCTGCTGCGCAGCCTGTCGATACACGGCAGCTCGGTTGGCAGCCGCGAACATTTCGAACAGATGAACCGCGCCATCGCCATGCATAAGCTGAAACCTGTGATTGACGACAAGGTGTTCGGTTTCAACGAAGCTGTCCAGGCGGTGGAATATCTGCAATCGCAGCGACACTTCAGCAAGATCGTGATCCGCATTGACTGAGTTTTTGCACCCAAAAAATAACCAGAGGAGATATTCATGAGCAGCGGCTACGAGAAATTTGAAAGCCTGGCGCCGGGCGACGGCAACCCGCGCTGGAACCAGAGCTTCTACTACCAGTTCTACGACCCGAAGACCAAGATCGGCGCGCTGATTCGCGTCGGTTTGCTGGAGAACCAGCGCGAAACCAATACCTGGTTCGTCTTCTTCAAGGATGGCTTGCCCATCTACAACCGGGTCAACATGAATCTGCCCTATACCTTCGATCGCCCGGCCAACGGCATGAAAGTCG
>JAYUFR010000242.1:0-11009 GCA_043738625.1 Sterolibacteriaceae bacterium
GCCGCTCTTGTCTTGCAAGGTCAGCACCAGTTTGCCATCGCCCAGCAGTTGCGACACCGGCGCCGGCTGCAGGTCTTCGGGCGCCTTGGCGACGCCGCGCAACTGCATTTGCTCATTGCAATCCACCAGTAGCAGGCGGATTGCGCCGTGTCCCTGAATCTGGAAGCTGAGGCGTCCCGGCGACTTCATCTGGCTGCCCAGTAGCGCGGTGACGGCCGCCATCTCACCCAGTAGCTGGCGTGTAGCCGGAGCGTAGTTGCGGCCGGCATAGAGACTGCGCCAGGCCGAGCCGAGCTGGACTAGCGAACCGCGAATGTCGAGGTCTTCAAACAGGAAGCTGCAAACGGCATCGTTCATTTGACGAAACTCGCAAACAGGGCCGGATCGAAACCCACCAGTAGTTGACTACCGGTTTCGACCACCGGACGCTTGATCAGGCTGGGGTACTCCATCATTAATGCAACCGCCTGACCTTGCGTGGTGATGTCCTGCTGCTCAGGTGTGAACTTGCGCCAGGTCGTGCCGCGGCTATTGACCAGCGTTTTCCAGCCCAGTGCCTTGCACCATTGCACCAGGCGTTCGCGTTCGACGCCATCCTTCTTGTAGTCATGAAATTGAACCTCGACGCCGTGCGCGTTGCACCAGGCGAGGGCTTTTTTCATGGTTTCGCAGTTTTTGATGCCGTAGAGGGTGACCATGCTCTCAATGTCGCGCTGCAAATGCCGATAACAACTCATTATATCTTCCGGCTTGTGCCGGGGGCCGACCAGATAGGCGACCCTTGTGCTGGAGTGGAGTTGTACATGATGACGCCACGGAGCGTCGCAACATGAATTTTCGGATGTTTATTCGATAATTCAGGTCCTATGCTTCTGCAATTGAGGTGTTTCCGAGATCAACCACGAAAAAATGAATGCCAAGCAGAATCTCATGATCGAATCCTTTTCCGGAGGCGACAATGACGCGGTCATCCGCATCATGGCCGCTATTGAGCAGGATGAGTTTCTTCTCTATTGCCAGCGTATCGTGCCGCTGTCCGGCGCGGACCCGAACGTCGAATATCATGAGGCGCTAATCCGCCTGATCGAGGAAGAGAAAGGCCTGATGCCGCCCGGCGCATTCTTCCCCCTGGTTGAAAAATACGATTTGATGCCGCATCTTGATCGTTGGGTGGTACGCCATATCGTGGAATGGGCCGCTTCGCGATCACAGCAACATGGACAATCTACACAGACAACTTTTTTCATCAATCTGGCGCTGCCCACGCTGAGTGATCAGGATTTTCCAGCTTACGTCCATGACCAGATAAGCGCTCATGGGGTAAGACCGGATCTGTTGTGCTTCGAGATTACCGATGCGGGGTTGATGCAGCGACACGATGATGCCGTCGTGTTCGTCGAAAAAATAAGACAGCATGGTTGTGGTGTCGCGATCAGCAGCTTTGGACGCGAGCGCTTGTCGTTCGTCTCGCTGCGTGGCATCAAGGTTGATTATCTCAAGATCGATGGCAACATCATCTTCAATGTGCTGCGTGGGGCGACTGATCTGGCCAAGGTGGTGTCCATCGCGCGCGTGGCCAGAAGCATCGGCGTGCGCACCGTGGCCGAATTTGTTGAAAGCGAGGAATGCATTGTCAAGCTGCGCGGGCTCGGCGTCGATTTCGTGCAAGGTTTTGGTGTATCCATCCCGCGACCACTGAGCGATCTTGCGTAGGGGAGGTTACCAGCGTTATTGCGATGGACGGTTGTTCGCAACGCCATGGTCGATAAACTTGTTATTATTGACACATGAAAAAACAAATATTTTTTCTGGCTTTGCTGGTCGCGGGTTATGCGCAGGCTGGCCTGGATTGCACCGATAATCCGTACCGGATGATCGAGATCGAAACCAATATCATGCGTTGTGTGAATGGCACCGGCGACCCTACCGCAAAACGCTACATCCTCTACGGGCGCTACAACGGCAATTTCTTTACCATGATCAAGAAAGGTTATGGTCTTTGCGCTGCTATAAAAGACACCCGTAAAAATTTCGGCGCCTGCGATGATGCAAGCTTCTGGGCTGCGGCGAATGCAGCACTGCCTTCCGAAGACTATGCCAAATATCCCGAGGCCAAAAAACCGCCCGAAGGTGCTGAATAAATCGTTTCGAAGTGTCTGCCGCTTAACTGCCCTGTGCGTCGTCGAACATCAGCCTGCGTGTTTCATTTGTGCGAGTTTCAAGTGAATCAGGCATAGCGATCAATTCTGGCCGTTGTCGGTTGAGTTGTTGCAGGCTGCGTTGTGCTTCGATATTCCCGGGGTCATTTTCGAGCAGACCGCAAAGCCCGCGATAGGCGGCGCTGCTGTCTCCGCTTTGCAGGCCGATCCTTGCCAGTGCTGACAAGGCCTCCGGAAACCCGGGTCGGGCGATGACGGCGTTGTGCAGCACGGACACGGCTTGCTCTTGCAGGCCAAGTTCATCCAGTTCCATTGCCATTCCATACCAGGTGTCGGCAAAACCAGGGTTGAGTTCGGTTGTCGCCCGATAACAGGCGTCGGCGGCGGTCTGGGCATCTTGTGATGTCGCCATGGCTGTTGGTTTGCGTTCAGGGGTTTCACGGGCTTTTTTGTGGAACAGTCTGGCCGCAGCACCGGCACGGCCAGTGCGCAGATAGGCCAGCCCCAGGAAGTGCAGTGAAACCGTGTCGTCCGGGATCGTGGTGAGGATGGTGCGGGCGACCGCTTCCAATTGCGTAAAGTGTCCGACCTGGTAAAAATACCCCAGAAGCTCCGTGAGTGCACCGACCATGACTTTCTCCTGGGTTTGGTGACGATTGCCATTGAAATGTGTATGGGCAATATTTTAACAATCGCATTTTCAAAAATTGTGCGCCATCGAACCAACGGCGATCATTGTGTTGCAATTGGCGGGCCACTTGCCATTAGCTTCTGATAAGACAGGTGTTGTTGAATAAGTTCGTCATCCGCAGCCATTGACTTGAACCTGACTTGTCGCCGACAGGCAACGCCCGCTTGGAGAAACACTGTCACTCCCTTGATTTCAGAGGGGCCGGCTTGTCACCGTGGTGCGACATTGTGGTGTGTCATGCATATTTAATATGCATCGCCATCCTGTTCAGATTTGAGGTTGCCGCCGCTATAACTGGCGCATCCACAGAGCAAGGCGACTGCGAACAATAGGGCAAATGGCAGCATCGACCGGGCAGCAATATGGTTATTCAAGATCGTGTCAGCGAACATCAACGACGCCCGGCAGCGTTGGTCAGTCTCGCAGAATCAGCGTCTGCCGCGTCTGCTAGACTCTGACCAAAGACAAAATAAATTGTTCATTCAGGATTGGAAAAGAGGTTGGAAAGCCAGACGGTCCGGCCCTATTGTTCCATGTCCGCGCCTATCCCTATGCCGACCAAGAGTTTCACTGCATGCTGCGATTGACCGAAGTCAAGCTGCCGCTCGACCATGCCGAAGGCGAGATAGAGGCCGCGATTCTCAGGCAACTTGGAATACCCGGAACAGCATTGCTCGGCGTTACCGTGTTTCGCCGCAGCGTCGATGCGCGCAAGAAGTCGGCCATCCTGCTGATTTATGCGCTCGATGTCGAAATCAGCGACGAAGCGGCGGTGCTTGCCCGGCTCAAGGGCGATCTGCATGTGGGCCCGACGCCGGACACAAGCTATCGCTTCGTGGCGCAGGCGCCGCGGCAGCTCGCTTTGCGTCCGGTGGTGATCGGCAGCGGTCCCTGCGGCCTGTTTGCCGGATTGATCCTGGCCCAGATGGGCTTTCGCCCGATCATTCTGGAGCGTGGCAAGGCGGTACGTGAACGCACCCAGGACACCTGGGGGTTATGGCGCAAGGGGGTGCTCAACCCGGAGTCGAATGTGCAATTCGGCGAAGGCGGCGCCGGCACATTCTCCGACGGCAAGCTCTACAGCCAGATCAAGGATCCGCAGCACCTGGGCCGCAAGGTGCTGACCGAATTCGTCAAGGCCGGTGCGCCGCCCGAAATCCTCTATGTCAGCAAGCCGCACATCGGCACCTTCCGGCTGGTGACGATGGTGGAAAACATGCGCGCCAGCATTACCGCGCTGGGTGGTGAAATCCGCTTCCAGAGCCGTGTCGCGGACATCGAGCTGGACCAGGGGCAGGTGCGTGGCGTGGTCCTGGCCGATGGCGAGCGGATTGTCGCCGACCATGTGGTGCTGGCCGTCGGCCACAGCGCCCGGGATACGTTTCAGATGCTGCATGAGCGGGAAATCTATGTCGAGGCCAAGTCATTTTCCATCGGCGTGCGCATTGAACATCCGCAATCGCTGATCGATCAGGCCCGCTACGGCAAGGCTGCGGGCCATCCATTGCTTGGTGCTGCCGATTACAAGCTGGTGCATCACTGTGCCAACGGCCGCGCTGTCTACAGCTTCTGCATGTGTCCCGGTGGCACGGTGGTGGCTGCCACTTCGGAGCCGGAACGGGTGGTCACCAATGGCATGAGCCAGTACTCACGCAATGAGCGTAATGCCAATAGCGGCATCGTGGTCGATATTTCGCCGGCCGATTACCCGGGCCATCCGCTGGCGGGAATTGCATTCCAGCGCCATTGGGAGTCGCTTGCGTTCCAGGCAGGTGGCGGAGCCTACGCCGCGCCGGGGCAGCGTGTCGCCGATTTTTTGGCCGGGCGTCCATCCGTGGCGCTGGGCACGGTGGCGCCGTCGTACAAACCCGGCGTTCATCCGACCGACCTTGCAGCCTGCTTGCCTGATTTCGCGGTCATGGCGATTCGTGACGCCCTGCCGGCCTTCGACCGCAAGCTACGTGGCTTTGCCATGGATGACGCGGTCATGACCGGGGTCGAAACCCGAACCTCGTCGCCGATCCGCATCAAGCGCGGGGGCGACTTCCAGAGCCTGAATACGCGTGGGCTCTATCCGGCCGGGGAGGGTGCCGGTTACGCCGGCGGCATACTGTCGGCAGCAGTGGACGGTATCAAGGTGGCCCAGGCGGTCGCCCTGAGTATCTCCGGTGCGGCCTGACGGCACTTATTAGGCTGCGCGGCTTGCCTGAAACAGTGCCCCGGAACCGGCGCGCAACATTACAATAAGCGCGACCGTGACCAAAGCGAGCCACACAAAACCCAGATGACCATCGACTTAAAGGCGATCAGCGAAATACTCGAGCATCGCCTGCATCAGGCCGATATCGAACGGCTGCTGCATGGTCTCGATGAGACGGAAAAAGCACAGCTCTTTTTCCGCATCACCGAACTGGTACGTCGTACCTCGGCGCTGGCGGAAATTGCCAACCGGGTTTCCGACACGCTGTCGCTTGATGTGCTGTTTCCGCGGTTGATGGAAGTTGTCACCGAAACCCTCAACGCTGACCGCAGCTCGCTGTTTCTCCACGATGCCGAAAGCGGCGAGCTTTTCTCCCGCGTCATGCAGGGTAATGTCATCGGCGAAATCCGTTTTCCCAGCCATCTTGGCATTGCCGGATCGGTGTTCAATTCAGGTCGCGGAGAAATTATTTCCGACGCTTATGCCGACGCCCGCTTCAATCAGGAGTTCGACCGCAAGAGCGGCTACCGTACGCGCAATATTCTCTGCGTGCCGATCCGCAACAAGCAGGATGAAGTCATTGGCATTACCCAGGCACTGAACAAGCACGTCGGCGACTTCGACGCCGACGATCAGCGGCTGCTGGAAAATCTGTCGCGCCAGGCCGCGGCGGCGCTGGAAAACGCGCGCCTGTTCGAGAAGGTCGAGCGTCAGCAGCGCGAGGAAATGATGTTGCTGGAAGTGGTCAGTTCCATTGCCTCCGAAATTCACCTCGATCCGCTGCTGGCCAAGATCATGGCCGCCGCGACGCATATGCTGGAAGCAGACCGCGGCACCTTGTTTCTCCATGACCCAGACTCGGATGAGTTGTATTCGCGCGTATCAGGCGGCGTCAGCACCGCGGAGATCCGCTTTCCCGCAAATGCCGGCATCGCCGGTGAATGTTTCTCCAGCGGTGCCATCATCAACATCGCCGATGCCTACGGGGATTCTCGCTTCAATCCCGAGTTCGACCAACGCACCGGCTATCGTACCGGCAGCATGCTGTGCATGCCCATCATTGCCAAGGGTGTGCGCAAGATCGGCATCATGCAAATTCTCAACCGCAGGGGCGGCATGTTCAATGCCGCCGACGAGCGCAGGCTCAGCGCCTTCTGCGCGCAAGCTGCTGTCTCGATCGAGAGTGCGCAGCTGTTCGAAGAAGTGAATGCCGAACGCAATTACAACGAGGCAATACTCCTCAGCATGAGCAATGCGGTGCTCACGCTTGATGCTGCGGGCGTTATTCGCAAGGTCAACGAATCCGCCATTCGTCTGCTGCGCCGAAGCGCTGGCGATCTTGTCGGTTGCATGCTTGATGAAGTGTTTCCCGGACGCAACGGATGGGTCACCAAAAGTCTGGAAAAAGTGATGAAGGTCGGCAAGATCGATATGTCGGTCGATACCGATCTGTTCGTCGAGGGCAGTGAAACCGCTTCGGTGAACATGACCACGGTGCCGCTGACCAGCCTGAATGGGGAAGCCATCGGCTACATGCTGGTGATGGAAGACATCACGCTTGAAAAGCGGCTGCGCAACACCATGTCGCGCTACATGAGCAAGGCGGTGGTGGATCAGTTGCTGGAAAGCGGCGAGGCCGTACTGGGCGGCACCGGTCGCGATGTCAGCGTATTGTTTTCGGACATTCGCGGCTTTACTTCAATCTCGGAGCGCCTCGGCGCCAAGGAAACCGTTGCCCTGCTCAACGAGTACTTCACCGACATGGTCGATGTGGTGTTCGAGCATGAAGGTGTGCTGGACAAGTACATCGGCGACATGATCATGGCAGTTTTCGGCTCGGTGCAGCAGACCGAAAACGATGTCGATAACGCCGTGTTGGTCGGCAACAAAATGCTGATTGCCTTGCGCAAGCTGAACATTCGTCGCCTGGCCAAGGGTGGCGAGCCGATTCGTATCGGCATTGGCATCAGCACCGGGCAGGTGGTGGCCGGCAACATCGGTTCGCTCAAGCGTCTTGAATATACCGTAATTGGCGACCGGGTAAATCTCGCCGAAAGGCTTGAGAGCGCCAACAAGTTTTACGGCAGTTCGATTCTCATCTGCAACAACACCTACGCCAGAATCAAGGACAAGACTTCGGTCCGCGAGATAGACCTGATTCGCATGCGCGGCATGGAAATACCGGTGGCGATCTATGAGGTGCTGGCGCATCACACCGAAGAAACGTTTCCCAATCTGAAGCCGGCGCTGGATGCCTTCACTGAAGGGCTACAGCGTTATCGCAGCCGTGAATGGAGCAATGCACAACGCAATTTTCGCGATGCGCTGGCGGCCAATCCCAACGATGGTCCATCGAAGGTCTACATCGAGCGTTGCGAGACCTACCTCAAGGCGCCGCCGCCGGGCGAGTGGGACGGGGTATGGACGATGCAAACCAAATAGGCCAGTCCGCGGCGGCAGACCTCACGATTTGAAGTGGAACACCTCGACGCCCACTGCATCGCAGTCGGCATAGACGTCCGGCTTTTCTGTTGATACGCCCACGGCGCGCACCAGCGGGTGCGCCAATAGCACCCGGGCGATGTCGTCGCACAATGTTTCCTGAAGGTTGATGTGTCCGCGGGCGATGCGTTCGCCTATCTTCTGACGAATGAGGTCGTAATCGAGCACTTCATGGATTTCGTCGTTGACTGGCCGTGTCTCCGCCAGCGGTACAAACAACTCGACGTTGATGACAATGCGCTGCGCGCGCTTTTTTTCGGCGGCGTGGATGCCGATATTGGCGTCGACCGTGTAGTTGCGCAGAAACAGGCGGCGGCAATCCGAGAGGCGGGGGTGGAGCAGATCAGGCATTGTCTATTCGGCGAGAAACATCACATCGCGCGGTGATGCCACCAGGTGCTGGCCACCATCGACCACCAGCGTGGTGCCGGTCATGGCGCGTGCCTCGACCGCGAAACAAACCGCATCGGCCACATCTTGCGGCGTGCTGGAGTAGCCCAGCGGGGTGTTGCTGTGGGCACGTGCGAAGCCGGCTTCGCTCTGGTTGGCAGAGATCAGGGTAATCCCCGGAGCAACACCCAACACGCGCACGCGTGGCGCCAGAGCCTGCGCCAGCATAATCGTTGCCGCCGCGAGACCGGCTTTGGAAAGGGTGTACGACATGAAGTCCGGGTTGTAGTTATCGAGCTTTTGATCGAGCAGGTTTATCACCACCCCTTGCGTATTACCCGAGCCCGCCGTCAGCCGTCCATGCAGCTCGCGGGCCAGCAGCAGCGGCGCCAGCAGGTTGATGTGCATGTGGGTATCGAACTGCCCGGGCGACAACGTGGCGGCGTCGTCGAAGTCAAAGTGCGCCGCATTGTTGATGACGCAGGAGGCTTCGCCCAGCGCGGCGGCGCATTGTGCCAACAGTCCTGTTGTCTGGGTGGCGTCGGCGAGATCCGCTTGCAAGGCAATCGCACGACGACCGGCGGCCTGGATTTCACTGACCGTTTGCTGGGCCTCGGGAGCCGAGGTGCTGTAGTGGACCGCAATGTCCCAGCCGCGTTGCGCAAGCGCCAGGGCAATGGCACGGCCGATGCGGTGCGCGGCGCCAGTGACCAGTGCGATGCTGGGAAGAGGATTCATGGACTCGGCCAAAAAAAAGCGATGGCGGCAAGGATAACCCAGGATCGCGAAGTGCGGCGTGGGCAAAAATTAAGGGACTTTCCGCGCATATTCCGCTTCGGAGCGCTCTCCGGATTGGGTTATCGGGGCTGGATAGTCAGCGCGGAAGTGCTAATGAGGCTTGCAAATTGACGCTTTAAACTTCTGCCATGGACGACAATGCGTCAGAACTATGCTGGGGCATGATGAATCCATTGTCGGCATCGTCCACCGCCTCGATAACAATCAGCGGTGCCTGTGAACTGATAGCGCCGAACATGGTGGAGAAGGACGCGTCGGCGGCGTCGCGTCCCGTGCCGATCCTGACCAGACCCATTGGCGGAGAGATGCCGGTGGGGTCAAACAGATACCATCGGTCTCCAAGGAAAACTTCGACGTAGGAATGGAAGTCGGTGGGGCCCAGTATCGGATCGGCACCGTAATCTATTCCAGATACAAAGCGGGCGGGGATATTCACAGCCCGGCAAAGGGCAATCATCAGGTGGGCAAAGTCGCGGCACACGCCGACCTGTTCGATCAGTGTATCGACTGCCGAGGTGCTGACATTTGAACTCCCTGAAGTGAAGACGGTATGCAGGCGTACCCAGTCTTGTATTGCCTGGACCCGCCAATAGCCTTGTCGTAGATGTCCGAATTCACGTGTAGAAAACCGTCGCAAGCGATCCGATTGGCAGTATCGGCTTGGATATACATAAGGCAGCACCGATGGTGGCAATAGCGCAATCGGAACTTCCTCAATGGATGCAGGCGATCCGATATGGTGCTTGATATCGACGGTCGCTGCATATCGAATGTTAAGCAACCCCGGGTCGGCCTTGAGTCGCATGAAGCGGGTGCCGTAGGTCGGATCCGGATAAATCACAGGCGTCAGCGGCTGGTTGATATCCAGACTCTCTGTCACCACTGTCTGGTGGGCGGTTTTTGCAGCATGGATGTTGAAAATGAAGTCGCTGGCTTGATTGGCGATTCCATAACTGAGGTCTATCGATAACTTGAGTCTGATCATTGCAACTTCAGGCAAAGTTATTCATGGTGGGCAGGGCATCGAGGACCACCCGGCCGGAATTGCAATTCTGCGGTTCAGGCAGGCAGACCCGTCAGCAGCGAGGCAAGATCTTCGGCATGCTCCTCCTCACTGGCGAGGATTTCCTTGAGCATACGCTGCGTCGTTGGATCATTTTCGGCCAGATAGGTAATCATCTCGCGATAGCTTTCGATCGCGATCCGTTCAGCGATCAGATCTTCCTTGATCATGGCATTTAGCGAATTTCCTTCAACATACTCGGCATGGCTGCGTGCGCTCAGTCCGTCGGGTGAGAAGTTCGGTTCGCCCCCCAATTGAACAATCCGCGTTGCGATGCGATCGGCATGAGCCATCTCCTCAACCGCATGCTCCAGAAACTCTGCCTTGACCGAATCGGAATGAATGCCATTGGCCATGAAATAGTGACGCTTGTAGCGGAGAACGCAGACTAGCTCGGTCGCCAACGCCTCGTTCAGCAGCTTGATTACAGTTTCGCGGTCGGCTGCATATCCATCGGTAACTGCACCTTCCCCGATGTTATTACGGGCACGGCGGCGCAATGACTGAATATCAGATAGAACGTCAACGTTACGTGCGGCGATTGTGTCGGTATCTGGTTTCATTTTTCGGCGCTCCCTGTCGTTCCAAAAGCGGGGCCCCACGCATTTACCAGCAGGATGCTGACCAGCAGGCTCGCGGCAGCGACGTAAGCCGTCCATTTCCACGGATTCTCCTTGACGTAACGGTCAGCCGCAACGGTAGCTAATTTTGCTTCCTGCTCAATTACAGCTCGTGCCCGATGGTAATTGTTCTTCAGCATGTCAAACCTGTTTTCCAGATAAGCCGGAACATCCGCTACATATTCAGTGGATGATTCCGCCGCTTCCTTCAACAGGGCCTGGGCATCATCTATCAGTGTTTCGAGATCCACCAATAATCTGTCCCTGCTCCGCGTCAAGGCTTTTGAAACGGACTGATGGGCATCACTGCCATTCGCGTCGGTATCGGCGACAGCGCTGGCTGGTGTGGAACTTGCAATCATTTCAACTCTCCTAACTACAAAAGAATTCTCGGTGTGGATTGGATCGGCTTTACAGGGGCGGCGCGCCCCGAATGACCCTAAGCAGTACCATAACAATGGCCACCACCAGAAGGATGTGAATGAATCCACCCAGCGTATAAGACGTGACCAAGCCAAGCAGCCACAGGATAAGCAGTACAACAGCGATCGTATAAAGCATGACTTTTTCCTTTCGGTTGTTGGCC
>JAYUFR010000243.1:0-3649 GCA_043738625.1 Sterolibacteriaceae bacterium
ACCTGCGCGGCATTTTTCATGGAAAACCTGATCCCATTTTTCAAGACCGGGCCGTTCGCCTTCCACGGCTTGTTCAATTTCTGGGTTGCCTACGGCACCTGGTTCGTCTGGGTGATCGGTCTTTCCTACTATGTCATCACCGCCATCACGCGCCTGCAGCAGGAGGACGGCGCATTGAGCGTGGCGCCCAAGGCCGCATCAACCGGCTTTCTCGGGGCGCGGGAAGCAGTGCGCTGATCAACGACCGGCGGTAATGTGACGAGGCCCGCACACTATTCCTGAATGGAGGGTGTGCGGGCCTTCGTTTTGTTGTTACGCCAACGGCTCAGTCAGACCCGCAGCGCGAGACTAGGTCAGGACCGCAAGCCGGCGCGAGCCGGCGAAAATATCCTTGGGTTTCATTCCGTATATCTGCCGGATCGAATGGCTGAAATGGCTGGCGTCGGGATAGCCGACTTCGAGGGCCACGTCGGTAAGGTTGGCGCTGAGATTGACGTACTGCAGCAGGCTGCGCGCGCGCTTCCACGCACGGAAGCGGCGGAACGTCGTTCCTGTTTCCTCGCGGAACAGATGCAGGAAACGGGAGAAGGACAGTCCGAGATCGGCGGCGCCTTCCTCGGCCGGAAATTGCTCGCGCGGATGTGCCTTGATGCGCTCAACTGCGGACTCGATGCGCGAATCGAAGCGCCGGATCGGTAACGCACCATCGAACAGGGCCTGGTCAAGATCAAAGGGCCAGGCCGCGTCGTAGCCATTTTCACTCACCAGTCGTGCATAGAGCGCACGCACCCGCTCGGCCACCTGGTCTAGCGCGTCTCCTCCATCCGCGTTGATCCACGGCACCGCCGCGCAGTCGACACACTCCGGCTCGACGTTGAGCGTGGCGATCAGTTTGTCTGTAGACCGCACCTGATGGGGGATATAAGGCATCACCAGTGTGCTGTGTTTTTCTTCCCAAGGACCTTGGTCGACACGTATCAGGAAAGGCGCACCGAGCGAGACATAAACCGTAATTGCCCCCAGGGTGGCCACCGAGCGGGCACCGAGTAATCCGCAATACAGCACGCGATCGGCGTTGATGAGCATCACGCGGTCGGTATCTTTCGGCCTGCAAAGGCGAGGGTTTCGCTCCCTGTCAAGAAACGGCATGACCATCCAACTCTCCTCAAACACGAAGTCTGCGGCGGAGTGCCGCGAACCCTGGCTCTATCGGCCGTCTTGTCTACCGTGCCGCGTCCAAAATTTTGGACTGCACGATCATTCTACGCGTTCCGGGGCGAGTTCGATGAAGCCCGCCAATAAGCGTCCAGAGGCTTTGATCATAGGATTTTGGCGCACCCGGCGGGGTGGGGGCCGCGCGCAATTTCAGCCAGTCAATGCAAGACGTCGCTCCGGGTAAACACGACCATCCCACTTTGGGTTTCAGCAGGCTGGGGCTCGCATTCGAGAGGAGACGGCCATGTCCGTTCACAAAAGCTATTGCCGGAATTGCTCCGGGACCTGCGGCATCGAGCTGGGGAAGTCGAGAACAACAAAATCCTGCAAATTCGCGGCGATGATGACAGTCCGATCTCGCGTGGATATTTTTGCGTCAAGGGAACCTACAGCCGCGAACTGCACAGCGGCGAAAATCGCTTCTTCTCGGCAAAGCGCCGCCGCATCCGATTGCGCCCACGTTCATGAACCCTGCGGACATCGCCGCGGAAGGGTTGGAGGTCGGCGCACTGATAAAAAATTCTTCTGGCAGTGGTCAGATCATCGGACAGTTGACTGCCGACGCGGCGATGAAGCCCGGTGTCATCTCGATGCCGCATAACTGCGGCAGCGCCGACCCGGACGACGGTGCGGCCAGTCTTACCGCCACGCTGGTATCGTTGGAGAAGGATCTTGAACCGATCAACTTCATGCCGCGCCAATCGGGCATTCCGGTGAATATCGGCCGGCACGTTCAATAGATGACTGGCAAACTAGGCAAACGTACAGAAATAACCCAGGTTCTCTCCATGCCAAATGTTTTGATTGCGATCGACGAGGGTGGCATCGCAACCCTCACCATGAATCGTCCCGATCGCTTCAATGCGCTGGATAACGCGCTGCTCGACGAACTCAGGGCCGCCCTGGCGCAACTGGATGTAGATGAAAGTTGCAAGGCCCTGGTGATCACCGGCGCCGGACGTGCCTTCTGCGCCGGTGCAGACTTGAATACCTTCGTCGAAACGCGTAGCGAGGGTCGGCATTCCGATACCGGCCATCAAGTCAGCGACGGAATGCAACAGAGGTTCAATCCGCTGATGGTAGATCTCATGGACTTCCCCAAACCCGTCGTCACTGCCATCAACGGCATTGCAGCCGGCGGCGGCGCGGGCATCGCGCTTTGCGCCGACGTGGTGCTGTGCGGTGTGTCGGGAAAGTTCAAGTTTGTCCAGGCAACCCAGCTTGGCATCGTCGCCGATCTCGGGGCCAATTGGCTGCTGCCGCGCATCGCTGGTCGCGGTGTGGCGCTGTCCGGAATCCTGCTGGGAGAAACCCTCAGCGCCGAACGCGCGGCGACCCTCGGCCTGATCTGGGAAGTGGTGGACGACGCCTCACTGCTGGCGCGTGCACAGGCCCATGCGCGCGTGCTCGCCGGCATTCCGCGCGAAACGGTTTTGGCGACACGCAATCTGGTCGACGCGGCTTTCGGCACCGACTTTCGGCAGATGCTCGAACTCGAACGCCTGCAACAACGCGACCTCTGTGCACGGCCCGAACTCACCGCGCGCATCGAATCGTTTGTCGGGGGCAACAAGGGTGGAAACAAGCCACGCCACAAAAGTTCATGATCATCGCGCCGCCCGAAATATTAAACCACACCGGGACAGACAGTCCCGGACACACTGGAGGAAATCTGAATGTCCCTGCAACAACTCGAATCAGTCGTCCAAGAAGTCGTCGCCGTGTTCAACAGTTGGGGACCGGAAACGCCGATCACCACCATCCGCCAGGATTGGGACAACCTGTTCTCCAACGTGAAGCCTGTCGTCGGCGCCAGCACCGAGTCGGTTAGTGCGGGCGGCGTCAAGGCGGAATGGATCAGTGCGCCAGAGGCAAGGAGCGATCGCGTGATTCTTTACCTGCACGGTGGAGGATATGTGCTCGGATCGATTCACTCGCATCGCGACGTCTGCGAACGACTTTCGCGTGCTACCAAGGCCCGCGTACTCGCGCTCGACTATCGTCTTGCTCCAGAGAACCCCTTTCCCGCAGCACTGGATGATGCGCTTGCCGCGTACCGCTGGTTGCTGAAGCAGGGTGTGTCGCCGAAGCATCTGGCGATTGCCGGTGACTCAGCCGGCGGTGGATTGAGTACCGCGACATTGGTTGCACTCAAACAAGCGGGTGATCCCCTGCCGACCTGTGCGGCGCTGATGTCGCCCTGGGTCGATCTGGATTGCACCGGTGAATCCATGACAACCAAGGATGCGGAGGACCCGATGGTGCATAAACCCATGGCCGCCGTGATGTCGGCTTCTTATGTTCCGTCGGGCGAGTTTCGCACGCCGCTGGCCTCGCCGCTGTATGCCGATCTTGGCGGCTTGCCACCGCTGATGATTCATGTCGGTTCCCGCGAAACCCTGCTCGACGATTCCGTTCGCCTTGCTGCGAGGGC
>JAYUFR010000244.1:0-10959 GCA_043738625.1 Sterolibacteriaceae bacterium
CTATCCACAATCGACTCTTGCCGCTGAAGCTGTCGCTTACCGGAGTTCCCGTGCTGTCAACATCGTTGTAAGCCCGATTCTGCGGAGAGCTTCGCAGCAATGACAGCCCGATACGCCATGCATTGCTCACGCCGACGTCATCGCCAAGGTGCGCAAACAGGGTTCCCTGGGAAACACCGTTCTTGTTGTCGTTGGCGCCGGGAAAGGCACGGCCACGGCCGGCTTCCGCTCCAAACTCGAGGAACATATTGGTCGGCGCCAGCCACTTGATTTGCACACCGTCATCCCCCAGCTGGCCGCCAAGGAAGGCTTTATAGACAAGTGGCGCATCGGTAAAGTCCCAGGCGTGGGCGTGTTGCTCGTTCATGTAACCAATGCCGGAAAAAAATCGGCCGCCCTTGACGCCGAGGCCATTGCCAAGCCCGAGGCTCTGGAAGAAGGCGTTCTCCATAGCGACGCCGCCCTCCGGCTTGAGCGAGGCAACCGCCGTCCCGCGCCAATCGGGATCAATGTTGGCCGAGATCGCGAGCTCTGATTCACCGAGACTGAAGCCGCGCGTACCCGGACCGACATCGCCCAGCGTTGGCACGAAACCGGTGATCTGGTAGGCGTTCGGATCTTGCTTGAGATTATTGTAGGAACCTTGCAGGATCATGGATATCTCGGGGTTGAAAGCATTCGACTGGGTCGGCTGCGTTGCGGGCGGTTGTGCCGCCAACTGCTGCGCCACAGCCTGAGCCCGATCAGCTTTGGCTTCGGCGCGCGCAGTTTTTTCATTGGTCGCAGTTTCAGCTTGCGACAGACGTTTTTCCAGGGCGTCGATGCGCTGTTCGTAGGCTTGTTTCATTTGCGCAATTTCCTCGCGCAGTGCTTTCAAATCAGGATCGGTAGCGGCCGGCGACAAAGCCGACAACCCCGACAGCGCAAAGCCGATGGCGACGGCGAGCACATTTTTGCGGAATGGTTTCATGGTGTTCTCCAAAGCAATAACCAGCGCCACCCGATGCTGCGGGTGGCGAGTTCAGGCGGGCTTTAGAGCACTACTGGCGGCGCGCGGGCACGGCAGGTAATGATGCGCCGCGCCGGAGAGAGGGTTTCAGAAGTATCGTGGAAACACTCACCGACAGTGGCGGCGAGCAACAACGGCGCATGACTGCTCGCCGCACCGCCACTCGCCAGTGCCGCGAAAGCGATGCACGTGGTGCACACATGTGAAAGCGTAAGCGCCGCACCATGGCTACTGTCTTCCTGCTTGGCAACAGATTCGCTGGTCGCGCCAAGGTGGCCGATCAGATGGGCGAGCGCCGCCTGCTGTGAACCGAGCAGCAACAACGCAAGCAACAGCGCAAAAAACGGACGGTGGAAACGCTTCATGGGGCGGCAATCAAAACACACACGGCACGATTAATCAACCTGCACCAGCAACCCCTTGAGGTATTCGCCTTCGGGAAACTCCAGCGCGACAGGATGATCGGCCGCCCCTTGCAGGCGCCTGACGATGCGTGCGCTGCGGCCTGCGTCCAGTGCCGCGCTGGCAACGATCTTCTGGAAATAATCAATCCCGATGCCACCGGAGCAGGAGTACGTCATCAGCATCCCGCCCGGGGCGAGCAACTTGAAGCCGTGCAGATTAATGTCTTTGTAGGCACGCGCGGCCTGCTCGGCATGTTTGACGGACGGCGCAAATTTGGGCGGATCAAGCACGATGATGTCGAAGCGCTCGCCCAACTCGCGCAAGCGGCGCAGTTCATCAAACACACTGGCATTGCGCCATTCGGCGCGTGTCGCATCGAGTTGCGGATTGAGTGCGAGGTTGCCGCGCGCCATGAGCAGCGCCGGTTCCGAGCTGTCGATCGATATCACCTGCGTTGCGCCGCCGGCCAGTGCCTGCAAGGAAAAGCCGCCGGTATAACAAAAACAGTTGAGAACCCGCTTGCCCGACGCGAGTGTGCCCAATAGCAGGCGGTTGTCGCGCTGGTCAAGATAGAAACCGGTCTTGTGGCCGGCGGCGATGTCGACGCCCAGCTTCACGCCGTTTTCTTCGATGGTCACGCTGGTCGAACCATCACCCAGCAACCAACCACTGCGTGGTTCCAATCCTTCGAGCCGCCGCACATCGGAATCGGAGCGTTCATAGATACGCGCACAACCGGTCGCCTTGCTCAGCGCTGCCACGATGGCATTGCGCCATTTCTCTGCACCGGCACTGGTGAGGGCCAACACCACCGTATCACCATAGCAGTCGGCGATCACGCCGGGCAAACCATCGGACTCGGCGTGGATCAGGCGCAAACCTTGTTGTCCACGCAGTTCAGGCAACGCCGCACGCCGCGCCACGGCAGCCGCCACGCGCCGTTTGAAAAAAGCGTCATCGATGATCTCGTCGGCATCAAAACTCCATACCCGGGCGCGAATCTGCGATTCCGGGCTCCACGCCGCCTTGGCCAGCAGCTTGCCGCGACTCGACACCACTTCCACTGTGTCGCCGGCACGGGCACGTCCGGACAGCCGCGCAACAGCCCCGGAAAATATCCACGGATGGTGACGAACGACGGAGTGATCCTTGTCGGAGTCCAGTATCAGTTGGGTCATGGAGGGGTGCCGGTCTTTCTGCAAGGCCCGCATGATGGCGGCTGTTGGTGCGCATGGCAAGGCGGCAGTTTCAAAGCGTCACGGTACGCTATAGTCATTCCGGCAGCATTGCATGGCTACAGACATAACCCAACCACACCGACAGGAGGCGCAGTAATAATCATGATCACCATCTATCACCTATCAAATTCGCGATCCGAACGCATTATTTGGCTGATGGAAGAACTGGGACTGCCGTATCGGGTCGAGAAATTCCAGCGCGATGCCAACATGCTGGCGCCGGCGGCAATGCGCGCAATTCACCCGCTGGGAAAGTCGCCGATGATCCGCGATGGCGATGTCGTTCTGATCGAATCCGGCGCCATCGTCGAATACATCATCAACCGCCATGGCGGTGGACGACTCGCCCCAGCCGTCAATGCCGCCGATTACCCGCGTTACCTGCAATGGCTGCATTTCGCCGAAGGATCGGCGCTGGCGTATCTGGTCGCAAGGCTGTTCCTGGGCGACGGATCGGGAATGCTGGGGCAGATTTCCTCGAAAGATTTTCTTGATGAAAATTGCGAGCGCTACATCGATTACATGGAGTCAACGTTGGGCGAGCAGCCCTATTTTGCCGGAGCCAACTTTACCGCGGCCGATATCATGATGATCTACGTCATTGACTTTCTAAAACGCTTCGAACAACGGGATTTGACGCCCTATCCGAACATGGTGCGCTATTTCGCACGCATCGGTGAGCGCCCGGCGTTTCAAAAAGCCATGACCTTCGCCAACCCGCCTGCCTGATGCCCAGCGGAGCCGAGCTGTTCGGGGCGCTGCTGTTCGGCATCGTCGGCTTTGCGGCGTTCAGATACGGAAGGAAGACGACGCGCTGGCAACCCATGACCATCGGTGTTGCACTGATGGTCTACCCGTACTTCGTCACCGAAATCTGGCTGTTGTACGCAATCGGCGCCGCATTGTGCGCCAGTCTGTTTCTTTTTCGCGAATAGCAGAACGCAGGCGGAATGATAGCGAAGGAAACCGAACCGACCACTCAGCCAACGCTGGACCACTACAACCAGCGTGCCGAAGAGTTCTGGGAAGGCACGCGCGATCACGACGTCAGCCAGAACATCGCGGCGCTGCTGCAGCACATCGAAGGCAAGCCGCCATTTCGTATTCTTGATTTCGGCTGCGGTCCGGGACGTGACCTCAAGACGTTTGCCTCACTCGGTCATCACGCAACGGGTCTGGATGGCGCAGCCCGCTTCGTCGCAATGGCACGTGCCCATAGCAGCTGTGAAGTGTGGCTGCAGGACTTTCTCAAGCTTGACCTGCCCAACAACCATTTCGACGGCATATTCGCCAACGCCGTGCTGTTTCATGTGCCAAGCAAAGAACTGCCGCGCGTTTTGCTGGCGCTGCGTGCAACGCTGAAGCCGGGTGGCGTGCTGTTCAGTTCCAATCCGCACGGGCATAACGAAGAGGGCTGGAACCGAGGCCGCTATGGCGTCTATCATGACATCGACTCTTGGCGGCGCTATGTAACGCAAGTCGGCTTCATCGAACTCGAGCACTACTACCGTCCCGACGGGCAGCCAAGAGAAAATCAACCGTGGCTGGCAACGCTTTGGCGTGCGGCCTGAACGTCTCACCGCCTATCAGTCACGCGCTGCCGGTATAATGGCGCAACGAACATGGGTCCATCTGAGGCGGTTCTTCCCACGGGGATGGCGTTTAATCACTAAGCAGCTGCAAAAAGGATAAAAATTGGCCAAACCAAACTACCAGTACGAAAAGCGTCAAAAGGATCTGGCCAAGAAAAAGAAAAAAGAGGAAAAACTGGCCCGCAAGACGCAGAAGAGTGACGTGCCGGGAAGCGACGAAGCTGCAGCAGATCCTCAGGCAGGTGAAGCCGGCACCGCTCCGTCGCCGCAGGACAAATAAAGGAAAGGCAACGAAAAAAAAAGCCCGGCAAGCCGGGCTTTTTTAATGAACTCGGGGGTAACCCTTATTCGACCGGGCGAATGTTCGCCGCTTGCTTGCCCTTGGGGCCAGTCGTCACATCAAACGAAACCTTTTGGTTTTCAGCCAGGGTCTTGAAGCCTTGGCTTTGAATCGCGGAGAAGTGCGCGAACAGATCTTCGCCGCCACCATCCGGAGTAATGAAGCCGAAGCCCTTTGAGTCATTGAACCACTTTACGGTACCAGTTGCCATGTCTATGCGTCCTAAAAAATTAAAGAATTCGGGCGTATGCCCGTTTGCACGAGAATCAAGACAGAGGGACTGACGAACTGAACTACCGATGAAGGGATGACATCCAGACGAGCAATGCACTACTTGAAAATCCTGCGGCTCGCACTATAGGCCGCAGGATTAATAGGTGCAAGCTTTATTTTGTCGCCAGGGAACAAGCAGGCTTGACTATGTGAATGCGAATTATTATCATTAGCATACTTCTTATTTGCAAAGACTCGTACTCATGAAATTCGCGCTGGAAAATGCAGTGCTGTTCTTTCTTGCTCTATCCACCCCGTGCGCTTGGGCGGCACAAAGCCAATTTGCTTTTAAGCGGGCTTAACGTGAAGCACCATCAGTGGATCTGGCTTCCTGTCGCAGCCATCTCAACCTCGGTCTATGCGACGACCTATTTCAGTGCCGAGCAGGCGCAACAGGTGATCTTTCCGGGAGGGAAACTCACACCGGCAACGGCAACCCTTACCGACGAGCAGGCTGAACGGATCGAGAAACAGAGCGGTGTCAATGTCCGCCATAAGGACATTCAAGCCTGGAAAGTAGCGGAGGGGGGCTGGTTCATTGTCGACGAGGTGGTGGGTAAACACGAATTCATCACCTATGCCGTCGGCCTCAATGCCGATGGCAGCATCAAGCAGATCGAGATCATGGATTACCGCGAATCCTATGGTTACCAGGTGCGCGATGCGGAATGGCGCCAGCAGTTCGTTGGCAAGACAGTTGCCGATCCACTGAAGCTCAATCAGGATATCCGCAATATCAGCGGTGCCACCCTGTCGAGCAAGCACATTGCCGACGGCGTGAAGCGCGTGCTGGCGACCTATGCCATCGCACTCAAATAAACGGCGTCAGGCGCGGCCGCTGCTCGGCACCATTGTGGAAATCACCGCGATGGGGACCGGCATCGACACAGTTAAAGCGACCCATGCCGCATTTGGAGCGGTCGAATGCGTTCAGCGATTAATGAGCTTTCATGGTCCTGAGAGCGACATCTCCCGGATCAATGCGGCCGCCGCATATGACGAGATCACCATCGACATCCAAACTTATCAGGTATTGCAATTTGCCATTGAATTGGGCGCTTTATCCGATGGCGTTTTTGACATCGCCACGGCGGACATTCTGGTTCGTCACGGGTTTCTGCCATCGCCTCAACACACCGTGAAGATCAATGCCAATGCGACCTATCGAGACCTGGAACTGCTCGGTGAGCAACGCGTGCGCTGGCGGCGCAAGGGCTGTATCGACCTGGGCGGGATTGCCAAGGGTTATGCCGTTGATCGCGCAATAGCCGTACTGCGATCCAGCGGCGTGCATAGCGGCGTGGTCAATGCCGGCGGGGATTGGCGTTGTTTTGGTGATGCCCAGCCGATCAGCGTGCGTCATCCAACCGCTCCCGCATCGCTGATCCCGTTGGGATGGCTTTCGGATGCGGCGATTGCCACTTCCAGCGGATATTTCTCGGCCGGATCGGGCAATGATGACTCAATCAATCCCCTGGTCGATCCGCAACGGCAAGTGTGCACGACATGGAATGAAAGTGTCAGCGTGCTGGCGCAAACGTGCATGACGGCTGACGCGCTGACCAAGATTGTCCGTCTGGCGCCCGAGGCAGCGCCCGAGCTGCTCGCCCGCTTTGAAGCTCAGGCCGTGGTCATTGATGGTCAGGCGATGCGCTGCTGCGGCGCATCGCTGCTGCAGCAGGAGGCCAGGGCATGAGGTCGCACGCTAGAGTTTCGATGCGCTTGAGCGAACGGCACGAGCGCTGGATATATTTGACCGCCGCAATACTTTTTCTTTCTGGTCTCGGGTGGTTGATCGCCCACTATTTCCTCGCCGGCCCGGCGCAATTCGGCGAACGTCACCACGTTTCGGAACCCTGGTTCATGCGCGTTCATGGCGCGGCGGTGATGGCTTTCCTGATCGCTCTCGGATCGCTCTTTCCGGGCCACATCGTGCGTGCCTGGAAAGCAAAAAAGAACCGTCGAACAGGGTTGCTCCTGCTCGCCATTCTGGCGCTGCTGATCATCACCGGCTACGGGCTGTATTACGTTGCGGACGAAGACATGCGCCCCTGGCTCAGCCTAACCCATTGGGGCGGCGGCCTCGTCGTGGTAGCTGGGTTGTTGCTGCATGTAGTGCGAGGCCGAAAAACCCGCGCCAAGCCACGCGTCACGGCAACGCATGCGGCTCAACCCGAAACTTCTGATTCCGTGATTGCCTTCCCCAAACCTCAACGCGGACCTCGTCGTCGCGGTTGAATCTTCGCCATTCAATTATTTGTATCGCCCGGAACTGTGCCATGAAAAAAACAACGCTCGCACTCATGATCGCCTGTGCACTATCCAGCCCTGTCTTCGCCGACGAAGCCGAACTCAAGAAAGAAATTGATTCACTCAAAAAACTGCTCGAAGCACAGTCGGCACAATTGCAGAAACTGCAAACCCAGGCCAACGCGCTCGCCGATCAGCAGGCAAAAATTGCTGCTGCTCCGGCGCCCGTACCCGTTTCGACCGCCAATACGGCCAGCATGGTACCCGCCGACACCACCATTGGCGGCTATGGCGAGATCGTCTACAACAACTACCGCAATGACCGCAGCCGCACTCAGGCTGATCTGAAACGTTTCGTGCTTTTCTTCGGCCATCGCTTTAACGACCAGTTGAGCTTCAACAGCGAGGTGGAATGGGAACATGCCGTCACCAGTGCGACCGACGCGGGTGAAACCGCGATTGAACAGGCATTTCTGAATTACCAGTTTGCCAACGGCGTCAATATCAAGACCGGATTGTTTCTGATGCCGTTCGGGTTCCTCAATCAATCTCACGAGCCGCCAGTCTTCTATGGCGTTGAACGCAACGAGATCGAAACACGCATCATTCCGTCGAGCTGGCGTGAAGGCGGCGTTGGCGTCTACGGTTCGACCGATTCCGGATTCGCCTGGGATGCCGGCATTGTCACTGGCTTTAACGGCGCAAAATTTGACGACCCGAGCCACCCACTGCGTGGCATTCACCAGGAACTGCAACTCGCCAAGGCCCACGACCTGAGTTACTACGGCGCGCTGAACTACCATGGTGTGCCCGGCTTGACCATCGGTGGCGCGCTGTTTACCGGCAACTCATTGCAGGGTAACGCCGATTTCATTGCCGACAACAAAAAGCCGGATTTCTCTGGAATCCATGGCCGCGTCACCTTGTGGGACGTGCATACGCGTTGGCAGGACCACGGCTGGGACCTGCAAGCGCTGTATTCCAAAGGCCGGATCGGTGATGCTGATCGGATCGACTCGGTGCTGCAGGCATACAACACTCTCAACACAACCAACCTTCCTTACGTGTCCAGCGAGTTCTATGGCTGGCTGACACAGGCCGCTTACACGGTATGGGAAAGCGGTGACATGAGCCTGACCCCGTTTGTGCGCTACGAGAAATTCAATACGCAGTCGAAAATGCCGGACGGTTTCGCCACTGATCCCGCCAACGCGGATCGCGTCACTACTGTGGGCCTGTCTTTCAAACCGCATCCACAAGTAGTGTTCAAGGCGGACTATCAGAAGTTCAAGGACCACGCGATCAATGACCGCTTCAACCTGGGACTGGGCTACATGTTCTAGCCACGTGGTCGCGAAATGCGCGCGGCAAGAATTCCGATCAACGCCAACAGCAGTGCTGCGCTGTTTCCCCCAAGGACATAGGGCGTAGTGCCGATATAACCCCGTACCGTCACCGTCAGGGCGTCGCGAACGAAGGCTGGCAACACCGCCAATACCTTGCCGTCAGCCGCGATGGCGGCGGTCATGCCGGTATTGGTAGCGCGCAACATGGGACGACCGGTTTCCATGGCGCGCATTTGCGCGATTTGCAGGTGCTGCGGTTGCGCCAGCGAGCGGCCGAACCAGGCAGTGTTGGAAACGTTGATCAGCAACGTGGCTTGCGGCAACGTGTGGATAATCTCTTCACCAAACAGATCTTCGTAACAGATGTTCGGCCCGACCATTTGCCCGGCGATGGCAAGAGGCGGCTGATGCGCTGGCCCGCCGCTGAAATCGGACATCGGAATGTTCACAAGGTTGAAGAACCAGGAAAATCCGGGCGGCACATATTCACCGAACGGCACCAGATGTGTCTTGGCATAGACATTGACCTTCGCCAAATCGGAACCCAGCGTCACCGCGCCGTTGGCATAGCCGCCTTGCCGCGCCTTCAACGCAACCCCCATCAGTACGTCGCCACTGCGGGTCAACTGGCGCAGGATGTGACGCGGAATCTGGTCGAGGAACAGGGGAATCGCGGTTTCCGGCAACACGGTCAATTGCGCAGGATGTGCCGCAACCAGCCGTGTGTAGGTATCGACCGATAGCGGCAGGCGTTCGGGGTCCCATTTCAGGCTTTGCGGAATGTTCCCCTGCAGCAGGCTTACTGTGATGGGTTCTCCGGTCGGAGTCGTCCATGCAACGAAACGCAGCGCTGCGCCGACAACAAGTATCGCAACGATTGCGCTGATGGCGTATCTACGGCGGCCACCGGTCGCAATCAATGCTGCCAGCAGAACCAGCAAGAAACCGATGCCGTAGCTGCCGATCAAGGGTGCATAACCCGCAAGCGGACTGGGCGGCGTTTGCGAGTAACCGAGTGACAACCATGGAAAACCGGTGAACAAATAACCGCGCAACCATTCGGTCAGCGTCCACAGTCCGGCCAGCAGCAAGGCATCGCGCCATGCCACGCCATGCCGCAGGCGAACCCATGCATAAACCGCAAGTGCAGGAAACAGCGCGAGCCAGGTGCAGAAAAGTAACGTGGCCAATGCTGCGATGGGTAGTGCCATGCCGCCAACATCATGCAGGCTGACATAGACCCAGGACACCCCGGTCAGAAAAAATCCCCATCCCCAGCTGAACCCGAGCAAGCCGGCGCGGCGCGGGGAGGCGGTGTTTCTGTTGAGCCAGAACAGCAGGGCCAGCGTGGCGACCGGCAGCGGAAAAACCTCAAGGGGTGCGAACCCCAATACCGTTACGGCGCCGAGGAGAAACGCGCCGACTACGGAGCGCATCAGCGGAAGAAAAGGCCGCGCGACCGCAAACGCTTCATTCGTTACCGTCCAGCGGCAGACTGCGTTGCTGGTCGATCAACAGCGTGTGCACCCGGCGGCTGTCGGCACGCAGCACCTGGATGCGCAGGTTATCCAATGTCACCACTTCGTTGCGCTTTGGCAGCCGGCCCAGCTGATGCATGATGAGACCGCCAACCGTGTTGTAGTCGTCGTCATTGAAATGTGTTTCGAAGGCTTCGTTGAAGTCGGCGATTTCGGTGGCGGCCTTGACGCGATAGCGTCCGGCATTGTCGAGCACGATGTTGCCTTCGGTTTCATCGAAGTCGTATTCGTCCTCGATATCGCCGACGATCTGCTCCAGCACATCCTCGATGGTCACCAGCCCGGCCACGCCGCCGTATTCGTCCACCACAATTGCCATGTGATTGCGGCTGGCGCGGAATTCGCGCAGCAGCACATTGAGCCGCTTGGACTCGGGCACGAACACCGCCGGCCGCAAACTGTCGCGCAGATCGAACTCCTTGCCGGAGAAGAAACGCAGCAAATCCTTGGCGAGCAGGACGCCGATCACGTCGTCCTTATTCGCGCCGATGGCGGGGAAACGCGAGTGGGCGGCCTCGATCACGAAGTCGATGAACTTCTCGGGCGTATCGTTGATGTTCACCACATCCATCTGGGCGCGCGGCACCATGATGTCGCGCACTTGCATGTCGGACACTTGCAGCGCACCCTCAATGATGGACAGCGCATCGCTATCGAGCAGGTTGCGTTCAAAGGCGCCATGCAGCAGTTGGAGGAGTTGCTCGCGGTCTTCCGGCTCGCGCATGAGCAGCGCCGAGAGACGTTCAAAAAGTTTGGGGCGACTCGGTAGTGGATCCATTCTTGGAATGCTGAGGAGTGAGGGGTAAGGGATGAGGCAAATGCCTCCTCATCCCTTACCGCTTACCGCTCTATCAACCGTAAGGGTCGGGGTAGCCGAAATGCGCCAGAATCTCGCGCTCTCTGGCTTCCATGCGTTCTGCTTCGGCATCGCTGGTTTCGTGATCATATCCCTGTAAATGCAGCATACC
>JAYUFR010000245.1:0-3635 GCA_043738625.1 Sterolibacteriaceae bacterium
GCCAGCTCGTGGCCAAGCGGCGTTAGTTGCCACTTGTTCTTTCCCTCGCCGGAGGCCCGTTCAGTCACCTCTCCCGCTCGGCGGGGGAGGCCGGGAGGGGGTGTCCCCAATTCGCCGATGGCGCTCTGGGCATCGTCCAGAGCGCCCAGCTCAATCAACAACTGATAACCATCGGCGATCATGCGCGGCAGTGGCGCTTCGAGAAAGGGAAACTCCTCCACATCGCCGAGACCGAGAGATTTCATGCGCAGGATCACGCCGGCCAGCGAGGAGCGCAAAATTTCCGGCTCGGTATACGCTGGGCGCTTGTTGAAGTCGGCCTCGTCGTAAAGCCGGAAACAGATACCGGCCGAGACGCGCCCGCAACGGCCGGCACGCTGCCGAGCCGCTGACTGCGCAATTGGCTCCACCTGCAGTTGCTCCACCTTGTTGCGATGGGAGTAACGCTTGACCCGCGCCAGCCCGGTATCGATGACGTAGCGGATGCCGGGCACAGTCAACGAGGTTTCCGCCACGTTGGTGGCGAGAATCACGCGCCGGCCCTGATGCGGCTGGAATACCCGCATCTGCTCCTGTGCCGTCTGGCGTGCGAACAGCGGGAGAACTTCGAGACCGGGCGGATGATGTTTGCGCAACGCTTCCGCTGCTTCGCGTATTTCGCGCTCGCCGGAAAGAAATACCAGAACATCACCCGGACCTTCGCGATGGGCTTCGCTCAACGCATCGACGATAGCATCGTTGATGTCGCGTTCCCTGTCCTTGTCGTCGCGTTGCACGGGGCGATAACGCGTCTCAATGGGATGCAGCCGCCCGGAAACCTCGATCACCGGCGCATTGTTGAAGTGCTTTGAAAACCGCTCCGCATCCAGCGTGGCGGAAGTGACAATCACCTTGAGGTCTGGACGCTGTGGCAGTAGTTGCTTCAGGTAGCCGAGCAGAAAGTCGATGTTGAGACTGCGCTCATGGGCTTCGTCGATGATCAGCGTGTCGTACTGCTTGAGCAAAGCGCTCCTGCCATCCCGGCCCTGGGTTTCGGCCAGCAGGATGCCATCGGTCATCAACTTGATATAGGTATCGTTCGATACCTTGTCGGTAAAACGAATTTTGTAGCCCACATAACGGCCAAGCTCGCTTTTCAATTCCTGGGCGATACGCGTTGCCGTGGCACGAGCGGCGATGCGCCGCGGTTGTGTGTGGCCGATCAGACCGGCGCAGCCGCGCCCCATTTCAAGGCATATCTTGGGTAGCTGGGTGGTCTTGCCGGATCCCGTCTCGCCGCAGATCACCACCACCTGATGAGCGTTGATGGCCTTGGCGATCTCTGCGCGTCTGGCGTTGACCGGCAGTGCTTCGTCATAGGTGATGACGGGTCGGGCGGCAAGACGCGCCCCGATGCGCGCCTCAAAACGTGCAGCGGCGGCGATACTTTCCGCGCGGGAACTCATCCGCCAATGCGGTTGATGGTCCAGATGCCCAACCCGGTCATCAGCAGCGAACCGAACAAATGGGCACTCACCGCAAGCCCGGCCCACCCGTATTGCGCGGTGCGAATCAGGCCCACCACCTCGGCGGAGAATGTGGAAAAAGTAGTGAGCGCGCCGAGGAAACCGGTAATGAAAAAAAGCCGTGCTTCCAGCGGCACCTCGACGTTGATCTGGAACACCGCCACTGCGGCACCAACCAGATAGCCGCCAAGCAGATTGGCGGCCAGGGTACCCAGCGGCAGCGTCGGCAGAAAATGATTGAGCCCAACCCCCAGCCCCCAGCGCAACCACGCACCGAGAATGGAGCCGATGGCGATGGCGAGTGCGGCGATCAAGTTCATGGGCGAGATTCTACCTATGAACGCCGGTAGAATTGACGCCTTGCACAAAACCAACCTACCACGCATGGACAGGGCGCCTTCATGGCCGAACCGGAAGTCAAAACCACCAATTTCATCCGCCATATCGTTGAGTCCGACCTCGCCACGGGCAGGTACGCAACGCGCCACTGGTCGGGCAAACCCGGCTCCGGCCCGCAGCAACTTGCCGGCCCGCCCGACCCGGCGAAGATCCGTACCCGCTTCCCACCCGAGCCGAATGGCTATCTGCATTTTGGGCACGCCAAGAGCATCCTGCTGAACTTCGGCCTGGCACAGGATTTTGGTGGCAACTGCCACTTGCGCTTCGACGATACCAATCCGGAAAAGGAAGATCAGGAATACGTCGATGCCATCATCAGCGCGGTGAAATGGCTGGGCTGTAACTGGGGCGAAAATCTCTATCACGCATCTGACTATTTCGACTTCATGGTTGAAGCAGCGGAACATCTGATCCAGTCCGGCAATGCCTACGTCGACAGTCAGAGCGCGGAAGAAATGCGCGCCAACCGCGGTACGTTGACCGAGCCGGGAAAGAACAGTCCATCCCGCGGGCGCAGCGTTGCCGAAAATATTGACCTGTTCCACCGCATGCGGGCCGGCGAATTCGCCGATGGAACGCACATCCTGCGCGCAAAAATCGACATGGCTGCGCCCAACATCAACCTGCGCGACCCGGCGATCTACCGCATCCGCCATGCCGAACATCACCGCACCGGCAACAAGTGGTGCATTTACCCGATGTACACCTATGCCCATCCGATCGAAGATGCGCTGGAAAACATCACCCACTCCATTTGCACGCTGGAATTCGAAGACCAACGCCCGTTCTACGATTGGCTGATGGAGCGACTCGCCGAGGGTGGCCTGCTGGCGCAGCCTGTGCCGCGACAATATGAGTTCTCGCGACTCAATCTTTCCTACGTCGTGCTCAGCAAACGCAAGCTGATCCAGCTCGTCGAAGAAAAGCACGTTACCGGCTGGGACGACCCGCGCATGCCCACTCTGGTGGGTGCGCGCCGGCGCGGCTTCACGGCCGAAGGTTTCCGGTTGTTCGCCGAACGCATCGGCGTTTCCAAGTCCGATTCATGGATCGATATGAGCGTGCTTGAAGAATGCATGCGCCAGCATCTCAACGAAACGGCGCTGCGCCGCATCGCGGTACTCGATCCGCTGAAACTGATCATCGACAACTGCCCGGAAAATCACGAAGAACTTTGCGAGGCACCCAACCACCCGCAGCATTCGGAACTGGGCAAGCGGCCGATTCCGTTTTCGCGCGAGTTGTGGATCGAGCGCGAAGACTTCATGGAGACGCCATCCAAGGGCTATTTCCGCCTCTTCCCCGGCCACACGGTGCGGTTGCGCTATGGCTTCGTTGTCAAGTGCATCGGTGCCGACAAGGACGCGAACGGCACGATCATCGCGGTGCACTGTGAATACATACCGGACTCAAAATCCGGCACTCCCGGCGCCGACAATTACAAGGTCAAGGGCAATCTGCACTGGGTCAGCGCGAAGCATGCCTATCAATGCGAGGTGCGACTCTACGACCGGCTATTCTCCGCGGCCCATCCCGGTGCCGGCGATCGCGATTTTCTGCTGGACCTCAACCCGGACTCGCGACGGGTTGTCACCGCGCAACTCGAGCCAGCCCTGAAAGATGCGAAACCCGAAGACCGCTTTCAGTTCGAGCGCCACGGCTACTTCGTCGCCGACCTGCGCGACAGCACTCGCGGTAATCCGGTGTTCAACCGCGCTGTGACGATGAAAG
>JAYUFR010000246.1:0-10817 GCA_043738625.1 Sterolibacteriaceae bacterium
GTTCAACTCGAAACTCTGTGCCAGAAACACATAATCGTCCAGTGCCGCAGTCGCCGCTGCCAGCGCGAGATTGTTAACGTTGAACGGGTGCCGCACCCGGTTCATCAGGTCGGCGACCTCCGCGCAGGCGATGCCGTAGCCGATGCGCAGTCCCGCCAGCCCGTAGACCTTGGAAAATGTCCGCGTGATGACAAGATTGGGAAACTCGGCGATCCATGCCGTCGTATCGGCTCGCTCGGCGGGTGGCAGGTAATCGTTGTAGGCCTCGTCAAGTACTACCACTACGTCGCCGGGCACCGACTTCAGGAAAACCTTGACCTCCGTTGCAGGCAGGAATGTGCCGGTCGGGTTGTTCGGATTGGCAATCCACACCAGGCGCGTGTCGGCCCGAATCGCCGCGCGCATGGCTTGCAGATCGTGACCGAAGTGTTTGGCCGGTACTTCGATGCATTCGCCACCCGCCGACATTGTCGCCAGCGGATAAACCGCGAAGGCATGCTGCGCGAATACGGAAGAACGGCCAGGCGCAAGAAACACCCGCGCCGCCATGTCGAGTACGTCATTGGATCCATTGCCGAGCACGATCTGATCCTGCCCAACGCCAAACCGGTCGGCCAGCGCAGCGACCAACTCGAACTGATCGGGATAGCGCTCCGCCCCGGCGATGGCCTTCTCGACCGCAGCCCTGGCCTTGGGACTCATGCCCAGCGGATTTTCGTTGGACGCCAGCTTGACGATGCGCTCCAGCGGCAAACCCAGTTCGCGCGCGACCTCGGTAATCGGCTTGCCCGGCGTGTAGGGTGAGATGCCGCGAATGTACGACGGCGCCTGTTCAGCAATAGTCTTCATCGGGAATCGAAATGGAAATTCACAGCACGGCAGTTGGATAGGAACCCAATTCCTTGACGAAGCCGGCACGACGGCGCAACTCTTCCAGCGCCGCGGCGACCGGCGCATCAAGGCGATGTCCCTCGATGTCCATATAGAACACGTATTCCCAGCGGTTGCCACCAAAACCGCGTGCCGGGCGTGATTCGAAACGGGTCATCGAAACATTGTGCAGCGCCAGCGGCGCCAACAGGTCATGCACCGCGCCCGGCTTGTTTTGCGCCGAGCAGATCAACGACGTTTTGTCCTTGCCGGACGGCCCGGCGTCATGGCTGGCAATTACCAGGAAACGGGTCGTATTATCCGGGTCGTCTTCGATATTCACGTTGAGAATATTCAAGCCGTAGCGCTTTGCCGCAGCCGCACCGGCAATCGCGCAGGCAGTGGCGTCGCCGGCAGCGAGGCGCGCCGCTTCGGCATTGCTGGTCACCGGCTGGCGATCGATAGCGGGGAGATTGCGATTCAGCCATTCGTGGCATTGCCCCAGCGATTGGGCATGTGAGTAGAGCTTCGTGACTCCCGACAACGACTGCTTTACCATCAGGTTGTGATGCACTGGCAAGTTCACTTCGCCGCAAATCTTGATCGATGAATTGAGCAGCAGATCGAGAGTGCGGCCAATGGCACCTTCGGAGGAATTTTCCACCGGCACGACACCATAATCGGCGTTGCCCGCTGCCACTGCGCGAAAAACATCATCGATCGAAGCACTGGGCAACAGTGTCGGCGACGAACCGAAATGTCGTGTCGCCGCACTTTCGGAATAGGTCCCGGCGGGCCCCAGATAGGCAATCTGCAGTGCCTGTTCCAGAGCAAGACAAGCCGACATTACCTCGCGGAATATATTGTGTACTGCAGTCTCCGACAAGAGACCGGGGTTTTCTTCGATCAAGCGACGCAGCACTTGCGCTTCGCGCTCGGGGCGATAAACGACATTGCCCTGCTTGATATGACCGATACGATGGGCAAATACTGCGCGCTCGTTAAGCAGGCGCAACAACTCGCCATCAACGCGGTCAATCGCGCTGCGCAGTTTGCCTAACTCGTCACTATCGTCGGCCATGTTGCCATCCCCGTAAGTTCGCCCTCACCGCCCAACTCGCTGGCGACCCCGCCGCGAAACAACCCTGCGCGGCTCAAGGCAGCGGCAGGTAACGCACCGCCAGCACGCCCTCGATTTTCCTGAGGGCTTCAATCGCCGCCTCAGGCACTTTGCTGTCCACATCCACCAGGGTGTATGCCATGTCGCCGCGGGATTTGTTGATCATGTTATGGATATTGAGACCGGCCTGCGCCATGGCCGTGGAAATCTGGCCGAGCATGTTGGGCACGTTGGAATTGGCCACGGCAACGCGGAAAGACGACTCGCGCGGCATCGTCACGTTCGGAAAATTCACCGCATTCTGTACATTGCCATGCTCCAGATAGTCGCGCAATTGGTCCGCCACCATCACTGCGCAATTTTCTTCCGCTTCACCGGTCGACGCGCCAAGGTGCGGCAGGGCAATAACCCGCGAATGGCCGTTGATGCGCGGGCCGGGAAAGTCACAGACGTAGTAGCCCAGTTTCTTGTCATTCAGTGCCGCAAACACCGCATCCTCGCTGACCACGCCTTCGCGCGAAAAGTTGAGCAGAACGGCGCCCGGTTTCATTTGGCCGATGTTGTCGGTGTTGATCAGATTTTTCGTCGCCTCCACCAGCGGCACATGCAGCGTGACGAACTGCGCGTGCTTCAGCACATCAGCAACACTGACCGCCCGCTTCACCTGCGCAGGCAGGCTCCAGGCGGCATCGACGGTGATCTCGGGATCGTAACCGTACACGCTCATGCCGAGTTTGATGGCGGCATCAGCGACCAGGCAACCGATCTTGCCAAGGCCGATCACACCCAGCGTCTGGCCGGCGAGTTCGTAACCGGCGAAATTCTTTTTACCGTCCTCGACTTTCTTTTCCATGTCCGGGTCGGCCTTGTCGAGACCGCCAACGAACTGCAAGGCCGCTGGCAAATTACGCGCTGCCAGCAGCATGCCGGCGATAACCAATTCCTTCACCGCGTTGGCATTGGCGCCTGGCGCATTGAACACCGGCACACCACGTGCGCTCATCGCCTTGACCGGAATGTTGTTGGTGCCGGCACCGGCGCGGCCAATGGCCTGCACGCTCCTGGCAATATCCATCGCATGCATGTCGGCGGAACGCAGCAGCACGGCATCGGGACTCTTGATGTCCTTGCCGGTGACATAGCACTCCGCCGGCAGGCGCTTCATGCCCGCCGCCGCTATCTGATTGAGGATCAGTACCTGAAACTTCCCATCCATGTCAGCGGCCATGCTTGATTTCGAATTCGCGCAGGTAATCGACCAGCGCCTGCACGCCTTCAATCGGCATCGCGTTATAAATCGAGGCGCGCATGCCGCCGACCGAGCGATGGCCCTTCAACTGCACCATGCCGCGCGCCTTGGCGCCTTTCAGAAACTCTTCATCAAGGGCTTCGTCCTTCAGCGTGAAGGGCACGTTCATGCGCGACCGGTCAGCAACACGCACCGGATTGTGGAACAACTTGCTCTGGTCAAGGAAGTTGTAAAGCAGGTTGGCTTTTTCAACATTCTTCTTCTGCATGGCCGCCAAGCCACCATGTTTCTGCAGCCACTTGAACACCAGTCCAGCGATGTAAATCGCATAGGTCGGCGGCGTGTTGAACATTGACTCATTGTCGGCGTGGGTCTTGTAGTCGAGCATGGTCGGTGGTGTCGGCACCGCTTTGCCGATCAGATCGTCGCGCACGATGACGATGGTGAGGCCAGCCGGACCGATGTTCTTCTGCGCGCCGGCATAGATCAAGCCGTACTTCGCCACGTCCACCGGCTTGGAAAGAATGTTCGACGACATGTCGCACACCAGCGGCACATCGCCGGTCTGCGGCACCCAATGGAATTCAACGCCACCGATGGTTTCGTTGGCGGTGTAGTGCACGTAGGCGGCCTTCTTGTTCAGCTTCCAGGTCGACTGACCCGGTGCATAACTGAAGTTCTTGTCTTCGCTACTGGCGATGACGTTGACGTCACAGAAAGGCCTGGCTTCCTTGATGGCCTTTTTCGCCCACTCACCGGTATTCACGTAGTCGGCAGAAGTCTGGCCGCGCAACAGGTTGATGGGAATCATCTCGAACTGGAGCGTGGCGCCGCCTTGCAGGAACAGCACCTTGTAGTTGGCGGGAATTGCCAGCAGTTCGCGCAGATCCGCTTCCGCCGCTTCGGCAATGGAGATGAACTCCTTGCCGCGATGGCTCATTTCCATCACCGACTGGCCGCATCCGTGCCAGTCGAGCATTTCCTCGGCGGCCTGACTCAACACCTCGGCGGGTAGCGCGGCAGGGCCTGCGCTGAAATTGATTGCTCGACTCATTCTTCGTCTTGCTCCTCTTCTTCGGTTTCGATGACTTTTTCGATGCCGGCCAGCAGCGTGCCGTCATCCAGATTGATCAGGGTCACACCCTGAGTCGACCGGCTCATCTCGCGGATGTCCGTTACCGGGGTGCGGATCAATACACCGCCGGTGGAGATCAGCATGATTTCCTCGGTCGTCTCGCCGGCCTGCACCAGCACTGCCGCCACCACCTTGCCGTTGCGCTCGGAAGTCTGGATCGCGATCATGCCCTTGGTGCCACGTCCGTGGCGGGTGTACTCGGCAATCGGCGTACGCTTGCCAAAGCCGTTCTCGGTCGCAGTCAACACTGAATAATTCTCGCTGTCGGCGACCAGCATCGAGATCACGCGCTGTCCATCTTCAAGATTCATGCCGCGTACACCGCGCGCTTCGCGGCCCATCGGACGAACATCGTCCTCATCGAAACGCACCGCCTTGCCCGCGTCGGAGAACAACATCACATCGCAGTGTCCATCGGTGATGGCAACACCGATCAGGTGATCGCCATCGTCCAGACCGACCGCGATGATGCCGGCCTTGCGCGGATTGGCGAAGCTGGTCAGCGGCGTCTTCTTCACCGTACCCATGGCCGTGGCCATGAAGATGAAGTGCTGCTCGTCGAATTCCTTGACTGGCAGCACCGCGGTGATCTTCTCGTCTTTTTCCAGCGGGAACAAATTCACGATCGGCTTGCCACGCGCATTGCGCTGGCCTTCCGGCGCTTCGTAGACCTTGAGCCAGTACACCCGGCCGCGACTGGAGAAGCACAGCATGAAGTCATGCGTATTGGCGACGAACAGATGATCGACAAAGTCGTCTTCCTTCACCGCAGCCGCCTGCTTGCCGCGCCCACCGCGCTTTTGCGCGCGATAGTCGGCCAGCGGCTGGCGCTTGATGTAACCGCCGTGCGACATGGTGACCACCATGTCCTCGCGCGCGATCAGATCCTCGATATTGATATCGGCAGTGTTGAGTATGATCTCGGAGCGGCGTTTGTCGCCGAACTGCGTTTTGATCGCGGTGAGTTCGTCGACGATGATCTGGGTGATGCGTTCCGGCCGCGCCAGAATATCGAGCAGGTCGGCGATCTGCTCCATCACCTCCTTGTACTCGCTGACGATCTTGTCCTGCTCCAGGCCAGTCAGGCGTTGCAGACGCAGTTCAAGAATTGCCTGGGCTTGTGTATCCGACAGCAGGTAACCCTGCTGCGACATGCCAAATTCGGCTGCCAGCCCATCGGGACGCGAAGCCTCGGCGGACACAGCGCGTGCCAGCATGTCCCCAACCAGAGCCGAATGCCATGGCCGTCCCATCAGTCCACGCTTGGCATCGGCCGGTGTCGGCGCCGCCTTGATCAGGGCGATGATTTCGTCGACATTGGACAGTGCCACCGCCAGCCCTTCGAGGATGTGGCCGCGCTCCCGCGCCTTCTTCAGTTCGAACACCGTGCGCCGCGTCACCACCTCGCGCCGGTGGGCGAGGAAGGCAACCAGCATCTGCCGGAGGTTGAGCAACTGCGGACGACCATCAACCAGGGCCACCATGTTCATACCGAAGGTGTCCTGCAACTGCGTCTGCTTGTAGAGATTGTTGAGTACGACTTCGGCGACTTCGCCGCGCTTGAGCTCGATTACCACGCGCATGCCCGACTTGTCGGACTCATCCTGCAAATGGGAGATGCCCTCGATCTTCTTGTCGTTGACCAGTTCGGCGATTTTCTCCAGCAGCGTGCGCTTGTTAACCTGATAAGGCAGTTCATCGACGATGATGGCCTGACGGTTGCCCTTTTCCAGATCCTCGAAATGGGTGCGGGCGCGCATGATGACGCGACCACGGCCAGTCAGGTAGCCATCGCGCACCCCACCCGTGCCATAGATCAGTCCAGCGGTGGGAAAGTCCGGCGCCGGAATGATCTTGATCAACTCTTCGATATCAAGCTCGGGGTCGGCCAGCAGGGCCAGGCAGGCCGCCACCACTTCGTCCAGGTTGTGCGGCGGAATGTTGGTCGCCATGCCCACCGCAATGCCGGAACTACCGTTGATCAGCAGATTGGGAATGCGCGAAGGCAGGATCAACGGTTCCTGCTCGGAGCCGTCGTAGTTGGGGCCGAAGTCGACCGTTTCCTTGTCCAGGTCGGCCAGCAACTCATGACCGATGCGGGCCATGCGGATTTCGGTGTAACGCATCGCCGCTGCATTGTCGCCGTCGACCGAGCCGAAATTGCCCTGGCCGTCCACCAGCATGTAGCGCAGCGAGAAATTCTGCGCCATGCGCACGATGGTGTCATAAACAGCGGTGTCGCCGTGCGGATGATACTTGCCGATGACATCGCCGACGATACGCGCCGACTTCTTGTAGGCCTTGTTCCAGTCGTTGGAAAGTTCGTGCATTGCGAACAGCACGCGACGGTGCACCGGCTTGAGTCCGTCGCGCACATCGGGCAGCGCCCGCCCCACGATTACGCTCATCGCGTAATCAAGGTAGGAGTGGCGCATCTCATCTTCCAGGCTGATCGGCAGGGTTTCTTTGGCGAATGTTGAAGTCATAGGCTGATGCTGTTTTTATGTCCGGCCGAAAGGATGAGATTTTACCATGCCGACTGGCTTTATCCGCCCCTCACGGCACACCCGGAACCTGCCCTGGCACTCGCCAGATACTTGTTGTATCCGATTGAGTAGTTTGATTAAATCGGGCAATGACAAGCCCACTCGAAACCTCACCCCCACCCCGCAAGATCGACCTGCTGATCGAGGCACGCTGGATCATTCCGATCGAGCCGAAAGGGGTCGTTCTGGAAAACCACGCGCTGGCGGTCGATCGCGGACACATCGTCGGTCTGATGCCCATTACCGAGGCCGAAGCGAATTTCGCGCCGAAGCAACGCGTTTCGCTACCTGCCCACCTATTGATGCCCGGCCTGGTCAATCTGCACACCCATGCCGCCATGACCCTGTTGCGTGGCTATGCCGACGATCTGCCGCTGATGCGCTGGCTGCAGGAAAAAATCTGGCCCGCCGAGGCAAAACACCTTTCATCGGATTTTGTCCGTGACGGCACACTGCTGGCGGCGGCCGAGATGCTGCGCGGTGGCATCACCTGCTGCAATGACATGTACTTCTTCCCCGACGCCAGCGTAGAGGCCATGCAGCGTGCGGGGATGCGCGCCGCCATCGGCATCATCACCATTGAGTTCCCCACCGCCTACGCCACCGATCCCGACGACTATCTGGCCAAAGGGCTGGCGGTGCGCGACCGCTATCGGGACGAGCCGCTGATCAGCTTTTGCCTGGCGCCTCACGCGCCCTATTCCGTCTCGGATCGCAGCTTCGAGCGCATTGCAACACTGGCCGCACAACTCGATTTGCCGATCCACATCCATGTGCATGAAACCCGCGGTGAAGTCGACGAGAGCCTTCGGCAATATGGCGTCAGGCCCCTCGAACGCTTGCGCCGCCTGGGTTTGCTGGGTCCGGGCCTGATCGCCGTGCATGGCGTGCACCTCAATGCCGAAGAAATCGATCTGCTGGCGAAGTACGGCAGCAGCATTGCCCATTGCGCCACATCCAACATGAAGCTGGCCAGCGGCGGCGCACCCATCGCCGCGGCGCTGGCCAAAGGGGTACGCGTCGGGCTGGGCACCGACGGCGCTGCCAGCAACAACCGGCTCGACCTGTTTCAGGAAATGCGCCACGCCGGCCTGCTCGGCAAACTGGTAAGCGACGATGCCGCCGTGCTGGATGCCCATACCCTGCTCGGCATGGCAACCCTGGAAGGCGCAACAGCGCTTGGCCTGGACGACAAGATCGGTTCACTAGTACCGGGCAAGGAGGCCGATCTGTGCGCGGTACGAATCGACGACTGGGCGCTTCAACCCTGTTTTGACCCGGCTTCCCATCTGGTCTATGTCGCCGGACGGGAAAATGTCAGCCATGTCTGGGTCGCCGGTAAACCTGTGGTAAGTGCGGGGCACTTACATGACATTGACGTGGCAAAGTTGATCGAAAGCGCGACGGTGTGGCAAAATGGTCTCAAATCATGACGCGCTTTCCATCGTTGTCAGCTTTGGTGAACATCAAGGTGCGTCTGCAAGTTTTCCAGGTTATTCGCTACGAGAGGTACCACCAATGAACTTACATATCGTCCGTAAATCCGCACTGCTCGCCGGCTTGCTCGGTGGTGCCGTTTCCGCGTTCGCGCAAACCCCGGGCATCGATACCAAAGGCACTGTGGGTTATGTCATCGATCAACGCGGTATCGTTGTCCGCAGTGGTGTCTACGGCGCCCCCGCCGGCCACGACGGCCTGTGCTGGAGAACCGGCTACTGGACGCCAGCCATGGCGATCGCGGAATGCGATCCCGATCTGGTGAAAGTGGCAGAAAAGAAGGCTGAGGTCGCTCCGGTTGCACCCGTAGTCCCAGTCAAGCCTGCCGCCGACAAGATCACGCTGGCCGCCGACGCCCTGTTCGATTTCGACAAAGCCACGCTGCGCCCCGAAGGCAAGGCGAAGCTTGACGATGTGGCATCGAAGCTCGGCGCCATCACGCTCGAAGTCATTATCGCCACCGGGCACGCCGACCGTTTCGGCTCCGATGCCTACAACCAGAAGCTGTCCGAGAAACGCGCCAACGCGGTCAAGAGTTACCTGGTTGCCAAGGGTGTAGATGCCAACCGTGTCTACGCCGAAGGCAAGGGCGAGAAACAACCCAAGACCAAGCCGGACGAGTGTTTGGGCAAGAAGAGCAAGAAGGTCATCGCCTGCCTCCAGCCTGACCGCCGTGTTGACATCGAAATCATCGGCACCAAGGCCGCCAAGTAAGTCCGGTTCTGCCGATGTAAAAAAGGCTCTGCGCTGCAGGGCCTTTTTTATTGGATAAACTGCATCCCATGGACACCACAGCACCCAGCAATTCCGATCCGCAGGAACTCGCCAAGTTCAGCGAACTTGCCCACCGCTGGTGGGATCCGAACTCCGAGTTCAAGGCCTTGCACGATATCAATCCCCTGCGGCTCGACTGGATCGACAAAAGCAACGGACTGAAGGGCAAGCGCGTACTCGATGTTGGCTGCGGCGGCGGACTGCTGTCCGAAGGCATGGCCGAGCGCGGCGCCAGCGTTACCGGCATTGATCTTGGTGACAAGGCGCTCGCCGTGGCACGCCTGCACCTGCTCGAAAGCGGCCGCCAGGTCGACTACCGCAAAATCGCCGCCGAGGAACTGGCAATCGAACAGCCGGGTACCTTCGATGTGGTGACTTGCATGGAAATGCTGGAACACGTGCCCGACCCGGCCAGCATCGTCAAAGCCTGCGCCACTCTGGTCAAGCCCGGCGGCACGGTGTTCTTCTCCACCATCAGCCGCAACCTCAGGGCCTATCTTCATGCCGTGATCGGCGCCGAATATGTGCTCAACCTGCTGCCGCGCGGCACCCACGACTACGCCAAACTCATCCGCCCCGCCGAACTCGCGCACTACTGTCGTGACGGCGGGCTGCAGGTCGGTGAAATCATTGGCATGGGTTACAACCTCCTCACCAAAATCTATTCGCTGAGCAACGACCCCCGCGTCAATTATTTGATGCGTACTGTCAAGTCGTGATCGAGGCGGTACTTTTCGATCTCGACGGCACACTGGCCGACACCGCGCCGGATCTGGGCGGTGCCCTCAATCGACTGCTACAGGAAGAAGGCCGCGTGCCGCTACCCATGCCGCTGTTGCGCCCGCATGTCTCAGGCGGTGCGCGCGCGTTGATCGGTGCCGGCTTCGGCCTCACTCCGCAAGGGGCCGATTACCCGCGCCTGAAACAGCGTTTTCTCGAACTCTACGAACAGCACATCTGTGTCGACAGTCGGCTGTTCGACGGGATGGCGGAATTGCTGGGCGGCATCGAGGCCGCAAAGCTGTGCTGGGGCATCGTCACCAACAAGATCGAAAGATATACCAGTCAGGTCGTGGCCGGCCTCGGCCTAGAACACCGCGCCGTCTGTGTCGTCAGCGGCGACTCCACGCCCAACCCGAAGCCGCATCCCGAGCCCTTGTTGCTGGCATGCCGACTGGCCGGGGTCAACCCGCAACACACGCTTTACATAGGCGACGATCTGCGCGACGTGCAAGCCGGCCACGCCGCCGGCATCCGTACCATCGTTGCCGCCTGGGGTTATCTCGGCGACGGCCTGCCCGTCGAACAATGGAATGCCTATGCCATCGTCGCCCACCCGGCCGACGTGCTGGGGCTGATCAAAGCTGCGTGCTAGAATCCATTCACGCTTGAACTTTACGAAACTTTAAGGTTGGGGCGCCGTCTTAAGCAGTACCACATGGGGGCGACTTGGCTTCGACGTGGGTTACAAAGCAGCACAGTGCATACCGAGGGCCAGTGACCTCGTAAATCCATCTGGAAAACTACAAACGCCAACGACGAGCGTTTCGCTCTAGCCGCTTAATACCGGCTGGCTCTGCACCGGACTGCTCACGGGCCGGGTTGCGCAAGCGACAGCAGAGTCAT
>JAYUFR010000247.1:0-10750 GCA_043738625.1 Sterolibacteriaceae bacterium
AGCGGGTCAGCGTCGACCTGCACTTCGAGGGCTTCCACCCGCCCTACAACTACGCCGGTCATCCCCAGGGTTGCCCCAGCATCGTGGCCGACAACCGCTTCGAACAAAGCGGTACGATCGTCGGCACTCTGACCGTCGATGGCCGCAAGATTCCATTCAACACCACCGGCCACCGCGACCATTCCTGGGGCTCCCGCGAGTGGGGCGCGATCCAGCACTGGAAGTGGATGCAGGGCCAGGCCGGCCCCGATTTCTCGGTGCACTTCTTTGACATCATGGTGGCAGGCCGCAACCACATCCGCGGCTACATCTTCAAGGACGGCAAGATGACTGAAGTGACGGCCGTCGAATGCGAATTCGAGCACGATGGGTCGTTGTCGCCGACCACGATGACCGCCGTCCTGCGCGATGGCGAAGGCCGTACCGTCAATGTTCGCGGCACCAAGATCGCATCCTATCCCTTCCTGATCGGGCCGCAAACGATCAACATCCAGTCAGGCATGAGCTACACGTTCGACGGCAAGCCCGGTGTCGGCTGGTTCGAGTTGAGCTGGCCGAAGTCCTACCACGAGTACATGTCGAATCGTCCGGCATAACCACACGGAGTATTAGCGATGGCTGTTCAAATGAATCAGGGTCCGGATCCTCGCTACGGCAAAGGCACTGCAATCGTCATCGGCGGCAGCGGCGGCATCGGGCGGGCGGTGTGCGAGTGTCTGGCGCGCGACGGCTCGAATGTCGTGCTGACCTACCGGCGCAACAAGGGGCGCGCCGACGAAACCGTGGCCGCGATCAAGGCTTTGGGTCGGCAGGCCGAAGCGGCTTCGGTATCGGTCGAGAACGCCGATGAGTTGAAGGCCTTCGTCGATGGCGTGGCGGCTCGCTTTGGCACCATCCACTCGGTGGTCTACGCGGCGGGACCGGAAATCCACATGTGTTCGATTCGCGACCTGACGCCGACGCAGTGGGCGGCGGCGGTGAATGCCGATGTCAACGGGTGCTTCAACCTGGTGTGGGCCACGCTGCCCCATCTCAAGACCGCTGTCGGGGCGTTCGTCGCCGTGATCGCCGCATCGGTGGAGCGCGTGCCATCCAGGGACATCCTCTCCGCATCGCCCAAGGCGGCGATCGAGATGCTCATCCGCGGCGTCGCCAAGGAAGAGGGACGCAACGGCATCCGTGCCAACTGTGTCGGGCCAGGCTGGGTCGACGCCGGCCTGGGCAAGGCGGTGCTGGAAAACGAATTCACTCCGGAGCAAGTGGAACGCATTCGCAAGTCGATTCCGCTGCGTCAGTTCGGTCAACCGGAAGACATTGCCGAAGCCGTGGTTTTCATGCTGTCGTCGCGCGCGAAATTCATCACCGGGCAGACCATCGCGGTGGATGGCGGCGGACAGCTTTAAACTCGGATAAGATCAAAAGCCTCACCACCAAGGGTGGTGAAAGATCTTTCGTAGTATCCACCTCAGTAAATTGGGAGAACTTGCATGCCACTTCCCGGCCGCAACCGTCAGGTTGTCCTGAAGTCCCGTCCGCTCGGGATTCCCCAGGCCGAACATTTCGAGCTCACCAGTGCCCCCGTGCCCGAATTGGGCAAGGGCGAGTTTCTGGTGCGCAATGATTTTCTGTCGGTCGATCCCGCCATGCGTGGCTGGACCAATGCTGCTGCCAACTACGCAGATCCGGTCGGCATCGGCGAAGTCATGCGTTCCTTCGCTGCCGGTGAGGTGATTGCTTCGCGTCATCCCGGCTATGCCGAGGGTGATCGTGTCATGGGCATGCTGGGCTGGCAGGAATACGCAGTGACCGATGGCAAACCGATTCGGCGCAAGGTGCGTGAAAAAGATCTTTCCCTGTCGTTGTCGCTGGGAATTCTCGGCATCAATGGCGTCACTGCTTATTTCGCTTTGACGGAAATTGGCCAGCCGCGTCCTGGTGATAGCGTCGTGGTTTCCACGGCTGCCGGTGCGGTGGGATCTGCGGTCGGGCAAATTGCAAAGATTGCAGGCTGCCGCACAGTGGGCATTGCCGGTGGGCCGCAGAAGGTAAAGAGTTGCATTGAAGATTTTGGTTATGACGCAGCCGTCGACTACAAGGCTGCCAATTTCACCGCAGCGTTATCTGCCGCGTGTCCGCAAGGTGTGGACATCTATTACGACAACACATCGGGCCCTATTACCGATGCCGTGGTGCGCCACGTCAATAAAAACGCACGTATCGTCATCTGTGGCACCGCCTCTGTAGCGAGTTGGGAGCCGTGGCCGACCGGCCCGCGCATCGAGCGCCATCTGCTGAACAAGGCGGTTCGGATGCAGGGATTTTTGATCTGGGATTACGAACATCGCTACGAGGAAGCCGTATCCCGCCTCGCTGCATGGGTGCGTGACGGAAGCCTGCACTATCGCGAGGACATCCTTGATGGTCTGGAACAGGCTCCTGACTCGATCGCGGGCTTGTATCGTGGCGAGAACAACGGCAAGCGTTTGATCCAGATACGGCACGCCTGACTCCTGAAACTGAAAACAGGCTCGCCCTTTGATTCCCTACAAGGAACGATTCTTCGAAGACTACGCGGTCGGTGAAACCGCCGAGTTTGGTGATTACCTGATCACCGAGGAAGAAATCGTCTCATTCGCCAAGGCATACGATCCGCAGGCCTTCCATACTGATGCCGAGGCTGCAAAGGCTTCCAGCTTCGGCGGGTTGGCGGCGAGCGGCTGGATGACGGGCGCGGTGGTGATGCGGATGATGTGCGACCATTTCATTCCGGCGGCCTCGGCAATGGGTTCACCGGGGCTGGATCAATTACGCTGGCCGCGGCCGGTCCGCCCGGGTGACCGTTTGCGGGTAAGAGTGACGGTGCTGGAGGCGCGGCGCTCGCAAAGCAAACCTGATCGTGGTGTGTTGCTGCTGCGTCAGGAAGCGATCAATCAGGATGACAAGATCGTGATGTTGATCGAAGCGCGGGCAATGTACCGCTGCCGGAACTGAGGCAGCGGTTCGACGAAGCGCGCTCTCGGCAATCTGAACGCGCGGCCCTGATTGAAAGCACCTAGAACACCAGCACCGGTTTGATCGCCGTGCCGTTTTCCGACGCGTGCATGGCCTCGTTGATCTGATCGAAGCGGAACTTGGTAATGAGCTTGTCGAACGGGAACTTGCCGGCCTGGTAGAGCGCGACCATTTTGGGAATGAAGGTCTGTGGATTGGCATCGCCCTCGGTAACCGGCCTCAGCGTCACGCTTTTGGCCAGCAGATCCATCAGTGTCGCCGGAACGGGAGCCTCGGGTGGGGGAATGCCGACCAGCGCAATGGTGCCGCCGGGAAGAATGCAATTGATCGCCTGCCCGATCACCGCCGGGATTCCCGTGGTATCGATGACGTAGCGAACGCCGCCGCCGCTGGCTTCCTTGATCGCGGCGATCACGTCGCTGCCATCGCGCGGATCGAATGCCTTGCTGGCGCCGAGTTCCAGCGCGAGCTTGCGCCGCGCGGCGTTGGGTTCTATCACGAACACCTGGCCGGCATCGACTGCTTTCGCGCCGAGCAGGGCGCTGAGGCCGACCGCGCCGCCGCCGAAGATGGCCAGCGTTTGTCCGCGCTGCATGTTGAGCGAATTGATGGCGGCACCGGCGCCGGTCATCACGCCGCAGCCGAGCGGACCCATCAGTTCGAGGGGCACGGAGTTGGGGATCGGCACCGCGTTGATCTCGCGCGCGATGGCATAGGTCGCGAACGAGGATTGCCCGAAGAAAACCGAATGCACGGGCGTGCCATTCTGGCTCAACGGAGTCGATCCATCAGCGAGGCGCACACCGGCGAAGTTCAGGCCGAGGAACTGGGTGCAAGTGGCGGGATGGTCGTCCTTGCAACTGCCGCACTGGCCGCAGGAGTTGAAGGCCAGCACGACGTGGTCGCCCTTGCGCACCTTCTTCACGTCCGCGCCGACGGCTTCGACCACGCCCGAGCCTTCGTGCCCAAGGACGATGGGCATGGGAACCGGAAAACCGTCGCGGCAGACCATATCGGTATGGCAAACGCCGGTGCCGACCATGCGCACCAGCACCTCATCGGCACGGGGTGCATGGACGCTGATGTCTTCCAGTACCAAAGGGCCGCCCGTCTTACGAAGAACTGCTGCGCGTGCGCTGATGCCTGTCGATGCTTGAGTGCTCATGGTTGACTCCTGGTTTTTAGTGATGGGTGAATGATTCGGTGCTGCTGTCGTTCGATCGAGCCAGCCAACTTCGGTTGGCTGTCCGGGAATTTCAAATCGAATTTGAACTGTGGCTTTCGTCGGTAAACTTGTCGTAGTGAATTGACTCGAGCCTGGTGCCAAGTCCGGTCATGACACCGATGCCCGCATCGATCATTCCCGGTGGTCCGCACATGTAGCCCTCGACTTCTGCCCAGTTTGCATCAGGCAACGAGGAAGCAATGAATTCGGTCACCAGACCGCGCGCGCCCTTCCAGGCACTATCCGCCGGCTCCTCCGACAGGACGGGAATGAACTCAAATGGATCCTGCCATGCGTTGGCAATGCCCTTGATTTGTTCAAGCACATAAAGGTCCGCCTGGCTGCGTGCGCCGAAGAGCAGGATGCATCTGCGACGCACGCGACTCTTGCGTGCATCCTCCAGCAGGCTCATGAGCGGGGCCAAGCCGCTGCCCCCGGCCACACAGACCATGGGCGCCGTGCTCATGCGCAGGTAAAAGCCGCCATGCGGCGCGTCGACTTCAAGCTGGAGATCATCCAGACGGCCGGTGAACAGGGCCTCCGTGAATGCTCCCCCCGGCACCTTGCGCACGAAAAAGGAAATGCTGCTGCGACCGTTGCGCTCGGCCGCATCGGCAAAAGAGTAATAACGTCCCCGCGCCACGTTCGGACTCTTGATGTTGGCGTACTGCCCGGCGATATAGCGCAGCGGACGATCCAACTCGATGGTGACGCGAACGATGTCGTGGGTCAGTGTTTCCCGCGACGCAATACGGCCGACAAACTTCTCCGGCGGAGGTGTGTCCGCCGCCTGGGATTCCACCTCAACGACGGTCAACTCATCGCGTGGCACCGCCTGGCAGGCGAGGATGTAGCCGGCTTCAAGCTCCTGACGCGAGAGCGTGTAGCCGAAATCGGTAATGGCCTTGACCCGGCCGGTCTTGAGCTTGCACTTGCATGAACCGCAGGTGCCTACCGTGCAGTTGTGCGGGAACGGGACATTGTGCTGCAGCGCAGATTCAAGCAGGGTCTGGCCGCTGGGGATATCGAATTCCGAGCCAAATGGTTCGACCTTGACGATTTTTGCGGGTTTGCTGCTAAAGATCGATTTCAGGAAGCTCGCCATCACCAAACTTTCATGTGTGAGTCATTCGGGACTCATGATGCCGTCGGAGCTTGCAGGATAACCAATCCTTCCATCGGCGGACAACACGTGCTCAGCTTTGGAATAATACAGTAACTTCTTCGGCAATCAGGGTTGCTGATGTGACGCCAAGATAGTGAACCTGAACCAAAGGTAATGCCGATTCTCAATTATTACGTTGATATCAGGACGCGTTTTAGTCCCGGGCGTGAGCGATTCATGTGCATGGCAAGCAATATCTTGGTGCCTGGCAACATCAGCGTAGGTACTTGACCATGACAGAGATAGCAATGCCGGGCATTGCGTCACTTGCTCGCTTCCGCCGATTCCACTCGCAGCCAGGTAGCGGCAAGGCAGTGGTCAAAACATAAAAAATATCTGGAGAGAGGAATGGGCTGCAGCACGATTTATCAGCTTCAACCTTGGGCCACCTGATAGGGCCCTGTGATAGGTTTTGGTCGCGGAATTTTCGAAATAGCTCCGCCTCCCGCTCTTGCGTTGCTCGGCCCATCGTCGCTCCCGGCGCATTAAAAGTGGAGTATTTAAAACATATGAACAGCGCGAGATAACCAGTCAACTGGCGTGTTGACTGATGCGGGGTACGGTCCCATAATCCTGCGCAGGTCATCCATGCATGCTGGCGATGCAAGTAGTCATCAATGACAACCTGTCGCCAGATGGACTTGAAATATACAAGAAGCAAGACCTCCCGCGGCACACTAAAGATGCCGATCCGATTTGCGTCGGGCTGGCAGTTCAATCTTCGGAGGGGAATTGATGCAGTTAAACACGATTGAGGAAATCATCCAGGACATCCGCCTCGGCAAGATGGTGGTGCTGATGGATGATGAGGATCGGGAAAACGAAGGCGATGTTGTGATGGCGGCGGAATGCGTCACCGCGGAACACATCAACTTCATGGCGCGTCATGCGCGCGGCCTGATCTGCATGCCCTTGAGTGGTGCACGCAGCGAACAACTCGGCCTGCGCTTGATGGTGGAACGCAACAGTTCAGGCTTTGGCACCAAGTTCACCACGTCCATTGAGGCGGCAACTGGCGTCACCACCGGCATTTCGGCGGGAGATCGGGCGCGCACCATCCAGGTGGCAGCCGCACGCAACGCCAACGCCGGGGATATTGTGCAGCCCGGTCATGTCTTTCCACTGGTCGCGGAGCCAGGCGGCGTGCTGGTGCGGGCAGGACACACGGAAGCTGCCTGTGATCTGGCCAGGCTTGCCGGCTTTGAAGAAAGCGGCGTCATCTGTGAGGTGATGAACGATGACGGCAGCATGGCGCGCCGTGCCGATCTGGAGCGCTTCGCGCAAGCGCATGGGTTGAAGATCGGAACGATTGCGGATCTGATCCATCACCGTGTGGTGACCGAAAGCACGGTTGAAAAACTGAGCGAGAAACCGGTGACCACTGATCACGGCGAATTCGTGCTTCACACGTACCGTGATCGCGTGAATGGCGGGGTTCACTTCGCGCTGGTGCGCGGTTCGGTTACGGGTGACAGGCCGGCGCTGGTGCGGGTGCAGTCGACGCTCACCATTCGCGATTTGCTCGGTGTGCGCGTGCCGGGGACAAGCGGCTGGGACATCCAAAAATGCCTGGCCCGCATCGCGGCCGAAGATTCCGGTGTTCTGGTGCTGCTGACCAGGACGGAGTCAGTCGCGGATCTGCTTGACAGTGTCGAGGCGTTGGCCGGCAACAAGGCCAGCAAGGATCCACTGTCGACAGGCGTCAATCAGACGTTTCTCATGATCGGGGTGGGATCGCAGATTTTGCGCATGCTGGGGCTGCACAAATTTCGCCTCATGGGTGTTCCGGCCAAATACAACGCGATATCCGGTTTTGACCTGGAAGTTGTCGAGTTCCTGAATCCAAAGTAATACATGCTTCAGTCGGGTCCGGCGCATGTCGCGAGCGCCTGCGGAGTACTTAGTCAACAATAGCGTTGACAGACCAGCCGGGATATTGCATCCTTGCTTCATACGATGGCTGAGAGAGGCGATATGAAATTCAATCTGATGCAAACAGGTGTGATTGGCAGGCGTTACGAACTTGAGAAAGGCATGGCCGGACAGCGGCCGGAGCTTTATCAGCGCTTCCTGGCGGAGGTCAAGGATTACGTTCGCCTCGCCGATGACCTCGGCTACGCCTCCTATTGCCAGCCCGAGCATCATTTGCAGATTGAGGGATTCGAGGTCAATAACCATCCCGGCATGTTCAGCCTGTTTGTCGGCATGCATTCGAAGCGGATGAAGGCAGGCATCATGGGTTACTCATTGGCGACGCACAATCCGGTGCGCATTGCCGAAGAGATGGCCACCCTCGACCACATGCTGCAAGGCCGCTTGTGGGTCGGCTTTACCCGTGGTTATCATCCGCGCTGGGTTGATGCCTATGCTGCGGTGCGCGGCGTGCATGCCACCGGCCCGCAGAACGTCAAGGCGCGCGACGAGCAGGATGCGCTCAATCGCGAGGTGTTCGAGGAGTCGTTCCAGATCATCAAGACGGCTTGGGCCAACGACGTGTTCAGCTACAAGGGCAAGCATTGGGAGTTTCCCCCCGGCGGCGGCTCGGTGGGCCACCCAGCCTATGCCGAGTTCGGCAAGGGGCAGGACGCCGATGGCATCGTGCGCAAGATCGGCATCGCGCCACGCTGCTACCAGAATCCGCATCCCAAGGTGTATGGCGGCTTCGCGGCGAGCATGAAAACTGTCGACTTCTGGGCGCGCGAAGGCGGCAAGCTGATCGTGCTGGCGGAAGATCTCGATTTTTGCGACATGCTGTGGAAGCGTTACGCGGAGAGCGCAGCGAAAGCAGGGCGTGATCAGCCGTATGAAGATATCGCGGCCTGGGGCGGCTTCCTGATGCTGTCCAACAGCAAGAGCAAATGCCAGGAACTGATGGCTGAGCACAAGTGGTTCTGGGACAAGTGGTTCATCCCCTTTGGGCAGAAGATGCCGAATGTCCTCATTGGTTCCGCCGACGAGATCGCCGACAAGATCGGCAAGGCCCACGACCGACTCAAATTCAACGAACTGTTCCTGATGTTCGGCCAGGGGCATCTCGATCCCGAGCAAAACAATGAAGAGCTGGAAAAATTCATCAGTCTGGTCGCGCCAAGGTTTGCCACCAAGGACAAGGAAGGCACCTTCGTCTGACGCATTGACGAGGAACACGGACAACAAATTTTCGCGGCAATCGTCGGAGCTCTTGAACAAGGGCGCGACTGACGAAGGAGAGACAATATGCAATGCGGTATTTTCCATACCCCCTACAACCGGCCCACGCGCACGCCGCGGGAGATGTTCGACTGGTCCATGCAATTGGCGGTCGAAACCGATCAGGCCGGGTTCACCGATTTCATGATCGGCGAGCACAACACGCTGGCCTGGGAAAACATTCCCTGTCCCGAGATCGTCATCGGCGCGGCGGCGCATTTGACCAAGAAAATTCGCTTCGCGCCAATGGCCCACTTGTTGCCGTACCACAATCCGGCGACGCTGGCGACGCAGGTGGGCTGGCTGTCGCAGGTGCTTGAGGGCCGCTACTTTCTCGGTGTCGCGCCTGGCGGTCACCATACCGATGCGATCCTGCACGGCTTCGACGGCATCGCCGAATTGCAGGTGCAGATGTTCGAGGCGCTCGAAATCATGGAAAAAGTCTGGGCGCGCAAGCCTTTCCGCAGCAAGGGCAAGTTCTTCCAGGGTGGCTGGCCGGGGCCCGACGACATGCCGGGCTACGACGTCGAGCTGGCGCAGAACGGTATATACGGCGGGCGCGAAAATCTGGAAATCGCGGTGACCGGTCTGACCAAGAACTCGTCCTCGCTGAAATGGGCGGGCGAGCGCAATTACAGTCCGATTTCATTCTTCGGCGGCACCGAGGTGATGAAGTCGCACTGGGATACGTGGGAGGCTGCTGCGCAATCGAAAGGCTTTGTCGCCGACCGCGCCCGGTTCCGTATCTGCCGCGACATCTTCATCGCCGACTCCGATGCCGAGGCCAAGCGGCGCGCCATCAACAGCGGCCTGGGGGAAACCTGGGAGCACTACCTGGTACCGATCTACAAGAAGTTCAACCTGTTCCAGGGCATCATCGACGATTCAGGTGTCAACATTGACCCGAGCCAGGTGGACATGAATTTCCTCGCCGAGCATGTCTGGCTGTGTGGTTCCCCCGAGACGGTGATCCGCAAGCTGCATCAAGTCGCCGAGAAGACCGGCGGCTGGGGCCAGATTGCCGTCAACTCGCACGACAACATCGACAACCCCAAACCGTTTATGGAATCGCTGCAACGACTGGCGAAGGAAGTGGTGCCCAAGGTCAACGTACTTTGACCCTGCGGTGTCGGCAAAAAAAACCTTTATCTCGCCGGCGACGAATCCTGGTTCATTACCGGCACTTCGCAGGTCATCGACGGTGGTCTGGCGGTGGTGGGCGGCGTCAGCCCGGTGCTGGAAAAAAACTGAAAGGGAGCGGGCGCGATGACCGTATTTGAACGCTGGTGCGAGATCTCGCCGGTCGGCGATCTGCTGGTGCGCGGCGCGTGCCTGCATCCGGAGCGCGATGCCATCGTCTTGCCGACGGCGCGCCGCACCTATCGCCAACTGCTGGACGGCGCCGTGCACGTTGCGCGTGGCCTGATCGCGCTCGGCGTCAAGCCGGGCGAACATGTCGGCCTGCTCACCACCAACAGCCCGGAATTCGTCGAAGCCCTGTTCGGCACATTCCTCGCCGGCTGCGTGCTGGTGCCGCTCAATGCCCGCCACAAGTCCAGCGAACTCGGCTACATCATCGCCAACGCGGAACTGGTAGCGCTGCTCACCACCGCCGATCCCGACGAGTACACCGATTTCAGCGAGATCATCCGCTCGGCCCTGCCGTCGCTGTCCGCGGCGTCCGATGCGGCGGCGCTGAAGCTGCCCGAAGCACCGCGGCTGCGCAGCGCGGTCCTGCTGCGTGGGCAGGGCCGCCAGGGATTTCTCGAACGCACCGAATTCGATCGACATGCGCGCGACACGGCGGCAGAGGCGGTGGATGCCTTGCGCACGCGCGTCAGCGTGCGCGACCCGGCGCTGATCATCTATACCTCGGGCACCACGGCCAATCCCAAGGGCTGCCTGCTTTCGCACGAGGCCATGACGCGCGGGCCGCTCGAGCGGGCGCGGACACGCTTCGGCAAGGGCGATCACGACGTCACCTGGGGCGGGGGTCCGCTGTTCCACATCGGCTCGCTGGCGCCCTTCATCGGCTCCATCGGTTCGGCGGGCACATACCTCACCGATGCCTACTTCGAGCCGGGGCGGGCGCTGGAGCTGATGATGCGCGAGGGCGTCACCGTGGCCTGGCCGTGGTTCTCGGGAATCATCCAGCCGCT
>JAYUFR010000248.1:0-3552 GCA_043738625.1 Sterolibacteriaceae bacterium
ACCACCGCCCAGCGCAAGGTATTCGGCACCCAGTTTCAGGGCTCGGTGCGCATGCTCAATGTGCAGGCCAGCGATGCAAAAGTCATGGATGCCGTCGAGAAATCGATGAATGAACTGCTGCGTCAGCGCCACCGTATTCGTGAGGGCATGGATTCGGATTTCTCGGTGCGCAATCTGACGGCATTGGCCAACTCGGCGGCGGAGACCACGCGCATCATGTCGCTGCTGCTCGGCGCCATCGCTTCCGTCTCGCTGCTGGTCGGCGGCATCGGCATCATGAACATCATGCTGGTGTCGGTCACCGAGCGCACTCGCGAGATCGGCATTCGCATGGCCATCGGCGCGCGCGAACGCGACATCCTGCTGCAGTTCCTGTTCGAGGCGATCATCATTTCGCTGGTCGGCTGCCTGATCGGATTGCTGCTCGGCATCGGCGGTGCGCTGCTGGTCAACATCCTGGCCAAAACTGCCGTCATCATTTCCGCCAGTTCAGCCCTGATAGCGTTCGGCGTCGCCGCCGCGGTGGGCATCTTCTTTGGTTTTTATCCGGCCCGCAAGGCGGCGCAACTTGACCCTATCGAGGCGCTGCGCTACCAGTAGTCAATAACTACGATTTCGCGACGATCCGTGAATGGATAGCAAGAATTGAAGACCTGATCTTCTTCAATTCTCCTTTAAGAATATTGTGTGTTTCTTTCAATCGATCTTCGAGGATCTCAAGCTTTATGATCCCGGCCCTTATCCCTGCTGTCACCCAGCGGAGATCGTTGCTCTCCGAACGCGCAAGTTTGGCGATGGCCATATCATTCGGGTCGATGAAATTGGCGACGACGCCTTTCGCCAGAGTTACCGGAATCAGCCTTGATTCCCATCCCTCGGGCAAGGCAAGAATTTTTGGCGAGATGGGGTCCGCATAGAACCCGTGTTTGACATGGAAGCGCGAGCCTTCCGATATCTGTGCCGCGATTTCGACAAAAACCCGACCCGGGTCCAGCTTGGTATAGAGATCGACATCTCTCGACATCAGCATGTCTGCCGGCGGGCGCATGACCGCACCGAGCACGGAAAGACTGCCGGCCACTACAAAATTTCTGTGGTTGGACAATTCCGCCGCTTCGACAAGCAGCGTTTCAATATCCTCGATGGTCATGGGGCCGTGTTTTAGTCCCATGATCCCACCCCGGCCACAATGAAGGGGTTTGCCTGCAGCAGGCTTTGCCAAGCCATGTCGTGAAAACGTTCCGAATCAAGCGCCTTTTGCTGGGAGGATTTGTCGAGCCGGAGAAAGTCATCCCAAAGCTCAGCAAGATAGCCCGTATTGGTTTTCTGGTTGATCTCTCGAACAAGGTGAAGCTGCGCCGCAGAGAGCGAATCAAGCAAGGCCCGCAATTTTTGCCGGCGCATTTTGAAATACCTGCGAACCCGTTCTATCTCGGTTTTTCTTTCGGCCGCCAGTGATTTATCCCGGGCGTTATTGACGGGCAGAACGTCCAGATCCATTCCGAGCGCAAGCAGGATGCGCCGTGCCGTCCCGATCTTTACATCACAGCCATTCTCGATGGATGAAAGCGTCGCCTGACGTATGCCGACTTTGTCGGCAAGCGCGCGCTGGGAAAGTTTCAATTTCTCGCGTGCGCCAGAAATGATTTGTCCAAGGTCCACGCGCAGACGATACGGTAGACCGTGTCATTCGTCAACTGCGGAACCTGCCTGCATTTTATTGAGTCGGGCGCTGCCGCTAGCGACAAGGCATCACATCGCGGACCATCAGCAGTGTGCCGGGCGCTATCAGCGGCCAGGTTTCGTTGTCCGTCAGCGGTTGCGTGGCGCTCACCGCCACCCGATCGTCGGGCGTGGTGACCTGGCTGAAGTCCACCGTGACATCCTGGTCCTTGAGATGCGACATGGTGAATGGCGCCTGGCGCACGATGTAGCACAGTGCCTTCGCGCTAGGCAAACAGCGCATCGCCATTGGAAAGCAGAAAGTTGAATTCGAGATGAAACTGCTTTAGCCAGGTAACCGCTCCCCGACCTGCACGCGGCGATATCCTTCCAGCAATGACTGCGTGTCGGTTGCACTGGCAGTGGCGCTCCACGGCGCAGTATCTACATCGCCCACGGGCACATAAGGCCCGCGCTTCACCTCGAAGACCACCCCGCCGCTGTCGAGCGACAGCACCGCATGCCACACCCCGGCCGGGTTCTCGATCACCGCGCAATCGTCGCCCAATACCGCTCTTTGCCTGACCATGCCGGTCGCATCGAAATGCAGCACCAGAAAACGCCCGCGCAACGGTGTGAGCAACTCGAACGTCTGCGGGTGCCGATGCGGAAACACCACCGTATCCGGCTCCATGGCAATCGCCAGGCGCTGCACCGAATCTTCAAGCGTGTCATGCAGATTCAAGTTCGCACGCCGGCGCGGCGACTGCTGCGCCTGTTGAACCAGGGCATCGAGAGCAGCAGGAGTCAGGGATTTCATGCAACAACCTTTAATCGAGAGGTTCAATTTGTCGTCAGCAACAAGCCGCAAAAATCAACACGTGCTTTCCACGGATGCGTGGAATGTAGCGTGTTTTGACGCAGAGAAAATGTGAAATGTTTCGCCGGCGAAATGCGCATTGGTTTGCGGGCCAAAAATCAGCCGAACCTTTTAGCCCCTTTGCGTAATCCGGTACACAATTCAGCTTGTTGTGGTCAAGCAGGAAAGTTTAAGGAGAAGCAAGATGGCTGCTATCGAACCGACCTTGATTAAAAGCTCCAAAAGCTGCCCGCACAGCGGCTTGCGGAGGCGGAAGATTTTGTGGAGTTTTTTGGCCGCACGCGCGCCGCGCGCCGCGGCGCGAGGAAAAACGGCGCTGTTCAGCAACAGGAGCTCGGTGCGCGGTCGATTCGGCGATTGACGCTCAAGGTTCCCTGTAGTTGATGGTGCTCCTGATGGAACGGGCCAGGGAAATTGTAGCCCTAGAGCAGCACCCGTTCGATACCACCGTTGTTGGCTTTGCCGACATAGTCGCTCAGCCAGTTTGCGCCAAGCACGTGCTTGGCCAGTTCCACGACGATGTAGTCGGCGGTAGTGCCGGAATCGTTGTCGTAGCGTGACAGGCCTTGCAGGCAGGATGGGCAAGAGGTGAGGATTTTTACCTCGCCCACGAAAGGCACTTTGTCGCCGTTTTCATCAATGGCTCCATTGGCGCGCAGTGCGTCGGCACCGTTGCGCATTTCCTCTTCCTTGCGGAAGCGCACCTGCGTGGCGATCTGCGGCAGGGTCACGCCAAAAGTACCGGATTCGCCGCAGCAACGTTCGTTGAGCGGCACATTCATGCCCATCAATTGATTCACCACTTGTTGCGGCTGATAGGTCTTCATCGGTGAATGGCATGGGTCGTGATACATGTAGCGCACCCCTTCCACGCCCTGAAGCTTGACGTTCTTCTCCAATAAGTATTCGTGTATGTCGAGCAATCGGCAGCCGGGGAAAATCTTGTCGAACTGGTATTTCTGCAACTGATCCATGCAGGTGCCGCACGACACGATCACCGTCTTGATGTC
>JAYUFR010000249.1:0-3547 GCA_043738625.1 Sterolibacteriaceae bacterium
CAGGGAAAATGTGCAGGATCTGGCCTGGCGCGAATGGACGGTTGAGAAACGTCTTGAACACGCATTGGTCAAGGGCATCACCGAGTATGTCGTGGCCGACACTGAAGAGTGTCGCGCCGCAGTTGAAGCCGCGGGCGGTCCGCCGCTCGGCGTGATCGAGGGACCGCTAATGGCCGGCATGAATGTGGTCGGCGATCTGTTCGGCGCCGGCAAAATGTTTCTGCCCCAGGTGGTGAAATCGGCGCGCGTGATGAAGCAGGCCGTGGCGCATCTGCTGCCCTACATCGAGGCGGAAAAAATCCGCACTGGCGTCACTTCCAAGGGCCGCATCATCATGGCCACGGTCAAGGGTGACGTGCACGACATCGGCAAGAATATCGTCGGCGTAGTGCTGGGCTGCAATGGCTATGAGGTGATCGACCTCGGCGTGATGGTGGCGACCGAAAAAATTCTCAATGCTGCGCGCGAGCATGGCGTCGACGTGATCGGGTTGTCTGGGTTGATCACACCCTCACTCGAAGAAATGAGCCACGTCGCGGCAGAAATGCAGCGCCAGGGTTTCATCGTGCCGCTGTTGATCGGCGGCGCGACGACTTCGCGTGCTCACACCGCCATCAAGATCGCGCCCAATTACCAGTCGCCGGTGGTGTACGTGCCCGACGCCTCGCGTGCCGTGGGCGTGGTGACCAAGCTGCTCTCCATCGATCATGCCGCCGATTACAAGGCCGAAGTGGCGGCGGATTACGAGAAAGTGCGCATCCAGCATGCCAACAAGAAAGGCGTGACGCTGCTGTCACTGGCCACCGCACGCGCCAACCGCGCCAAGCTCGTCTACGCGCCGGTGAAGCCCTACAAGACGGGCATCGTCACCTTGCGCAATGTCGATCTCGCCACGCTGGCGAAGTACATCGACTGGGGTCCGTTTTTTCAAACGTGGGATCTGGCCGGCGCCTATCCGAAGATCCTCGATGACGCGATCGTCGGCGAAGCCGCACGCAACGTGTTTCGCGACGGCAAGGAAATGCTGGAGCAAGTCATCCAGCGCAAGTGGCTGAAGGCCAATGCGGTATTCGGCATCTTCCCCGCCAACGCAGTGGGCGACGACATCGCGCTGTATCAGGATGAGTCGCGCGACAAGGTGTTGGCGACGTGGCGCGGACTGCGCCAGCAACATCAGCGGCCCGAAGGCAAGCCCAACGAATGTCTCACCGACTTTGTCGCGCCGCGGATTGAAGAACAAGCCGGCGCCGCCGACTACGCGGGCGCTTTCGCCGTCACTGCGGGCATCGGCATCGAAAAAAAGCTCGCCGAATTCGAGGCCGCGCAAGACGATTACCGCGCCATCATGCTGAAATCGATTGCCGACCGGCTTGCCGAAGCCTGCGCCGAGTGGTTGCATGAGCGGGTGCGCAAGGAGTACTGGGGTTATGCGGCCGACGAGCAACTCGGCAACGAGGCATTGATCGCCGAACAATATCGCGGTATCCGCCCCGCCCCCGGTTACCCGGCTTGCCCCGACCATACCGCCAAGGGCGAATTGTTCCGCCTGCTCGACGCACCCAACAAGGCCGGCATGAACATCACCGAAAATTTCGCCATGACGCCGACGGCGGCGGTGGCGGGCTTCTACCTCGCCCACCCGGAGGCGCATTACTTCGCGGTGAGCAAGATCGGCCGCGACCAGCTCGAAGACTGGGCGCAGCGCAGCGGCATGAGTGTCGCCGAAGCCGAGCGCTGGCTGGCGCCGATTCTTTAGGGGTTTGTGATGACGATACCAAGATATGACGAGCTATTCCAACCCCTTTTAGAGGCAGTTCATTCGCTTGGTGGGTCGGCGAATGTTGAGGAGCAGGAGGACAAAGTTGCAGAGTTCCTCAAACTCACAGAGGCTGAGATTGCTGAGATACATCGTGGGAATAGAACGAAACTGAGTTATCGATTGGCTTGGGCCCGAAACTATTTGAAGCGCTTCGGAATACTGGAAAATAGCAGCAGGGGTGTGTGGTCTCTGACTACCTTAGGCAGAAATACGACAACAGTCGATCCAGCAAAAGTAAAGAAATTCGTTCTTGCGCTTGATCGCCCGTCAGAACAAAGGATGCCCGATGAAGCGGCACAATCTCAGCCCTGTCTTTAAAAGATGATTTGGAGGAGTTGTCATGGGAAGACAACATTCTGGAGGTTGTCAAATCAATTTCCCCAGATGCCTTTGAACGGTTGTGCCAAAGATTATTGCGTGAATCTGGCTTTATTCAAGTTGAGGTGACAGGTAAATCGGGGGATGGTGGCATTGACGGGAAAGGTGTCGTGAGACTGGGTGGTTTGCTTTCCTTTCATGTGATCTTCCAGAGCAAACGATATCAAGGAAGCGTTTCTGCTTCTGTTGTAAGAGATTTCAGGGGAGCCATGGTTGGCAGGGCCGACAAAGGGCTATTGATTACTACGGGAACTTTCACCAAGGATGCGCGGATAGAGGCACAGCGTGATGGTGCTCCGCCACTTGATCTCATAGATGGTGAAACTCTTGCACAGAAATTAAAGGAACTGCGAATAGGAGTTGAGGTCAGAACACGAGTTGTTGAAGAGGTTTTCATCGACAAAGATTTCTTTAGTTCATTGTAACCAACGCTCTTTTTACAGAGGTTGGGCCAATATTCGCTCCAGCCAGTCTAGGTAAAATCAAACGCCAATTGCTTTTGGTGCTTGATGGCAAGTAGATAAACCGCTGATTTCAGAGCAGCGTAGAGAACCAGATATTCATCCATTACGTATTCACGCAATTCGCCTTTGCTATCCAGCTTGGCAATCCGTGATTCTATTTTTTCCAGTCGGGCTAATGCTTCAACCGATTCCGCTTGGCTCTTTAAAAATGGCCTTCCCATCCGGGGAAAGCGTTCGAGATTGGGAACAACCGTCTCGCCCAACTCATCGAGCAGACGATCAAAACCCTGCGGGTGCTCATTCTCGGTCCAGAAGATTTCGATCAGTGTCAGGTTGGCATCAAAGTTGGCCGTGAATCGGACAGTGAACTTGTTGCGGTTTGCCATTCTGCCTGCTGCCTCAAGCTGCGCGGCGTTTCTTGATCTTCTTCAAGGTGATCTTGGCATCAGTCACGCGGCCAGCCTCTATGTCGGACAACCCTTTTTCCACCTCATCAATTAGAAGCAGGTGAATGCGGGCTCGCTCCAGTTGGTGATAGTGATCGAGACTCCGCGCGTCGATCAGTGCGACATAACTTTCGCCGTTTCTGGTGATGATTTTTTCGGCACCGGCCTTGACCTGTTCTGCCAGTTCGGAAAGATTGGCGCGGGCCTGCGAGAATGGCACCACATCGTTTGAAGAAATTCCCATGGCAACTCCCTAGAACAAGATAATGTGCAATATCTTGTACATGATAAGGCAAGTTGCGGCAGAACGGAACCTTTGCTTATGCTTTGGCCGCAGCCTTTAGCGCAGCGGCCGGAAGAACTCGCGCAGTTCGGAAACGATGACGTCGGGACTTTCCATCGGGGCAAAGTGGCCGCCCTTGGTAAAGCGTTTGTAGCGT
>JAYUFR010000250.1:0-10667 GCA_043738625.1 Sterolibacteriaceae bacterium
ATTGAGCCAGGCCAGGCCGGCGCGTTGCCGTTCGAACGTGACGGCCAGCAGCAGGCTGTCGTTGCGGTCGTCGAGCAGGGCGGCATCGGTCAGCGTGCCCGGCGTGACGATGCGCACCACGGCGCGATCCACCGGCCCCTTACTGGTAGCGGGGTCGCCGATCTGCTCGCAGATCGCCACCGACTCGCCCAGCTTCACCAGCCTGGCGAGATATTGTTCGACGGCGTGATACGGCACGCCCGCCATCCTGATCGGTACGCCGGCCGATTGCCCGCGCGAGGTCAAGGTGATATCGAGCAGCCGCGCCGCCTTTTCCGCGTCGTCGTGGAACAGTTCGTAGAAGTCACCCATGCGGTAGAACAGCAGCGTGTCGGGATGCTGCGCCTTGAGCCGCAGGTACTGCTGCATCATCGGGGTGTGGGTTAACTCATTTATTTTATTCAAAATAATATAGCGCTAAGCCATGTGTGTGTAACTCAAGAACAGCCATCCGGGTAAGTCATGACTGCATAGCTTGCATGGATTCGAGATCTGTTAAGCCGCCTTGATTTCGGCTAACAGGTCAGGGTGGCGATCAAGCACTTTCAGCAATTTCACCAACGCCAATGGTGGTTTGGTTTTGCCGTTCTCATAGCGAGAAAACGCATTCACCCCACCACCAAAAATCTCGGCTGCTTCGCGCTGGTCAAGATGAAGTTTCTTACGAACGCTCGTGATGAATTCGGGATCAACAATCGACGCATTCACTTGCTTGTTGAATGCCAACATCAATGCACTGGTCCGCACCGCTTCACCTGCATCAAGTACCGTCTCGTCACAAGTCGGGCAAAAGTTCCCCGTGACTGATGGAATGATCGTCGATTCACCTTTATAGGTGTAAGGCATGTCGCGGGTGTCATGCACCATTTTTGCCGCGCCGCAAGTTGGACACTTCATAGTCATAGCTCCTTGAAAGACACGATGAGCACATCATCGATTACCGTCAGTTTCAAATAAACCTCTCCGGCTCTCGTCGTGGGGCGATACACGTCTTGCCAAACCCTGTGATCAACGTGCGTCGTCATGCTCTTGCAAAAACTTTTCGCGGTCAGCGCCATGACGACACCGACGATCTCGTCAAAATCAAACCCTAGTGCCGCTCCGCCGGCCAGAGCGGACAGGGTTGTACGTATCTTTCCTGCTTGAATCATGGTTTTGACAACGGATAGTTGGCAATGAGGCGTACCTTTTTCCATAAATCAATTTTAACCTATTAGGTTATAAATTGGCAAGCAGGTTAATCGCCACGATCAACTGGCGATACCGCGATATAGATACGAACGGATATAGTCTCATCGAAAAATGTGGCATTGAAGGGTCTTGATTCCGGCGTGTACGAACGGGTGTGGGAGATGGTGATGCGACGCAAAGTGAGGCACAAGGATTCTGACGATGTGTTGGCCGACCTCGGGTTCGACGACGCGGAAGAACTGTCTATGAAAGCCATCCTTGCCGTCAATCTTGACGAATTGATCGAGGGCCGGGCGGCATCGCCACGATAGGCCTGGTCCGGACCGGATCAGGGTGTAAATTCCCCTACTTAAGGACAGGTAGCCGCCCGTCCGTCACGTTTATGCTTCGCTCCGCAGGTAATAAAGGCGAGGTGCATCTATTGAGCGGGTTCGAAAAACCGCGATGTCGCAGAGGGGTACATCACTCCGTAAATCGTATTGTGGGTTAGTGTGTTCGAACACGACCTGCAAATCGGCCAGGAACTGAAACAGGCAGCACCGCTACCACCCAGGAGAATGCAGATGACAACCCAAGCAGAACACGCCGAAATCGCGCGCACGATTCCGCTCGACAAGATTGATGTGAGCAACCCCGAACTCTTCGCGGCCGAAGCGCTGCACCCCTACTTCGCGCGCCTGCGCAAGGAGGCGCCGGTGCACTACTGCGCCGAAAGCGCCTACGGTCCGTATTGGTCGATCACCAAGTTCAATGACATCGTGGCCATCGACATGAACCACAAGGTGTTCTCGTCGGATCACACGAATGGCAGCTTCGTGCTCGACGACACGACGTTGAATGCCGTCGAAGGGGGTATCTCCCTGCCCAACTTCCTCGGCATGGATCCGCCCACGCACGACGTGCATCGGCTGGCAGTGGCACCGATCGTGGCGCCGCATAATCTATTGCGTTTCGAGGCCAAAATTCGCGAACGAACGAAGAGTGTGCTGGATTCGCTGCCGATCGGCGAGACCTTCAATTGGGTCGACCGCGTCTCCATCGAGCTCACGACCATGATGCTGGCGACCCTGCTCGACTTCCCCTTTGAAGACCGGAGCAAGCTGACGCGCTGGTCGGATGTCGTCACCACCCGACCCGGCTATGGCCTGGTCGACACCTGGGAGCAGCGTGAGCAGGAACTGATGGAATGCCTGGCCTACTTCCAGAAGTTGTATGACGAACGCAAGGAATTGCCGCCGCAGCCCGACCTGGTGTCGATGCTGGCACACGCGCCGACGATGCAGGATCTGACCCCGACGGATTTTCTCGGCATGCTGGTGCTGCTCATCGTCGGCGGCAACGACACCACGCGCAGTTCGATGTCGGGCGGGGCTTATGCCGCCTCATTGTTTCCGGAGGGATTCGCCAAAGCCAAGGCCAACCGCGCCCTGATTTCCAGCGTCGTTCCCGAAATCGTGCGCTGGCAGACCCCGATCTCGCACATGCGCCGCACCGCGCTTGAAGACTTCGAGTTCCAGGGCCAGAAGATCCGCAAGGGCGACAAGGTGGCGATGTGGTACCTCTCGGGCAATCGTGACGAGGAGGTCATCGACCGACCCATGGAATTCATCGTCGATCGCCCGCGCCCACGCCACCATTTGTCGTTCGGTTTCGGCATCCATCGTTGCCTCGGCAATCGCCTCGCCGAACTTCAACTCAAGGTACTCGTCGAGGAAATCCTGCAACGCTACGCGCGGATCGAAGTTGTCGGCGAGCCGGTGCGTGTTCCTTCCAATCTGATCCATGGCTTCATCGATTTGCAGGTCCGCCTGCACGCCTGAAATCGTCGCGCATCTGCACGGTGCAAGCAACCATCAAATATTGAAATACAGAAAGAACTGACCCATGCCAAAAATCACATTTATCACTTCCGCCGGCACTGAGCGCGTCGTCAATGCGGCTGCCGGACAGTCAGCGATGGAAGTTGCCCTGGACAATCTGGTGCAAGGCATCGATGGCGACTGTGGCGGTCTCGCCGCCTGTGGCACCTGCCACGTCTATGTCGATCAGAACTGGATCGGAAAGACAGGCCCGGCTGCGCCCGGCATCGAACAGGAAATGCTTGCCCTCACCGACAATGTTCAGGAAACCAGTCGGCTTTCATGCCAGATTCAGATCAGCGAAGAACTTGACGGCCTGGTCTTGAGGATGCCGGAAGCCCAGCACTGACGCTGCTCCCTCCAGTCTCGTCGGCGCTGCGTCGGGTAAAATTCGCTCATGACGCCCCTCGAACAGCAGCCACCCAATCCGCTTGATGATGAGGCGCTGCTGCGTGATCGACTTTCAAGTTATCTGCAAGCCCAGACCGGACGATCATGGACGCTCGGCCCATTCACGCGCTATGCGGTAGGCTTTTCCTGGATTACCTACGGATTTTCGGCACGCGAGGAGGGCAGTGCCGATGAACGCGGATTGATCCTGCGACTCGGCCCGCCCTATGGCTTGTTCGCCCCCTACAGCGCCCATCCGCAATACGCTGCGCTCAAGGCTCTGCAATCCAGCCCGGTGCCGGTGCCACGCGTATTCTGGTGGAGCGACGATGTCACCGTCCTCGGCGCGCCATTCTTCATCAGCGAAAAGATGCCCGGCATGGCACCGGTGCCCTGGTCCGGCGACTTCGAGGAAGCATATCGCAAGAACATCGGCGCGCAGTTCGTTTCGGCGCTCGCCGCACTGCATGCCTGCGACGTACGTGGTAGCGGCATCGAAGACAACGGCACGACGGCGGAAAACGCGGCGCTGAAGCAGATCGATTTCTGGCAGCAAGCGGGGGAACGCTGGGCGCTCAAATCCCATCCCATGTTGCACTGGGCACTGCGCTGGCTGCGGCGCAATCAGCCGGTCGCGCCGCGCGTGAGTCTGGTGCACGGCGACTATCGCCTCGGCAACTTCCTCGAACAGGATGGCCGCATCACCGCGATCCTCGATTGGGAGCTGGTGCATGTCGGCGATCCGCACGAGGATATCGGCTGGGCCTTTCTGCCGCAGTTTGCCATGGGCTCGGGGCTGATCTGCCGCCTCATTCCGCGCGATGAATTCATCGCCCAATACGAGCGCGAGAGCGGTATCAAGGTGAACCCGGCAGCGGTTCATTTTTATCTGGTGTTCTCCCTGGTCAAGCTGGCCCTGACCCATATCGCAGCGATTCGCTGCTTCGAGGAGGGCCGCTTCAACGACATGCGCATGCCGGCCATGGGCACCCAGTTGGCGCCGGTACTGCGCCAGATCGAGAAACTGCTGCAATGAACAATTCCCTTCCGCGATTGATCGACGGCATGGTGGCCACGCTGCGCAGCGAAATCATTCCGCATCTGGATGGCGAGTTCGCTCGCGGCCAGGCGTTTGGCGTGATCTACATGCTCAACAATATTCGCTTGCGCGCCGACTGGTCGCCCGCGTTTTTGGGCGAACAGCTTGCGGCGCTCGCCGAACTGGCGGCGGCTCTTCAAGCCCTCGGCGTAGAGGCGAAGTTCATCCCCGAGACTGCCCGCGATTCGACCGATCCGCGCGTGCTGGAAGCGTTGCGTGACGAAGGCGACCGTCGTGTTTGCGCCTTGATGGATTGGCTCGAACAGCAGCGCGCGCAACTGCCGGCGGACACCGCTTCCGCTTTGGACGCAGCCTTGTTTCGTTACATGAATCGCCAGCTCAAATGGGAACTGTCGACCTCGGCGAAGCCCATGTTCGCCGAGATCTCCAGCGGCAACGATTAGGAAACAAACATGCTTACACCCCAGGATGATTTGCTCGGCCACCAATTGCCAACCACCTTCGATCACGTCGGCAGCAGTGACCCGACATGGATGGAACGTCTTTGGTACACCGGGCATCCAATGTCGGGCAAGGTCATCTTCGACATCGGCCTTGGCTATCACCCCAACCGCAATGTCATGGATGCATTCGCCGGGGTCACGGTGGGGACCACGCAAACCAACTTCCGCGCATCGCGCCGGCTGCGCCCGAATCCGCTGGATACGGCGCTGGGCCCGCTGAAGATACAGGTGCTGGAAGGTCTGCGTCGGCATCGGCTGCAACTGGCGTCGAACGATTCCGGCGTGAGTTTCGATCTCGAATTTATTGCCACCATGAACGCGCATGAGGAAGAGCCGCACTTTCGCCGTCGCAATGGGCGGGTGACCGAAGACATGGCCCGCGCGCAGCAACTTGGCAGCTACAGCGGCTGGCTCGAAGCCGGCGGCAAGCGTTACGAAATTACACCGGCGCAATGGCTGGGCCAGCGCGATCATTCCTGGGGTGTGCGCGCCGAGATGCGCACCGATGAGTCGCATCCGCCGGTCACGTTCTATCCGCCATTCTTCTACGCGTGGACCACGATCCAGTTTCCAAAACGCGGGCTGCATGTGTTCTTCAAGGAGCGTGGGCCGGGCGATCCGATCTATCTTTCCGGCGAGGAAGTATTGCCGCTGGGCAGCAAGGCCGATCCGGGGCGACGTCTGGTTGGCGTCAGCCATCGCATCCAATGGGCTGCGGACCTGCATGGTCAAACGGTGCAGGCAGGCGAGTTCGACATCCGCCTTGAGGATGGCACCGCCAAGACCTTGAAGATTCGAACGCTGCCAGCGCGTTACTTTCTCAAAGGTGGTCTGTATGGCGGTCTCAACGGCTGGTTCCATGGGGACGACAAGGGTAAGCTGCACATCGAACATGACTGCTGGAACTTGGAAGACCCCACCATTCGCAAGCGCGTGCGCACCCTCTGCGATCATGTGATCGAGGTGCGCGATGGTGATGAAGTGGGTTATGGAATCATGGAGTACGGCGTCGGCAAAGGTTATTCGCTCTACCCGGAGGTTCAGCAGCATCCGCCGATCTGAGTAGATCGACGGCAGATTTACCCGACGGCCCGGCTGTTGTTCAGACAGACCGACCGCGTCAATAAAAACGATTGTTCGAGGAGAAAAAAGCATGTGGAAAATTCGTCGCGGCATACTGACATCGCTGTGCATGGCGGGAGCACTAGGCGCTATCCCGGCAGCAAATTTTGCCTACGCCAAACCGTCTGCGGGCGAGTCGGCCTATGCCGCCAATTGCGCCGCTTGCCATGGCGAAAAGCTGGGTGGCGCATTCGCTCCGCCGCTTTCGGGCAAGGCCTTCAAGGAAAAATGGCAACAGCAGGGCGGCGAAGCCATGCTCGCCTTCATCAAGACCAACATGCCGCCGGCCAAACCGGGAGGCCTTGATGCCAAGGTTTATGCGGACATGACGAATTACATTCTCGCCAGGAACGGGCTGGCAGTGGCCGTGACGGGGAAGAAGCCCGCCAGCGCTCCACGAACGAAGGAAGGTGGCGAGGGGGCAGGCGGGGCAGGCAACGCCACCAATAACCAGGATGAAAAATACCGCACCGTCACGGCACAGCACACAGCATTGCTTGAAGCGATGGCGCCGGTGACCGAGGCCATGCTGCGCAATCCGCCGCATGAGGATTGGCTGAGCTGGCGCCGCACCGATGATGGCTTCGGCTACAGCCCGCTCGATCAAATCAATACCGGCAATGCGGATCGCATCCAGTTGGCGTGGAGCCTTTCGCTGCCCGCCGGTACCAACCAGATCACGCCGCTGGTCCATGATGGCGTGATGTTCATCAATAGCAACGGTACCGTGCAAGCGCTGGATGTGAGGGACGGTGAGCTGCTGTGGAAGTTCAAGCGGGATTCGGCGCCCGTCACTCCGGCCGGCCCGCCGACCACCCAGCCGCGCAGCATGGCGATCTATGGAACGACCCTGTACGTGCCAACGCTGGACAATCACATGGTGGCGCTCGATAGCAGAACCGGGGCGCAGCTTTGGGATCATCTGATCGAAAAATCGGCGGGCGTATTGCGTTTGACCGGCGGCCCGATCATCGTCCACGACAAGGTGATTCAAGGTGTTTCCGGCTGTTCCGGCGCGGCTTATCCGGGCGGCTGCATGATCGTTGCGCTGGATGGCAAGACCGGCAAGGAAGTGTGGCGTTTCAACACGGTGGCGCGACCGGGCCAGCCCGGCGGCGACAGCTGGAACGGAGCGCCGCTGGCAAACCGTTATGGCGGATCGGTGTGGGATGGCGGCACCTACGATGCAGAACTCAATCTGGTCTATTTCGGCACCGGCCAGACCTATCACATTGCACCGCTGATGCAGCCGAAGCCGGTCAAGGAGGGTTCGGCCGATGCGCTGTATACCGATACCACGCTGGCGCTGAACCCCGACACGGGCAAGTTGGTCTGGTATTACCAGCATCACGCGCGTGAACTGTGGGATCTGGATTGGGCCTTCGAGCGCACCATCGTTACGCTGCCGACCGCGCAGGGACCGACCAAAATGGTGGTGACGTTCGGCAAGCTCGGGATAGGCGACGCGCTTGACGCCAAAACCGGCCGCTATCTGTTCTCGCATGACATGGGCCTGCAAACGCTGGTGACGGCGATCGACCCGCAAACCGGCAAGAAAACCACCGATCCCAAAATGGAGCCGGAAGCGGGCAAGCAGAAAATGATCTGCCCCTTTCCCGCTGGTGCGCGCAGCTGGCCGGCGACTGCCTACGACCCGACCACCAAGACAATGTATCTGCCGATGTTCGAGTCCTGCATGGAGTTTCTGTGGAAGCCGGGCGAGGGCTGGGACATTCAATACACCCCGCTGCCCAGGCCTGACAGCGACGGGAATTTTGGCCGCGTTGCGGCGATCAACCTCGAAACGCACCAGTCCGTGTGGCAGCAGCGCCGGCGTGCGCCGCAAGCCAGCGCCATCCTGGCGACATCGGGCGGTCTGATCTTTGAAGGATCGCGTGATCGCTGGTTCCGTGCCTCCGACAGCGCAACAGGAAAAATGCTCTGGCAGGCCCGACTCGACCTGACGCCGAATGCATTCCCGATCAGCTTCGCCAGGGATGGCACGCAGTATGTGTCGATCACCACTGGCGGTGGCGGGCCGGTGGATGTCTCGTTGCAGTCACTGACACCGGAAATTCCGAGTCTTGGTGGCTCGACCACGTTGTGGGTGTTCAAGGTTGCCAAACCTTAGGGGCTAGCCATCCGTGCAGGGTTTCCTGCGCGGGTATGTGAGCGGCGATCCTGTGGCCTACTTGGCGAGCCGCGTATTGGCCAGATCGAGCCGATCGGAAAGATTGTGTACCAGCGCGCGCGTCAGTTGCAGTTGTGCGCCGGTGCTCATTTTGCCCAGTGCGGCGGAATCGAATTCGGCGAGTAAAACGTCGGTCAGCGATTCCACCGTTGCATTCCGCGGCATTTCACCGCCGCGGATGTAGGCCATTTCGCCGAAGCATTCGCGCTCATTGATCATGTTGAGCAATCGTCCCTGACGGGTCACCTTCACCTGCCCGTCTGCCAGGAAGAAGAAGCTCTCTCCGGGATCGTTCTCGCGGATGATCACGTTTTTTGCTTTCACACGGCGCCAGTTTCCGGCACCGGCCAGCTCCCATAGTTCGGCATCGGAAAGCGCGGACAACATCGGCACGCGCTTCAGCAGAACATATTTTTCGCTGTCCGGTATCACCTCCGCCGGAACAACCCGCTTGGCGATAATGGCCAATTGTTCAGTGAAGTCGGCCCAGCTTGCGTAGCGTTGCTCGGGTTTCTTGGCGATGGCCTTCAGCACCACACCGTCGATCTCGGGTGGCAATCCGGGGCGCACTGTACTCGGCGGTGTCGGCGCCTGATGCAGAACTTTCTGCACCAGCAGATCCAGACTACCCGCATCGAAGGGGCGTTGACCGGTCAACAGTTCGTAGAGCACCACGCCCAGACAGTACATGTCGCTGTGGAAGGTGAGCGGCTTGTCTTCAATTTGCTCCGGCGACATGTAGTAGGGGGAACCCATCGAGGCGGTTTTGACGACCTGGGTTTGGCGCAGCAGCGCCGCGCCGAAATCGGCGATACGGATGTCGGTTCCCTGCGCGATCATGATGTTGGCCGGCTTGATGTCGCGGTGGACAATGCCTTCGCGGTAAGCGTAAAACAGCGCGCCGCAACACTTGAACACGATCTGGATTACATCAGCCACGGGCAGCAGGGTTTCGGGACTGGCATGCTGCGACAGGTCGCCGCCGAGGACGAGTTCCATCGCGATGTGGCCGCAGTCTTCCTGCACCACCGCGTCGAGGATACCGACGATGTGCGGGTGTTTGAGTTTGCCGGCGAGCGATGCTTCGTTGAGAAACTGCCAGCGATGCAGGCTGCCGAATTGCGGATCGTGGAACACCTCGGGCTCGATCACCTTCAGCGCGACTTCTTTGCCGGAGAAGGTGTCGACGGCCAGATAGACAGTGCCCGTGGCGCCTTTGCCGAGTTGTCGCTGGATGTCGTATTTGCCGATCTGAAGGCTCAGGTCCAGTTTGAAGGCTGCTTCCGTCATGCTGTCATTGAATGGGGGGCTCGCACTGCGCAAGGTCCGCATTCTACAGACTGCCCCTCAGCGGAGACTGCCGACATCGACACGGTGCAGCGGCGGCAAGCACTACAATCCCCTGATGGACCTTGATGATGCACCTCCGTTTGCTTCGCTGACCCCTGATTTCATTCTGGATGCGCTGGAGCATGCGGGTTTGCATCCTGACTCCCGCCTGCTGGCACTGAATAGCTACGAGAACCGTGTGTATCAAGCCGGGATGGAAGAGGGGCCGCCGCTGGTGGTCAAGTTCTATCGGCCAAAACGCTGGAGTGACGCGGCGATTCTTGAAGAGCATGCCTTTGTCACCGAGCTGGTTGAACGCGAAATCCCTGTGGTGCCGGCGATGGAAATCGCCGCTTCGACGCTTCAGCATTTCAAGGAGTTCCGTTTCGCCGTTTTTCCCAAGCAGGGTGGCCGCGCTCCGGAACTGGATGATCGCGACACACTGGAATGGATGGGACGTTTTCTCGGCCGGATTCATGCGGTGGGCGCGCTGAGAAAATTTACGCAACGTCCCCGGCTCGACATTTCCACTTTTGGTGAGGAGCCGGCCGAGTACGTATTGCAGAACGGCTTTGTGCCGCCGGAACTCGAAGAAGTCTATCAAGGCGTCGTGGACCAGGCGCTGGAAGGTGCAAGCCAATGCTTCGAGCGGGCAGGAAAGGTGTCCAGCCTGAGACTGCATGGCGATTGCCACATGGGCAACGTGCTGTGGACCGACCAAGGCCCCCACTTTGTCGATTTCGATGACGCCCGCATGGGCCCGGCGGTACAGGATTTGTGGATGCTGCTGTCAGGCGAGCGTGACGACATGGCGCGACAACTCGCCGAAGTGTTGACCGGCTATCGCCGCTTCTTTGACTTCGACACGCGCGAGCTGCATCTGATCGAGGCGTTGCGCACCCTGCGCCTGATTCATCATTCAGGCTGGATCGCGCGGCGCTGGAACGACCCGGCCTTCAAGGCCGCCTTCCCCTGGTTCGACA
>JAYUFR010000251.1:0-10626 GCA_043738625.1 Sterolibacteriaceae bacterium
ACCAGCTTCAGGACTTGTGCCAGCCGCTTGCCGTGCAGCCCTGCGGGTGAATCCAGCACGACATGGGTTGTGCCGGCCGGCGGGCGGGCGGGTTTGTCCGGCGCGATATCCCAGGTGCCGATCACGGGCAACGCCGGCGGGCGCATGCGCAACCATTCGCGCGATGATTGTTGGCGATCAATGTCGCCCAACATGACCGTGTATTTGCGGTAGGCAAAAAGGCCGGCGAGGTTGGTGGCCAGCGTGCTCTTGCCGACGCCCCCCTTGGGATTGGCAATCAGAAAACTTTTCATTTCGGCAACCTCATCAAAATTGCTTCGATGGCGGACGAACAGCGGGCAATTATGCCCGGTGCGAGCAATTCCTGCCTAACCGAAAAACTCCAGCAATAGGATGTTGAAAAGCTGTGCCTGCTCGATATTGAGCAGATGCGACGCCTGCGGCAGTATCTCGAGTCGGGCGCCCGGGATGGCTGCCGCAATCTCCTCGGACATCAGCGGCGGCGTGCCCGGATCATCGTTTCCCACCAGCACCAATGTTGGCGCGGTTATTCGCGGCAGTTTGGCGGTGATGTTGACGCTACTGATCATGCGGCCACAACCGGCATAGCCGGGCACTGGCGTGCTGCGAATCACATCGCCGATCTGCTCCATCAGTTTCGGGTTTTCATAACGGTAGGGTTCGGTAAACCAGCGTTCCAGTGTCGCTTCGACCAGGGGCGCCATGCCCTGCGTGCGCGCCACGGCGATACGTTGGTCCCAGATGGCCTCCATGCTGGGACCGAAGCAGCTCGTCGTGGACGTTAACGCCAGCCGGTTGAGGCGCTCGGGCGCCATCAGCGCAAAATACTGACCAATGATCCCGCCCATGGAAAGCCCGGCGAAGTGGCTGGTTTCAACCTTTAGCGCATCAAGCAAGCCGAGCAGATCACGCACCATGATTTCGAACGAGTAACCCTCCTCAGGCACGCTCGATCCACCGTGGCCACGCAGATCGTAACGCAGCACGGTGTAGCGTTTGGCGAGAATATCCACCTGCTCGTCCCATAGCGTGAGATCGCAAGTCAGCCCATGGCAGAGTGTGACCCAGGGCCCCTGACCCTGAATGTCGTAGCGAATGTCGATGCCATTGGCACGGATCGTTTGCATCACGCCGGCTCCAGCTTGGCCACGGACAGGGCCAGCCATTTCATACCGGCATGACCGAAATTGACCTGTACCCGCGCATCCGTTCCGCCGCCTTCGGCATTGACAATGACACCGTGACCGAAGCGGCCATGTTTGACGCTCTGTCCGATGCGCAATCCGTTGTCGCGATCCGTCGGGGTACGTATGGCGGCAAATTGCCCGCTGCTCCGCAAATCGCCGTGAGTGCTGGAACTGTGCGATGGGTCACCCCATGGCGGGGTCGACTCGGAGACAAACCCGCGCCGGCCGACTTTCGGTGTCAGCCATTTGAGCAGCTCGTCGGGAATCTCGTCGATGAAACGCGAAGGCAGATTGAAGCGGGTTTGTCCGTGCAGCATGCGGGTCTGGGCGAAGGAAAGATAAAGGCGTTGCCGGGCGCGGGTCACCGCGACGTACATCAGGCGGCGTTCTTCTTCCAGACCTTTTTCCTCGGCGACCGAGTTCTCGTGCGGGAAAAGCCCGGCCTCCAGACCGCTGACGAATACCACGTTGAATTCCAGTCCCTTGGCGGAATGAACGGTCATCAGTTGCAGTGCATCTTCGCCTTCGCCGGACTGATGTTCGCCGGCCTCCAGCGCCGCGTGCGCGAGGAATGACGCGAGATCACTGGTGATTTCTCCCTCTTCATTCACCCGACCTTCTTCGGCAATGAAACTGGTTGCGGCATTAATGAGTTCATCGAGATTGGCGAGGCGGTCCTGGCCTTCCTTCTCGGTCAGGTAATGCGCACGCAAGCCGGAGAGATCAAGGATGTGCTCCACCAGTTCGGGCAGAGGCAGTTGGGCGGCATCTTTCAATCGCGCGATCAAGGTGGCAAAGGCGGCCAGCGATTGGCCGGCCTTGCCCTGCAATTGCGCGATCGCCGCATGCAGGCTGCTGCCCGCGCCGCGCGCCGCATCCTGCAAAGCTTCAATGCTGCGCGCGCCGATGCCGCGCGCCGGGAAATTGACGACGCGGGCAAACGCGGTATCGTCGTCGCTGTTGGCGATCAGGCGCAGATAGGCCAGCGCATGCTTGATCTCCTGCCGCTCGAAGAAGCGCAGCCCGCCATAGACGCGATAAGGCAGACCGGCGGAGAACAGGCTGTGTTCCAGAATCCGCGACTGCGCATTCGATCGGTAAAGCAGTGCGATTTCGGATCGGGTGCCGCCGTCGCGCACCAGCGCCTTGATTTCCTCGACGATCCAGCGCGCTTCTTCGCCATCCGACATGGCCTCAAAGACGCGGATCTGTTCGCCGGCACCGGCTTCGGTCCACAGATTCTTGCCCAGTCGCGCCGCATTGTTCTTGATGATGGCGTTGGCGGCGTCGAGGATGTTACCGTGGGAACGGTAGTTCTGTTCCAGCCGAACGACGTTGGGAACCTTGAACTCACGCTCGAAGTCGCGCATGTTGCCGACGTCGGCGCCGCGAAAAGCATAGATCGACTGGTCGTCGTCGCCCACCGCAAACATGGCGGCGCCGCCACCGGCAAGCATTTTCAACCAGCGGTATTGCAGGACATTGGTATCCTGAAATTCGTCCACCAGGATGTGGCGAAAGCGTCCCTGATAATGGCGCCGCAAGGGTTCGTTGCGTTGCAGAAGCTCATAGGTTCTCAATAACAATTCCGCGAAATCGACCACGCCTTCACGCTGACATTGTGTTTCGTAGGCTGCGTAAAACTCGATCCGCTTGCGCGTGTAGTCGTCCCAGGCTTCCACCGCCCCTGCCCGCAATCCCTGCTCTTTCTGGGCATTGATGAAGTGTTGCAGTTCGCGCGGCGGGAACTTTTCGTCATCCACGTTGAGCGACTTCAGCAGGCGCTTGATCGCCGCCTGCTGGTCACCAGAATCGAGAATCTGAAATAACTGTGGCAGGCCAGCGTCGCGGTGATGGGCACGCAACAAGCGGTTGCAGATGCCATGGAAGGTACCGATATACGTTCCACGGGTGTTGATCGGCAGCATCGCCGACAGTCGCGTCAGCATTTCTTTGGCCGCCTTGTTGGTGAAAGTGACCGCCAACACCCCCTGCGGGCTCACCTGCTGGGTGGAAATCAGCCAGGCGATGCGGGTGGTCAGCACTCTGGTTTTACCTGAACCGGCGCCGGCGAGGATCAGGCCGTGCTGGGACGGAAGGGTTACAGCAGCGAGCTGTTCGGGATTGAGGCCACGGAGGAGATCTGACATCGGTTGATTATATCCGCTGAGTCTTGCGCTTCCGCCTGCCGGAGCGGCAGGCGGAAGCCATGTTTCCAGCCGCGACAGTGAAATATTCGACTGTCAGTGGACCGGCGTCGCATCAATCGCGAGGCTGGCTTTTACGCGGGTTGCCGCAGCAGCGGCTTCCGCCTGGCTGGCGTAACCGGGAAGCAGCACGTCGAAATGTAACTCTCCCGCTGCGGCGCGTTGCGGCCGAATCCGGGCGGCGAATCCGGCCTGTCGGGCCTGGTCGTAGAGTTCCAGCGCCGACCGTTCATCAGCAACGCTGCCCAACAACAATGACCAGCGTCCGCCCCGGCGCGCAACGCCATCGCCCGGCCAGATATCCGTTTCCCGTGCCCGTGCCTTGTATACGTCCAGCAGGGCGAGCGTGATCGGAGCAGCAGGACCACCCTTGGGCGCGGTGAACACCGCCATGGGTTCCTTCAATTCAAAGGCTTCTCCAACCGCAGGCGTCACTTCGACGTGACCTTCAATCAGCATCACCAAGTCATTGCCCTTGTCCGACTTGCCCCACACGTCGGTGCCACGAATACCAATGGTGGCGGTGCCAACCTGGATCGACACATTGCGCTTGCGCAGCTTGTGCAGCGCCGCAGTCGTGAACCGGAAAGCGCCGGTCACCACATTCAGCGCCGCCGTAAAGATGGAAGGCGCCGGTTCCATCTGGTATGTCATCTGTGCCGATTCACCGAGCTTGACGATGCTGCCTTCCGGAAGCTTCAGGTAGGCGCGGGCGCCTTCTCCGGTGCGCAGGCGGTCACCGCTTTTGACTTCGAGTCCCGGTGTCAGCGGCAACACGCGCCCGCCGCGATCCAGCCATGCCGGCATCTGCACAGCATCAACGACCGCTTGCGGCGCCGCCCAGGCGGAAAGCAGAATGTTCGACAACAGAATCAGCAACCCCGTCCGCAGTCCCATGCTTTAGCCCTTTCGACCAATAGTGCGCGGGTATAATCCGCGTCTTTCAAAGATGTGGCGCCTTACCGCGGCCCCGGCCATGCAGGAAAAATACCAACCGACCGAGATCGAACAGGCTGCCCAGTCCCATTGGGATGCAACACTGGCGTTCCGTGTTTCGGAGCAGGCCGACAAGCCGAAATACTATTGCCTGTCCATGTTCCCCTATCCGTCCGGCAAGCTGCACATGGGGCACGTGCGCAACTATACCATCGGCGATGTGCTGTCCCGCCAGCACAAGATGCGTGGCTACAACGTCTTGCAGCCCATGGGCTGGGACGCCTTCGGCCTGCCCGCCGAAAACGCCGCCATGCAAAACGGCGTGCCGCCGGCGCAGTGGACTTACGACAACATTGCGTACATGAAAAAACAACTCCAGTCGCTTGGCTTCGCCATCGACTGGAGCCGTGAACTGGCGACTTGCCAGCCGTCGTATTACAAGTGGAACCAGTGGCTGTTCCTGCGCATGCTGGAAAAGGGCATCGCCTACAAGAAGACTCAGGTGGTGAATTGGGATCCGGTAGACCAGACCGTGCTCGCCAACGAGCAGGTGATCGACGGCCGCGGCTGGCGTACCGGTGCGTTGGTGGAGAAACGCGAAATTCCGGGTTACTACCTCGGCATCACGCAATATGCGGATGCGCTGCTGGCCGACCTCGACAAGCTGCCGGGCTGGCCGGAGCGGGTCAAGACCATGCAGGCCAACTGGATCGGCAAGAGTCACGGCGTGCGCTTTGCGTTTCCGTATGAGCTCAATGGCAAACCGGAAAAACTGTGGGTTTACACCACGCGTGCCGACACCATCATGGGCGTGACCTTCTGCGCCGTCGCGGCCGAGCATCCGCTGGCGACACTTGCAGCCAGGAACAATCCGGAACTCGCCGCCTTCATTGAAGAATGCAAGCATGGTTCAGTGATGGAAGCCGACATGGCGACGATGGAAAAGAAGGGCATGCCGACCGACATCTCCGTCAGCCATCCGCTCACCGGCGAGAGCATCCCGGTGTGGGTCGGCAACTACGTGTTGATGGGCTACGGCGAAGGCGCGGTAATGGCCGTGCCGGCCCACGACGAACGCGATTTTGCGTTTGCGAATAAATATGGGCTGCCGATTAAGCCGGTTATTGCCCCGCGTACGGCTTTTAGCGCAACGATTGGCATTTCCGATGGACCAATACCACAAGCATGGAATACGCTTGATCAAAAGCCGTTCGCGGTTAATCCATCCTGGTTTAACAACAAAGAGTGGCGTGACGAATACACAACGTCTGGCTTTGCTTACGCCGCGCAGGCACCCTATGAAGGATTAAATGGGTTGTCATCTGAACAAGCCGTTCAATACGTTGCCACACAACTACAAGAGCTCAAGCTCGGCGACAAACAGGTGCAGTACCGTCTGCGCGACTGGGGTGTCTCGCGCCAGCGCTACTGGGGCTGCCCGATCCCGATCATTCATTGCCCATCCTGCGGTGATGTTCCGGTGCCCGACGATCAGTTGCCGGTGGTGCTGCCCGAAGACTGCGTGCCCGACGGTTCCGGCAACCCGCTCAAGAAGCGCGCCGAGTTCGTCAATTGCGCTTGCCCCAAATGCGGCAAGCCGGCGACGCGCGAAACCGACACGATGGATACCTTCGTCGACTCGTCCTGGTACTACGCGCGTTTCTGCGCACCGGACAGCGCGACGGCGATGGTCGACCAGCGCACCGACCACTGGATGCCGGTGGACCAATACATCGGCGGCATCGAACACGCCATCCTGCATCTGCTTTATTCGCGTTTCTGGACCAAGGTGATGCGCGACATGGGCCTGGTGCACCACGACGAGCCGTTCGCCAACCTGCTCACACAGGGCATGGTGTTGAATCATATTTTTTCGCGCCGTACCGAACAAGGCGGCATCCAGTATTTCGCGCCGGATGAAGTGAATCTCACGCTGGATGATGCCGGGCGCACCATCGGCGCAACGTCAAAGACCGATGGCAAGGCTGTGGACTATCAAGGCATGGGCACCATGTCCAAGTCCAAGCGCAACGGCGTCGATCCGCAGTCGCTGATCGAGACTTACGGCGCCGACACCGCGCGCTTTTTCATGATGTTCGCCGCGCCGCCAGAACAGACGCTGGAGTGGGCCGACTCCGGCGTTGAAGGCGCTTATCGTTTCCTCAAGCGGGTGTGGGCCTTTGGCCATAACATTCGTGCAGCGGTATCCGCCAAACCTTCATTGCCAACCGCTCTCCCCGATACGCTCGCCGCGACACGCCGCGAAGTTCATCTGGTGTTGAAACAGGCCAACTACGATTTCGCCAAATTGCAGTTCAATACGGTGGCATCGGCAGCGATGAAAATGCTCAACGCTCTCGAAAAAGCACCAACGGATCAAGCCGGCCATGCCGCCGTTGTGGCGGAAGGTTTCTCCATGCTATTGCGTTTGCTCTCTCCCATCACACCGCACATCTGCCACAGCCTCTGGCGCGAGCTGGGCTTCGGTGATGAAATACTCAATGCCCCCTGGCCGGAGCCTTTGGCCGAAGCACTCAAGCAGGATGAAATCGACCTGGTGCTGCAAATCAACGGCAAGCTGCGCGGCAACCTGCGCGTTGCGGCCGATGCGGCGAAGGAAGTGATCGAACATGCCGCACTGACTTCAGAGGCAGCCATCAAGCACATGGAAGGCAAGCCCGCCAAGAAGGTCGTCGTGGTGGCGGGACGGCTGGTGAACATCGTGGTATGAGCCGTCTCCGAAAATCCGTTACTCTGTCCTCTTGCAACAAGGGTTGAACATCATGATCCGTCGCTATTCCGTCGTGCTCTGCGCTCTGCTCCTCACTGCCTGTGGCTTCCATTTGCGCGGTTCGGCCGAGTTGCCGTTTACGACGCTGAATATCGCCTTACCGGAAAGCTCGGCGCTACGCGCGGAACTGGCGCGCACCATCACCAGCTCCAGCCAGACCCGGATCGTCGATACGCCGAAAGAGGCCCAAGCGGTACTGTCGGTGGTTTCTGATTTGCAGACGAAGAACATCTTGTCGCTCAACTCTGCCGGGCGTGTGCGCGAGTACGAGCTGGTGCGGACTTTTGTTTTCAAGGTTGATGATGCTGTCGGCCAGCCGATCGTGACGCCCAGCCGGATTGTCATGCGGCGTGACATCACCTTCAATGACGATCAGGTGCTGTCCAAGGAAGCTGAGGAAACCCTGCTCTGGCGCGATATCCAGACCGATCTGTTGCAGCAGTTGTTGCGCCGCCTGGCGGCGGCGAACCTCAAGCCTGCCGAAAGCAAGGAATAGCCATGCAACTGCGGCTGGAGCAACTCGCCGCCCATCTGGAAAAACCGTTGGCGGCGCTATATGTGGTGCACGGTGACGAGCCGCTGCTGACGATCGAGGCAGCGGATGCAATTCGTGCCACAGCGCGCGTGCAGGGTTTCGAAGAGCGCGAAGTGCTGATCGCCGGCACCCATTTTCGCTGGGACGAGTTGCTCATGGCTTCGGGCAATCTCTCGTTGTTTGGTGGTTCGAAACTGATTGACCTGCGCATCCCTTCGGGCAAGCCGGGCCGCGATGGCGGCGAAGCCTTGCAGCGCTACTGCGCACAACTCGGTCAGGGGCTGGTGACGCTGATCAGCCTGCCGCTGGTCGACTGGCAATCGAAAAAGGCCGCCTGGTTTACTGCGTTGAGCAATGCTGCTGTCGTGGTTGAGTGCAACGCACCGAGCCTGGCACAACTGCCAGCATGGATCGCGGCGCGGCTCGCCCGACAGCAACAAACCGCACCGCGCGAAGTCCTCGACTTCATCGCCGCGCACGTGGAAGGTAACCTGCTTGCCGCCCATCAGGAACTGCAGAAGCTGGCACTGCTGCACCCCGCAGGCCAACTGACGATGGAACAAGTCGAGGCCGCCGTGCATGACGTGGCCCGCTTCGATCTGGATAAACTGCGCGAAGCCCTGCTGGCGGGCAACACGGTGCGCTACGCAAGATTGCTCGACGGCTTGCGCGCTGAGGATACCGCCCCGCCCCTGCTGCTGTGGGCGCTGGCTTCTGAAGCGCGGGCCATCGCCCAGGTCCGCGCCGCCCTGGACAGAGGCCTGCCGGTTGAAACTGCGCTACGTGAAGCCAAAGTTTTCGGCCCGCGTCAAAATCTGGTTCGCGCTGCCGCTCAACGCATCAAGGCGGTCACCGCGCGTAACGCCCTGCTCCATGCGGCGCGCATCGATCGCATGATCAAAGGGCTGGCCAAAGGGGATATCTGGGATGAGATGCTTCAGCTTGCGCTGAAGCTCTCACAACAAAAAACAGCCTGACCCGCAACCCCGCTCCCCACCGGAGAGCAGCGACTATCGCGGCGGATCAAAAGGCAACGCTTCTCGATCTGTCCGCAGCCGCAGGTAAGACGCAAACCTCGGCAAGCCTGAACTGGTGATATCCCGATAACGATACGTCACCCACGCGCCAACAGGTGGCGGATTGCGCCGATCCTGGTCGGTAAAGCCGGTGCCAAGTTTGAAGCGCCGCCCGGATTCCGTTTCCACTTGCAGCGCGCCCATCATCCCGGCATATTTTCCCTTGCCCGGCAGCACGGTGATGACTTTCGCCTCTGCATCAAGATAAGGTTTCACCTTCAACAAATCATCGCTGCGCCCTGGGCGATAAGGCGCGTCGCCTTTGTGCAGCACCAGCCCTTCACCGCCCGCCTTGATCACTTGTCGCAAACGCCGCTTGATGTCGGCGGCGGTGGTGGCTGGAGTCTGGGCAATCATTTCCACCCAAGGCTGATGAATCTGCGCGACAACGCGCTTGAGCGCAACGACACGCTCGTCGAAGCGGCCGGGATGGCCGGGCAGATCAAACAGCATGTAGTGCATGCGCTTCCAGGCCACGTCGTCCGCCGCGTTATCGTCCTGGTGGCTGCGCACCGTCGAGACGGCTTCGGCAAACTTGCCGCGACCGGCCCACAGCTCTCCATCGAGCGGATGACTGGGCCAACCGACAGTGAACCAGACGGGCGCCTTGATGACCGTGCCGCCCTTGGTGAGAAGCTGTTTACCATCCCAGTAGCCGCGTACCCCATCCAGCTTTTCGCTGACCCAATAGCCGGTGGGGTCACTATCGCCGCGCCAGACATTGGCGAGGGTCACTGCGGGCGGGGCGGGCAGATCGATTGGTGCTGCGGGTACGCCTGTTTCTGTGGCTCGCGCAGGCGTAACCAACCCCAGCAGTAAACATAGCAGCAGGCGACGAATTATTACCTCCCGGTTTACCATTTCACTCGCGCCGTGTACTCCAGCGTCGTGCTGCCTTCGGCGGGAATGACAACATTCCATTGCGCGGTGTGGGCCGAGGTCTTGGTGTGCTTCTGGCTTTCCTGAATGATCTCCCAATCACCCGGCAACGGTTCCTGTACCTTGACCACCACCACTTCCCGCTTGGCGTTGCGAATGACAATGCGGTAGCTCGTTTCAGCCACTCGATCATTGATGCGTTTGTAGCTGGTTTGTTTGCGCTCGGCGGTGATGTCGAAGGCTTCGCCGAGGCGCAGGCGCACGGTTTCGTTTTTCGCCGTGTGCTCGATGTGATCTTCACCGACAAACTGGGCGGCACCCTGGCTGTCGCGGGCGTAAGCGCGCACCGTGCCTGCGGGCAGGGGCTTACCGAGCTGGCCATTTTTATTCTGGAATATCAGGAAGACGGCGGGCTTCAACTTTTCACCCAAAGTGTCATAGCGGCCTTGGTAATAATAATCGGCCCCGGCCAGCAGATATTCGCGCTCGGCGGGCACGTTGCTGGCGGACAACAGCGCCAGTTGCTTGGTCTGATTTTCCGCCAGCGTGGTGGGCCGCTCGAACGTGTACAGGTGATAGTCGGCCAGGCTCTCTTCACGCGGCGCCGACCCGACGCGATCCGCCAGCATTTCCATGGCGACTTTGCCGCGCTGCATCGGCTGCTGGTTCGCGACCCGATTCACCGTGCCGGCCACCAGTTGCAAATTCGCATTGTCATAACTCGCGCCGCTGCTGTTGGTCAGCGTCACCCAGCCGGACAGATCGAGCGACTTGCCGTCTGCCGCCAGCTCCGCCACGTAGTCGGCCTTCCACGATAGCCCTCCAGTCAAGTAAGAAAGCTCCAGCGTTTGATTACCGCCCGCGCCATCAAACAACACTGAGAGCGTGGGCCGATCGCGCAAATTGGGCGGCACGCTGTCGTAGACAATGCGCCCCGGCACGCCGGTTTCGATACGGTCGGCAAAGCGTAGCACCGTGCCTTGGCCTGCGGCCA
>JAYUFR010000252.1:0-10561 GCA_043738625.1 Sterolibacteriaceae bacterium
AGACGGGGAACCCGTAGCTGGTTAAGCCATGGCTCGCAGAATTCGGCGGCTAGGCGATGAGGTGGTAGGGAGGTCGCTCCAGGGTTTCTGGAACGAAGCGGTAGAAATACCGCGAGTGGAAGGAAATGCGGGATGAATTCAGCGGTGCAGCACCGAACGAGTGGTCTGAAGTCTGGACGATGGCAGGGCCGACGCAGCAACTGGCACAGGCGCTGCATTTGAAGGTTACCCGCTTGGAAATGCCGCCATCATGATGGTGTGTGCCGGGATCGGATTCTGTAGCGTTGCCAGTGGCGACAGCGTTTCCATCATGGTCATGATCCATGCCTGATAAATGCGAATGCATGCTGCGTTGTGCCGCATGCGCTTGCGCTGTATGCCCGACGCTCTCCTTTGAGTGCCCTGAACCGCAGCACATCATGGTGGCCGCCGCGTATCCCTGAAAGGGGACCGTGATCAATAGAAGCCACAACACGAAGGGCTTGAGAAGTTTTCTCATGCGGGAAAGTCTAGCACAGCGTAGTAAATCTCCAAGGATAAGGAAAAGGAAAAGGAAAAAGGAGCCCCGAACAACCGGGGTTCCTTGAGCTTGCTACGAACGTTGCATCAAGTGTCCGTGCGCCTTCCAGCAATCACGCAGATTCTGGAGTTCGGGCTTGTCCATCAGTTGCATATGCTGCTTGGCACAGGCAACCATGGCGACCTGAAGTGCGCGGTCGCCGTCCGCTTGCCGCGCCATTTTGGCTTGCAAAAAAGGGTAACAACGGAGGGTCATCTGGAAATGCACGACAGTGACTGACATGGGCGGAGCTAAAGCGGGTGAGCAAGGACGTAAAATCACTTCGACGCTACAGCGGAATAATTGGCCCGAATCGACTTCAGCACAGCCTTTAACTTCTGAAAGTTCGACTCGGTTCCGGCTTTGTCCTTGGCATCGCCGGTGGCGTCCAACCGCTCCGCCAGGGTGACAACGAACTTGCTGTGGGCCTTGACCTGCGCCAGCTTGTCGGCCGCTAAGGAAGCGGAGTGGGCCGGTAACGCTGCCACCAAATCCCGGATGGCGAAGGCATGGTGGTGCACCTCCTCAAGCTTGCCGGCTTGGATGATCGCCGCCAGTTGGTCGGTCTCCTGGTCTATCGACTGCCAGATGGCCTCACTGGTGGTGGGAAGCTGGATCTGGGAAGCGGCCTTTTCCGCAGCGTCCGCAAGCGGGTAGAACATCAAGCCGCCGGTCAATATCGTTGCCGACACTACAGTCCGAGCAACGATTTTCACTAATGCTATCTTCATGCTGCATTCTCCTTTGGGTTAATTTGCGGGTTAAGTTTGCTTTGACGCCTTTCGCGCCAGAGCTCGACGCGGTTGTAGACCGTGGGAACCACCACCATGTTGAGCAGGGTGGCGGTGAACAGCCCGCCAAGGACCACTTGCGCCAGCGGCACTTCGAGTTCTTTGCCCACTGGCGATCCAAACATCAGCGGTAGCAGGCCAAGCGCGGCGGTGAGCGCGGTCATCAGCACCGGTACCAGTCGATCCATGGTGCCCTGCACGACGACTTCCTCCAGCGGCCTGCCGGCAGCGCGGAGCTGGTTGTAGTGACTGACCAAGATGATGCCGTTGCGGGTGGCGATGCCGAACAGCGTGATGAAGCCGATTACCGCCGCGACGCTCATGTTGGCGCCGGCAAGAAACAGCGCGACAATGCCACCAATCATCGCCAGTGGCAGATTGAACAGCACCAGAAATGCTTCGCGGAAATTGCCGAAGGCCTTGTAGAGCAGCAGCACGGCGCCGAACAGCGCGAGCAGGCCGAAGTTCAGCAGGGTGCGATTGGCGGCGCGCTGGCTCTCGAACTGGCCACCGTATTCGATCGAATAACCGGCGGGAAGCTTGAGTTTCTCGCTGATCGCTTTCTGTGCGTCGGCAATCACTGCGCTCAAGTCGCGGCCCTGCACATTGAAGCCGAGCACAATCAGCCGGCGCACGCTTTCGCGGCCGATCGCATACGGTTCCTCATCGACACTGATCGTCGCGACCTCGCGCAGCGGTATCTTGCCGCCTTCGGGCGGGTTCAGCGCTGGTGCGTCGACCAGGATGTCGCGAATTGCCGCGACGTTATCGCGCGAATGTGCCTGCAACCGCAGCACAAGATCAAAACTGCGCCGCCCTTCAAGCACGGCGGACAGGGTCTCACCGTTCAGCGAGGTCTGGATATCCTCGGCAACAGCGCCGACATTGATGCCGTAGCGCGCTGCCTTGTCGCGATCGATGCGGATATTGACCTGTGGCACGCTGATCTGCTGCTCCAGATTGATGTCCACGGTGCCCGGCACGTCCTGCAGGATGGTGCGGACCTGCTGTCCAAGCTGGAACAGCGTCGGCAGTTGATCGCCGAAAATCTTGATCGCGACCTGCGAACGTACCCCGGATTGCACTTCATCCATACGATGCGCGATGAACTGGCCGACGTTGAATACCGCACCGGGCACGTTGCCGAGGTCGGCGCGGATATGCTCCAGCAGTACGTCCGCCGACATCGTCTTGTCCTTGGCGAAGTCGAGACTGACATCGAACTCGCTGAAGTTCGGCGGCTGCGCGTCGTCGTCGAGTTCACTGCGGCCGGCACGTTGGTCGATCAGGATGACCTGCGGGTACTTGAGCAGGTCTTCCCGCACCAGCTTGCCCAGGCGCATCGATTCATCCAGCGAGGTGCCCGGCAGGGTGTTCATTGCGATAATGAAATTGCCTTCACGGAATTCCGGCAGGAACGACAGGCCGAAAAACGGCAGCAGCGCGAGCGCGGCGATCAGCGCAGCGATGGCCGTTCCCATCACGATCCAGAAGTGGCGCAGTGAAAAACGCAGCACGTGCTCGAAGCGTGCCTTAATCCAGAGCACGAAGTGGGTTTCCTTTTCATACGCGGCTGTAGTATTCGTTGCGACTTCTTCGACTGGCGCGGCTACTGCACTGCGCGCGTGAATCAGGTCATCGTCGCAGCGTTTTTCGTCACCCCGGACCAGCAGCAGGTAGCACAGCGCCGGCACCATGGTCACGGCGACCACCAGCGAGGCCGTCACCGAAGCAATGTAGGCGATGCCCAAAGGCTGGAAGATGCGGCCGGCCAGATCCTGCAGGAAGAAGATCGGCACAAAAATTAGTACGATAATCAGCGTGGCGTAAACGACCGAGTTGAGGATTTCCCGGACCGAATCGAACACCAGATTAAGCGCGCCATCCGTTGATGATCCGGCCGCTCGACGCAAGCGCAGGCGGTGCACCACGTTTTCTACGGTGATGATGCCGTTATCGACGACTTCGCCGATGGCGATGGCAAGCCCGCCCAGCGTCATCGAGTTGATGCCGACACCGAGCCAGTTCATCACCAGAATGCCACCGACGAAGGACGCCGGCATCGACAGGAACGTGATGAGCGAGGCGCGCCAGTTCATCAGGAACAGGAACAGCACGACGATGACGATCAACGCACCTTCCAGCAGCGAGGTGCGCAGGTTGCGGATCGCCGACTCGATGAAGTTCGCCTGACGGAACACGTGCGTGTTCATCGTGACGCCGGCCGGCAGCGTTTTCTTGATGTCGGCGAGGGTGGCTTCGACTTTCTCTGTGGTTTTTACTGTATCGGCGCCGTAGGCTTTCGAGACCGTGCCAATGACGGCGTCGTGATCACCAAAGGCGCCGTCGCCGCGCTTGATCTCCGCACCGAGGCCCACGTCGGCGACGTTGGCGACGGTGATCGGCACCCCCTCGCGCAGCGCGATGACGGTGCCGCGGATATCGTCGAGCGAGACAATGCGGCCGATGCCGCTGACAATCAGCTCCTGCCCCGGTTTCTGCAGGAAGGCGCCTGGCACGTTGATATTGGCTTTCCTCAGCGCCTGGCGGACTTCATCGACGCTGATGTGATAAGCCAATAGCCGGTCGGGATCGAGCCGCACCTGATACTGCTTGACCTCGCCGCCAATCGCCACCACCGAAGCGATACCGCCGAGCGCCAGAATACGCGGACGGATATCCCAGTCCGACAGCGTGCGCAACGCCTCCGGCGATAGCGTGTCGCTGACAAGCGCGTACTTCACCAGCCAACCCACCGCCGAGGTCACCGGCAGCATTACGGGTGACTGGGCGGCTGGCGGAAGTTTGCCAACGACATTCTGCAGGCGCTCGTTGATCAGTTGGCGGTCGAGATAGATATCGGTACCGGCATTGAACACGACGGTGATAGTCGACAGGCCCACCGAGGTTTTCGAGCGCACAGCATTGACGCCCGGCGAACCATTGATCGCGCTTTCCAGCGGATAGGTGATCAGCGACTCGACATCGGTCGGCGCCATGCCGGGCGCTTCGGTCTGGATCACGACCTGCGGCGGCGCGAACTCCGGGAATACGTCGACCGGCATGCGTTGCAACACCGCGCCGCCAGCGACACACAGCACTAGCGTGATCGCAAGAACAATCAGGCGATTGTGTAGCGACCAGGCAATTAGACGATTGAACATGGCTTAATTGTCCCGATCGCCAGCAGGCAGTTTCCCGCCCGTAAGCCAGATCGTGTAAAGCTGGCGATTGCCCTGCGTTGCCACCTCGTCGCCCGGCACCAAACTATCGGTGACTTCGCTGTACTCGTCATCGACGAGACCCGTGGTGATCTCGACCCGGTTGTATTTGTTTCCCTGTTTTACGAAGACGAACTTCTCGCCGTTGGCTTCAATGATCGCAACGTTGGGCACAGCGAGCGCTGCCTCATTTTTCTTCAGTACTACTGCTGCTTTGGCGAAGAGATTCGGCTTCAGCAAGCCATCAGGATTGGCCAGCCGAAACCAGACTTGCGCGGTACGACTGGCCGCGTCGAGAGCGAGACTGATCAGCGTAACCTTGCCCATAAATACGCGATCCGGATAGCTTAGCGTATGGATACGCGCGTCCTGACCGAGCTTTATCTTGCCAAGGTCTTCTTCGTAAACCCGCGCAACCAGATTCATTTGCGAACGGTCGCTGACATGGAACAGTGTCGTCGCCGGTTCGACCGACTGACCCACCGCGATATTCAAGGCGTCAATAACCCCAGCTGTCGGCGAGGACACATCGACGCTCGGCGGCGGATCGCCGACGAGGCGAGCCTGCACGCGTGCCATCCGCTGGCCGGCCTTCACCCTGTCGCCGAGTTGGACATACAGGGCCGTAACCTGGCCGCTAATGCGGGTACTGACCTGAGCCTGATGATCGGGGAGAAGCTGCATCTCACCATTCAATGTCAACAGATTGGCGAGCGGTCGCAGGTCGGCGGTGACCAGCGTCAGGCCAATGGCCTTGGCTTGCGCCGCCGATAACGAGACCGGCCCCTTAGCGCTTTCGCCGACTTCAATCTGGTCACCATGCGCATAGGCGGTGATATGAGAGCTTGACACAGTGAGCACCGCCAGGACAATCAAGCCACGCAGCCACCCGAACAGCAGTGCACGGGGGCATACTTCCATCAATGCTTGCATATTGTTTCCTTCACATATAGTGATGATCAAGTTTATTGATCCGTTTCATTGATGTGCCTGAGATAGGTACCTGCGGCGGTACGCAGCCTCGACAACGCCTGAAGGTATTGATCGAGCGTATTCAGGTAGGCGCCGTTTAGCTCGTTCTGCTGACGCTGCGCCTGTACCACTTCAACGATAGTGACCAGGCCCTGGCTGTAGCCCTGTTGAGCGAGGTGCACGTTACGCTCGCTGACCGGCAACATGCCACGCTGATATTTCGACATGACCTGTCGCAGGCGGTCTGCTTCTGCGAAAGCGCTGGTCACCTCATTGCCGATACTAAGTTTGAGCGCTTCAATGCGCGCGGAGGCCTGATCCGTAGCTGCCACTGCCTCGGCGATGCGCCCCTGGTTCTGGTTCATCAATGGCAAGGGAATCGACAGACTCAAGCCCATGACGCGACTTGTTCCCTGGGGTGGTCCGCCGTCGATGATCTGTCGGCCTTGCTCAAGTCCTACGCTCACGGTCCAGTCTTCCCAGCGCTGGGCATGAGCCAACTCTTGGTCGGCGCGCGCGCGGTCAGCATTCAGCAGGGCAAAGCGCAGATCGGGCCGCAAGGTCAAGGCATCGTGTTGCTGTTCTGCCAGACTTGGCAGCAATTGTTCTGTGATTGGCAGGGTTTCATCCAGCTCCCACGGCTGCGCAGCGGTTCTGCCGAGAAGCTGATTCAACTGAGCCAACTGGGTTATTCGTTGGCTCTGCATCAATGCGCGCTCCTGATCCAATCGCTGCAGATCGAGTTGAGCCGCATTCACATCAAGCTCGGAGACTTCCGCCGCTTTGAAGCGGTTGCGCGTCCCTTGTACCAGCTTTTGATCAACATCGATGAGTCTCTCGCGCAACTTGATTTGCTGATTCAATGCCAGTACACGGTAAAAAATAGCCGCCACGTCACCAGCGAGCTTGAGTTCGGCCTGCCTGATCTCGGCCAAGGCCAAGGCCACGTCGACCCGCGCCACGTCCTCTTGGCGGGCAAGACGCCCGGCCACCGGGAACTGCTGGCTAAGACCGATACTGGTGGTGTATTCGCCCTCGTTTCTGAAAATGCGATCGTTCCGCGTGGCGATATCCAATCGAGGGTTGGATGGCAGCCCTGCCTGCGTCAGGCGCGCGCGCGCCTGCGCTACTGCATAGCGATTGGCTTGCAGATCCCTATTGCCCTGAACGGCAAGATTGATCGCCTGTTCAAGTGTTAGGCCATCGGCATAGGCGGGTAGGTTGGCACCGCTTAATAAAATGCCAGTGACAAGAAAAAACGCCAGACGGCAAGACGCCCGGCGGATGCAAGGTGATCGCATGAACATGTTCCCCAATAATCCCTTGGACGAATTTAAGTCCGAAGTGCAACGCGCTGATGATGCTGAAAGAGGTTGAAGGAGTCAGGCATACACAACTCGCTTCCGCCGAAGTCCCTTCATTACGCTGTGATTCATGGGTTTTATGGCATCTTGGTACATATCCTCCATTTCGCCCGATTCGGCGCTCATGGTCGTGCCGGATATGCTGCCGGTGGCGGGCACGATTGTATTTAACGTTTTCATGAAATCCTCATCGCGGTGTGAAGATGCACCTGCTCAGGCAATCAATCGCGCTGTGCAGGCGAAGTGACAATAAGTGCCGAAGACCAGATACATGCGGTCGAGAAAGCGGCCGATGACTTGGAATCCGGAAACTAGGCGATGAGGCGGTAAGGAAGTCGCTCCAGGGTATCCGGAACGAAGTGGTAGAAATAACGCGAAAGAAAGGAAATGCGTATTGAGTCCAGCGGTGCAAAATCAAATGAATGACCTGAAGTCTGCACGATGGCAGCGCCGACACAGCAACTGGCACAGGCGCTGCACTTGAAGGCTACCCGCTTGGAAGTGTTGCCATCGTGGTGATGCGCATCGGAGTCGGATTTCGTTGCGTTACTTGCAGCGACAGCATCTTCATCATGGTCATGATCCTTGCCTGATACATGCGAATGCATGTTGCCCGCCGACTCTTGCGCCGCATGTCCGGCGCCCTTTGAATGCGCTGATCCGCAGCACATCATGGCGGCAGCCGCGTATCCCTGAAAGGGGACCGTGATCAATAGAAGCCACAACACGAAGGGCTTGAGAAGTTTTCTCATGCGGGAAAGTCTAGCATAGCGCGGTTGAACAACGGGAGTGACATGATTCGAGACAATTTGTTCCGCCGCCCGATACATATCGGGGAATGCCAGTGAGCAAACATCGCGTTGACTTCATTTCCCACTGGTCAGGCAAGTGCATGCAGTCCTTGATAACCGACATAGAATGCAACCAGAAGAATAAGCGCGCTGGAGAAGTAGGGCGCTTTGCGCGCGAATTCGCCGAAACCGCTCCAGCGCTTTGACGCGTGCTTGACACTCAAGGCTGCCAGCGCGCCGGACATCACCATTGTCAGCGCCAATCCGATGCTGAAGGACAAGACCAGCGTGGCGCCGAGGGCTATCCTTTTCAATTGCAGGCAGAGCAGCAACACTGTGATAGAGGCCGGACAAGGAATCAGCCCGCCCGTCAGGCCAAACACAACGATTTGGCCGGTGGTGACTTCGCGATTGGCAAAGCGGTGGCGAATGTCGTTGGCGTGCGCCAGTTCGTGCGGGTCTTGATAGCCGGGCGCGGAAACATCCAGCCCCTCGTAGTCCTTGATCGCATGATGATCGTGGTCATGTTCGACGAATTCGACATCGTAGTCGTGGCTGTGCTGATCATGACCCAAACGCAGTCGCGCCACGAACTCATGCGGTTCGGGAATTTCCTGTTCCGATTCCAGCAAGCCCTCGCGCTGCACAAAAGTGAAGGTGTGGCGACTGCCATCCGGCCGTTCGGTCTCAATCCTTACTTGATCGGCAGTCCACGCATGACCACTTTCTCCGAATAAGCGGAAGCGTGGCGGCACGCCATCCTCGAATACTTCTAGCCGGACAACGCCGTGGCCGGTGTCGATGCGCTTCACTTCGTCATGGTGATGATCATGTTCGTAGTCAAAATTCTGTTGTTGTCTCCACGTCCGCAAGATCATCCAGAAAGCAACACTGATCATCAATACCGCCGATGCCATTTGCAGATAGGGCTCGGTGGCTTCTGCATTCCATTGGCTGCCAAAATACATTCCCGTCAGCGCGACAGCCCAAACGACGGCAGTATGCGAAAGCGTCGCCGCCAAGCCTAGCAAGACGGCTTGCCCGAGTGTGCCGCGAATGGCAACAATGAATGCGGCCATCATGGTCTTCGAATGACCGGGCTCCAGTCCATGGAGAGCGCCCAATGCGATGGCACTGGGAATGAATAACCAGGCGTTGGAGGCGCCCTGTTGCAGCAGGGTGGAAAACTCAGTCATGGTGCCTATAGATACCTGGTGATTTGCTTGAACTCGCTGATCGTATCAACCGCGCCTCGGGTTCCATCCCGCACGGCATGCTCAAGGCAATTATCGATGTGGTCATGCACCAGGGTCTTCTTGGCATTGCCGACGGCGCTTTCGACTGCCTGTAATTGCTGGGCAATCTCCACACAGCCGCGTCCCTCTTCGAGCATGGTGATGGTGCTTCTTAGATGGCCTTCTGCTCGCTTCAGCCGCTTGATAATGTTGGGGTGTGAGGTATGTGTTGTCATGAGTACTATCCTATCCTAGAGGATGGGATAATACTGCCAATCGTGCGCTACTGCCCATTCGTGCGCCGTCTAATCAATGTGAAAGGCGCTGTTCGGCACACTAAACCCTGCACCAATAAAACCAGAACGGTGCCGTTTGTTTTGTCGGCGCACCAATCATATGCCTTTGCAGTGTGGAACGGATAGATGCTCTGTCAGAGTTTTGGCCTTGGATTCAATTGCTTAGCTACCCAATAACGCTGGCGCAATAGTTGCAATTGTTCCGTCAATACTTTAGACGGATCAAGCATTCATGCGGCAATCCATTACCTTGACTTTTCCGGACGCTTTGGCGACGAAGCCTATGCTTTCGAGGAGTTGATTGCCGAGCTGGGCGCGGCATTCGCCTGCACTGATCTAGCCTTGATTCCGGCAACGATGGACGACCATGCTGGATACATTGAAAATTGGTTGCGCGTACTCAGGAAAGACAAGCGCGCCATTTTTACGGCAGCGAGTCAGGCCAGCAAGGCACACGATTACATCGTCAATTTTGCGCCCGCGAGGATCGAGCGGTGGCGTAATCGCAAGGTGCTGAGTTTTTGGACTGACGCGACTGCATGAGCAGAATGTCCCGGCGGGTTTCCCGTTGGGCATTTTTTTGCATTGCGCGCGTCATTCTTGCCGCGCGCGCTTTTGCGGCCAATGCAAAATCCCCAACGTCGCTAAAGTGCGCCCCCGCCGGGGGCAGGCAATCCGAGGACGATAGACCCTTCCGCCATGCCAAAACTAACCACGCTGCCATCGGTCTCAGCGATACTAATGCGACAGGGCGCTCAAATACGAGAAAGAAGGAGGATTGAATGGTCTATCGTGTATCGTTTCACGTCTTGGATGAAGCATCAGAGAGGAATGCCAAATGTCTAACAAATTGGTATATTCGACCAGTCTTATTTTTGAAAATGTCCGAGCGTTCGGTGTTATACAAACGATCAGATCAGATTGATAGCGGAGTGTTTCGCTAATCAACCGGCGCCACCGAATGGAGCAAAAAATTAAGGCCGAATGTTCAGCTCGTCGACATTTTTTGAAGGCGATAACTGTAATTGGTTCGGCTACAGCCGTTTCAGGTTATGCATCGGTCAGTCTTGGAGCGCGGCCCAAAATTGTGGTGGTAGGCGGCGGTTTCGGAGGAGCAACTGCAGCTCGTTATCTGATGCTCTGGGGAGGGGGCAGTGTGGATGTGACTCTCGTGGAACGCAATCTACAGTTTACGTCCTGCCCGATGTCCAATCGCGTTATCGCTGGCTATAGCAAGATAGGCGACATCACCATCACTTACGACAGGCTGAGATCCCGTGGAATCAAAATTATTCAGGGCGAGGTGACCGCAGTCGCCCACGCAAAGCAACT
>JAYUFR010000253.1:0-10496 GCA_043738625.1 Sterolibacteriaceae bacterium
TGACGGCATCTGGAAATGGGCGCCGGAAGGCAACAGCACGGTCACCAATTTCAAGTTGCAGGGTGAGTACTTCCAGCGCAAGGAAGATGGCACGCTGGGCAGCAATTCACTGGCAGGCATTTGCGCCGGGGTTTGTGTCAATGGTTATGACAGCGACCAGAGCGGCTGGTATTTGCAGGCTGTATATCAGTTCATGCCGCACTGGCGATTTGGTCTGCGCCATGACGCACTGAGTTACGGCACCGTCAATATTGGCCTGGTCAATAGTGGTTTTCTGAATGCGGCCGATTTTCCACTACTGGCTGCGCATGACCCGAAGCGCAATACCGCGATGCTCGACTACAGCCCGAGTGAGTTCACACGCTTCCGGCTGCAATGGGCGCATGACAACTCGGGAATCGGCGCCACTGACAACCAGTTATTCCTGCAATACATCTTCAGTTTGGGCACCCATGGTGCTCACTCCTTCTGAATGGAGCCAACATGAAACGACTTTTCTTACTATTGTTCAGTTTGTTTTCACTCGCCGCCCATGCCGATCTCAAAGTGTTCGCCACTGTGCCCGAATGGGGTGCGTTGGCTTCGGTAATCGGCGGCAAGCATGTCGATGTGTTCACCGCAACTGGCGGCTTGCAAGATCCGCATCATGTCGAAGCCAAGCCCTCGTTGATTGCGCACGCACGCAATGCCGATATGGTTGTGGCCACCGGCGCGGAACTCGAAGTCGGCTGGCTGCCGGTGGTGTTGCGCAATTCCGGCAATCCGCATGTGCAACCTGGCCAACCAGGTTATTTTGAAGCAGCGCCCAATGTACGGATGCTGGAAGTGCCAACACGGCTTGATCGCGCCGATGGCGATGTGCATGCAGGCGGTAATCCGCACATCCAGACCGACCCGCGCAATTATCTGAAAATCGGCGAAGCGCTGGCCACCCGACTGGGGCAACTCGATGCGGCCAACGCGAACGAATATCAGGCCAACTTCAGGAACTTCGCCGAACGCTGGAAGCTAGCCATGACAAAGTGGGAAGCTGCGGCTGCGCCATTGCGTGGCGTGCATGTGGTGACGCAACACAAGGCGTTCCCTTATCTTTACGACTGGTTGGGCATTGTCGAGGTGGCTACGCTGGAACCCAAGCCCGGCGTCGAGCCTTCGGTGTCTTATCTGGGTGAGGTGGTCGCCGAGGTCGAGACCAAAAAGCCACGCATGGTGATCCGCGCGGCATGGAATGCGTCGCGTCCGACGGAGTGGTTCAGTGAGCACGCCCATGTGCCAGCGGTGACGTTGCCTTTCACTGTGGGCGGTAGTGATCAGGCCAAGGATTTGTTTGGGCTGTTCGACGACAGCGTGGCGCAATTGCTGAAGGCGATCAAGTGAACGAGTTCGATTGGAGTTTGCTGGCAGCCCCGTTTGTCGCGGGGCTGTTGGTGCTGGCGACCCATGTTCCGCTTGGCCGCGAAGTGCTGCGCCGGGGCATCATCTTTATTGATCTGGCGATTGCCCAAGTGGCGGGGCTTGGCGTGATGCTGGCCCAATTGCTGGAGTGGAGCCATAGCGATAACGGTACGGATCCCGCGACGCAGATCACGGCGGCGGTGGCAGCCTGCGCCGGTGCGATGTTGTTGACATGGAGCGGCAAGCGCTGGCCCGAGATACAGGAGGCGCTGATCGGTCTGCTTTTCGTTTTTGCAGCGTCTGCGGGAATACTGCTGCTGGCGCACAATCCGCATGGCGGCGAACATCTCAAAGACATGCTGGCCGGACAGATTCTCTGGGTGAACTGGGCGCAGCTTGCTTTGCCCGCAGCGGTCTATGCCGTGATTCTCGCGTTCTGGTTTTTTCTGCGCCAGCGTCTTGGCGATGGCGGCTTTTACCTGATGTTTGCATTGACGGTGACGCTTTCGGTGCAACTGGTGGGTGTATTCCTGGTCTTCACCAGCCTCATCGCACCGGCGCTCGCCAGCCGCAATCGCGCAGGATGGCGTGGATTGGGCTTTGCCTATGCCATCGGCGCCGTGGGATACGCCCTCGGCCTTGCTGCCTCGGCGTGGTGGGATTTGCCTTCGGGCGCGGCGATTGCCTGTGTTCTGTGTGGTTTGGCGTGCGTGGGGCTGAGGTCGCGCGCCCTTACTCAAATTCGCCGCTAGAATGTCTGCTCGCAAGGAGCAGCCATTAATGGAGCAATATCACGGCACCACGATTCTCTCAGTCCGGCGCGGCGCCAATGTCGCGCTCGGTGGCGACGGCCAGGTCACACTGGGCAATATCGTTATCAAGAGCACTGCGCGCAAAGTGCGGCGGCTCTACAACGAAAAAATTCTCGCCGGTTTCGCTGGTGGAACGGCCGACGCTTTTACGCTGTTCGAGCGTTTCGAGGCCAAGTTGGAAAAGTATCAGGGCAACCTGGTGCGTTCGGCGGTGGAGCTGGCCAAGGACTGGCGTACAGACCGAATGCTGCGCCGGCTCGAAGCCATGTTGGCAGTAGCCGACCACGAAAGCTCGCTGATCATCACCGGCAACGGTGACGTACTGGAACCGGAACTGGGCATCGTCGCCATCGGTAGCGGCGGCCCCTACGCACAGTCGGCGGCGCGTGCGTTGCTGGAGAACACCGAGCTTGCGCCGGCGGACATCATCAAGAAATCGCTGACCATCGCCGGCGATTTGTGCATCTACACCAATCAAAGCCACATCATCGAAACACTGGATTGAGATGGGTTTCAATGTTGCTGAACTGACAAGCGAGCAAGCGCGGCTGCGATCGGCGAGTCCGGCGATCATCACGCCCGACACGGTCATCACCTATGGGCAGTTGAGCGTTGCGGTCGGGATCGTCGCCCGCCGTCTTCGACAGCATGGCGTGACACCCGGGCAGGTCGTCGGTGTGACCATGGGCCAAAATGCGCTGCATGTGATCACCTTGCTGGCACTGGCCCAGGTCGGGGCGGTTTCGCTGCCATTGCATCTCGCTGTTCCTGCTGAACGTCGCGCCTTGGCGGCCAGTCGCTTCGGCGCATCCTGCGTGGTCTCAGGACGTGACGACATGGCGCTCGCAGGACTGCAGTTCATTTCGCTCGCCGGATTATCGTTCGACGGTCTTTCAATGACCCCCGATACCGAGACGTACCCCGCGCACGGCGATACTCCGCTTCGCATCGCCATTTCTTCGGGAACTTCAGGTAACCCGAAGGGCATGGTGTTGACGCATGGGCTGATGAAATTGCGAATCGACAGACCGGATCCGGAATACTCCAGTCTTTCGCGCACTTTGCCGATGGACTTGAATTTCGTTGTGGGTTTTCGGCCTGCGTTCAGCACCCTTGCCAAAGGGGCGGCATTGGTGATGCCAGAATCGACATTACCCGAGCAGTTGCTTCAATCGATTGTGAGGCACGCGGTGACACATATCTACCTTTCACCCGCCCAGGCGCATAGTGTCGTCGATCTGCTGGCTGCCGGGAGCGTGCATTGCCCGAGCCTGATTTGTTTGCGAATTGGCGGCGGGCCACTTGGCCCGGCTTTACTGAACGAAGTACGAGAGAAGATCACCCCAAATGTGTACGTCGGCTATGGGTCAACTGAATCCGGATTGTTGACCCACGCTACTCCGGAAATTCTGGATCGACACCCGGGCAGCGTGGGCCGCGTATGTCCGTGGGCTGAAATTCAAGTGGTGGACGAAAACGATCATCCCGTGCCGACGGAAACTGTTGGCGTGGTTCGGATTCGCTCCGGGCATCAGGTCTCCGGCTACTATTTGGATGAAGTTCGCAGTCAGCGTCATTTCCGCGATGGTTGGTTCTACCCCGGCGATCTTGGCGGTTTCGATGAAGAAGGCCTGCTGTATATAGAAGGCCGTGTTGACGAGCAATTGAACGTCGGTGGCCTAAAGATGAATCCGGAAGAGATCGAAGCCATCATCTCCGCGCATTCGGATGTGGCCGAAGCCGGCGCATTTGTCCTTGCTGGTGCGGAAGGGAATGAGTTGCTGGCGGTAGCTGTGGTGCTTCGCCCAGACGCCCAGTTAGGCAAGATCGAGGTGCATATTCGTGCCCAACTTGGGCCGCTGGCGCCGGCCCGGTATTTCGTCGTGACCTCACTGCCGCGCACGCTGACGGGGAAATTGCGTCGTACCGATTTGGCCGCACAGTTTTCAAGAAATATTGATGCGTCATAAAGTAGTGCAACCCGGATGTCAACCATGAGTGAGATGAGTCCGTCGGAAATTGTTTCTGAACTGGATAAGAATATTGTCGGTCAGGCACGTGCCAAACGCGCCGTGGCGATTGCCCTGCGTAATCGCTGGCGCCGCGCCCAGGTGGATGAACCGCTGCGGACCGAGATCACGCCCAAGAACATTCTTATGATTGGTCCCACCGGTGTGGGCAAGACGGAGATCGCACGACGTCTGGCACGGCTGGCCAATGCACCTTTCATCAAAATCGAAGCAACCAAGTTTACTGAAGTGGGTTATGTCGGTCGCGACGTGGACACCATCATCCGCGATCTGGCTGAAACTGCGATCAAGGACGGTCGTGAACATGCCATGCGTGGTGTGCGCGGACGAGCCATGGATGCGGCGGAAGATCGGGTGCTCGACGTTCTGCTGCCACCCGCCCGGCCGGTGGGTTTCAACGAAGCGCCGGCCAGCGAGGATTCTGCCACCCGGCAGAAGTTTCGCAAGAGGTTGCGCGAAGGCGAACTCGACGACAAGGAAATCGAGATTGAGGTGGCTGCGCCTTCCGCCCAGATGGAGATTCTTGCGCCGCCGGGCATGGAGGATCTGACCCAGCAGATTCAGGGCATGTTCCAGAACATGGGCGGTGGCAAGCGGCGCAGCCGCAAGATGAAAATCAGCGACGCGCTCAAGGCGATGGCCGATGAGGAAGCCGCGCGCCTGATCAATGACGACGAAGTGAAGGCGCAGGCGCTGAAGAACGTGGAGCAGAACGGCATCGTTTTCCTCGACGAGATCGACAAGATCGCCTCTCGTTCCGAGATGCATGGCGCCGACGTGTCACGCCAGGGCGTGCAGCGCGACCTGCTGCCGCTGGTTGAGGGCACCACGGTAGCCACCAAGTACGGCATGATCAAGACCGACCACATCCTGTTCATTGCCAGCGGCGCTTTTCATCTGTCGAAGCCATCGGACCTGATCCCGGAATTGCAGGGACGTTTTCCGATTCGTGTCGAGCTGGATTCACTTTCGGTCGACGATTTCGAATGCATCCTGACGCAGACCGATGCCTGCCTCACACGCCAGTACCAGGCGCTGCTGGCCACGGAATCAGTGACGCTGGAATTCGCCGGGGACGGCATCAAGCGGCTGGCCGAGATTGCTTTCCAGGTGAACGAAAAAACCGAAAACATCGGTGCGCGCAGGCTCTACACGGTGATGGAAAAGTTGCTGGAGGAGGTTTCCTTCGATGCCGGCCGGCACGGTGCGGTGACGATCAAGATTGATGCTGCCTATGTAGATAGCCGGCTTGCCGAACTCGCACATAACGAAGATCTGTCTCGCTACGTACTTTGATCATACTTGTACGCTTTCGGCGCATGCCTCTTGCGCCTGGCGCGCAATTTTCCGTGCATAAGCCATGATCCTTCACATCGTCTCGATTCTCTTTCCCATGTTCGCGCTGGTCGCCGTCGGCTATGCCTATGGCCGGCGTCATTCTTCCGACATGACGGTGGCGAATCACATGAACATGGAAATCTTCATCCCGGCGCTGATTTTCTCGGCACTGGCGACCAAATCCTATGATCTGGCCACCTATGGCGGGCTGGCCTTCACGATGGCGGTGATGATTCTCGGCTCAGGCGCCGTGGGCTGGTTGCTGGCGCGAATTTTCAAGGTACAGGCGTTGACGCTGGCGCCGCCGATGATGTTCAACAACAGCGTGAATCTTGGTGTACCGCTTGCAGTCCTCACCTTTGGCAATGACATCCTGCCGCTCGCCATCATGCTCTTCGTCGTATCCACCCTGTTGAATTTTTCGCTGGGGGTATGGCTGCTCGATCACCATGCACGGCTGACCAATCTGTGGCGGATTCCCGCCGTGCTGGCGACCATTGCTGGTTTTTCCGTGGGTTCCAGTGGGACGGAGGTTTGGCCGCCGTTGTTGCTCACTGTTCGCATGCTCGGCGATATCTCGATTCCGCTGGCCTTGTTTGGTCTCGGTGTGCGCCTGACGGAAGGTGGGCTCAGGTACTGGCGCATTGGCGTACTGGGCGCTGTTGCGCGCCCGGTGGCGGGAATGGCGATCACGTGGACAATGGCGCGTCTGCTGCACCTTGATTCACGCCAGAGTGCATTGCTGCTCCTTTACGGCGCGCTGCCGCCGGCGGTAATGAACTATGTCTTCGCTGAGCGCTATCATCAGGAGCCCGAAAAAGTGGCGGCTATCGTGCTGATCGGCAACCTTGCGTCGGTGGTGTTCCTCCCGATTGCGCTGGCGCTGGTGTTGTAGGAATCTACTTACGTAGCGGCCGCTTGGCCAATTTTCTTTGCAGCGTGCGGCGCTGCATTTTAAGCGCGTGCGCCGTGGCGGAAACGTTGTCCATGTTTTCTGTCAGCACGCGCTGGATGTGTTCCCATTCCAGACGTTCCACGGTGAGCGGATTTTCCAATGGTTGTCGTGCTGAGCTTGCCGCTGTTGTAAGCAAAGCGCGAATGATGGCATCGGCATCCGCTGGTTTGGCAAGGTAATCTTTTTTTAAGGAGGATAAATGATGCGCAAACAACTGGCGGCTATCACGCTTGCATTTTCTTCAATGGCTGTATGGGCGGGGGTCACCATCGAAGCACCATGGGTGCGCGGCACGGTTGAAGGGCAGCAGGCATCGGGTGCATTCATGGTGCTGAGAAGCACCGTTGATGCTGTCGTCATCGGTGTTTCCACGCCCGTTGCCGGCGTTGCCGAAATTCACGAAATGACGCTGGAAGGTGGCGTGATGAAAATGCGCGCTGCGCCAAGATTGGCATTGCCAGCGGGCGAAATGGTTGAACTCAAGCCTGGCGGTTACCATGTGATGCTGATGAACCTGAATCAGTCGTTGAAGAAGGGGGAGTTCGTGCCCATCACTCTGACCATTGAAACGGCGAACAAGAAAACCGAGAAGGTTCAGGTCAAAGCAGAGGTGCGCGACCTGACGGCCATGCCGTCACCGCACGAGCATCATCACTAATCTTGAGGCAGGGCGATTTCGCCTGCGAACAGATGCGCGATTTCCTCGCGGCGGCGAATGAGGTGCATTGTGCCGCCATCGACCATCACTTCGGCCGCGCGCGGGCGGGAGTTATAGTTGGATGCCATGGTCATGCCATAGGCACCTGCCGACATGATGGACAGCAAGTCGCCTTCATGCAGTGCGAGTTTGCGATCATGGCCGAGAAAGTCGCCGGATTCGCAGACCGGGCCGACGATTTCGTAGCTGCGTGGATTATCGCTGCGCGGCGTCACCGGCAGGATGTCATGCCAGGCATCATAAAGTGCGGGGCGGATCAGATCGTTCATGGCCGCATCGACAATGGCGAAGTTTTTTTCCGCGCCTGGCTTTAAAACCTCAACCTTCGTCAGCAACAGGCCGGCGTTGCCGACCAGCGAACGGCCTGGTTCGAACAACAATTTTTCCTTGCGCCCATCCAGTGCCTTGAGCACCGGTGCGAGGTATTCAGCGATCGTCGGTGGATGCTCGTCCTGATAGCGGATGCCCATGCCACCACCGACGTCAATGTGCGAAACGACGATCCCTGCGGCTGCCATTCTTTCGATCAGCGCCACCAACTTGCCGGCGGCCTCGGCAGCGGGCGCAGGGTCAAGCAGTTGCGAGCCGATGTGGCAATCGATGCCGCACACTTCTAGATGTGGCAGCGATGCGGCATGTTGATAGAGTGGAAGCGCCTCATTGAAGGCAACCCCGAATTTGCTGCTCTTCAAACCCGTCGAAATATAAGGATGCGTTTTGGGGTCGACATCCGGATTCACCCGCAGCGAAATGGGCGCCTGTTTGCCGACACTCCCAGCAATGTCGTTGAGGTGTTCAAGTTCCGATGCAGACTCGACATTGAAACAATAGATGCCGGCTTGAAGCGCTGTGCGCATTTCGTCGCGGGTCTTGCCCACGCCGGAGAAAATGACCTTGGCCGGATCGCCTCCTGCGGCAATCACGCGCGCCAGCTCGCCAGCGGAAACGATATCGAACCCGGCTCCGAGCTTGGCGAAGAGATTGAGGATGGCGATATTGGAGTTGGCCTTGACGGCGTAGCAGACGAGCGCATTACGCCCATGCAGTGCTGTTCGATAACCTTCGAATGCAGTTGTCAGCGCCGCACGCGAATAGATATAACAAGGCGTACCGAAGCGTGCGGCGATTTCTTCAAGAGCTACGTCTTCGACATGCAACGCGCCGCCGCGCAATGCTGCCAGGCTCATCGGGCCAGTTCCTGCGCGGTGCTATCATCGACGGGAGGCGTTTGCGGGGCAGCAGTCTTGGCTGGAGGGACTGGCTTCTGGGGAAGGTACAGAGGCCCTTTGGTGCCACAGGCGGTTAGCATGGACAGCAGGCTGACGATGCTCAGGAAATGCAGGAACGCGCGCATGGCACTCGACTTTGGAAAAAGAAAAAATGGTAACACGTCATGGATGAACGGCAATTCGATACTTTGGCCGATGCGGCTATGGCAGGTCTTGAACGTGCGCTGGAAGCCTGCGGCGTGGATATCGATTTCGAAGCCAAGCCCGGCGGGATACTTGAGATTGATTTCGAGGATGGCAGCAAAGTCATTGTCAACAAGCATCGTGCGGCACGGGAGATCTGGGTAGCGGCCCGTTCCGGTGGTTTTCATTTCAAGCTGGAAGATGGACGCTGGATCGGCACACGCGATGGCGAAGAGCTGATGCAGTTGCTGTCCCGCTGTTTGACCGAGCAGTCCGGTGAGGTAGTCCGTCTGGATTAACTCAGTTCTTTTTGTCGACCGGCTTGGGCCTGGCATCGACCACTGGTGCCGGCGCCTGCTGCGGTTTTGGCTCCGCTTCGCTGTTTTCAGGCAGTGCCGGGATTCCTTCGCTATAGATGAGTTCCTTGACGTGGTTTTTGCTGATCGGGTCTGTCGCGTCAACCGCAGTCAGGCCTTCCGGTGCCTCCATGTAACTTTCCGGCACGCCTTTGAGCGCCTGGTCCATGAATCCGATCCAGAAAGGTAGCGCGGCATGGGCGCCGGTTTCGTTGTTACCCAGCTTTTTGGGCTGATCAAAGCCGATCCATGTAATGGTGACCATGGTGGGGTGGTATCCGCAGAACCAGGCATCCACGTTGTCGTTGGTGGTGCCGGTCTTGCCCGCGATGTCATAACGCTTCAATTGTTTGGCCGCAGCTGCGGCAGTACCGCTGCGGGTGACGTCGTGCATCATGCTGTCCATGAGATATGCGTTGCGTGCATCAATGACGCGCAAGGATTCGTCACCGGCAACGGGCGGATCAAATTCGGCCATTACCTTGCCTTTGTCGTCGAGAATCTGTTTCACGACATGGGGTTGAATGCGATAGCCGCCGTTGGCGAAAATGGAGTAGGCGGCCACTTGCTGCCATACCGTGACCGAGCCGGCGCCAAGTGCCATGGTCAGATAGGGCGGATGCTTTTCCGGATCAAAGCCGAAACGACCGATGTACTCCTGAGCGTACTGAGTGCCGATGGAGCGAAGCAGGCGGATGGCCACCATGTTTTTGGATTTCTTCAGCGCGGTGCGCAAGGTCATCGGACCTTCGTACTCGTCCTCGTAGTTTTTCGGTTCCCAAGCCTGACTGCCGGTTTCCGTGGCAGAGATGACAATGGGTTCATCCGGGATGACCGACGCCGGGGTGTAACCTTTTTCCAGCGCCGCCGAGTAGATAAATGGTTTGAAACTGGAACCCGGCTGGCGCCACCCCTGCGTCACATGATTGAACTTGCTGTGGCTGAAGTCGAATCCACCCACAAGCGCCTGTATGGCGCCATCAATCGGGCTGGCGGCTACGATGGCGGCTTCAGCTTCGGGCAATTGGGTGATCTGCCAGTTGTTTTTTTCATCTTTGCTGACACGGATCACAGCACCGCGACGCAGCCGTTTGTTGGCGGGTGCCTTGTTGTCCAGCATGCGCGCAGCAAATTTTAATGCATCCCCATTCAAGATCAGGATCTCGCCGCCACGCAGATAGGCACGAACACGCGTCGGGCTGACATCAAGAACAATCGCTGCGAGCAGGTCGTCTGAATCATCAAAATCAGCAATCAACTCTTCCAGTTGTTCATCCTGATCGGAGACAATGTCCCCCATGTCCCCCATGTCCCCCATGTCCACATAGTTCTCGGCACCGCGGTAGCCATGACGCCGGTCGTAGTCGAGCACGCCCTTGCGGAGATTTTTGTAAGCGGCTTCCTGATATTTGGAGTCGACGGTGGTGATGACCTGATATCCCTTGCTGTAACTGTCTTCCCCGTAGCGCTCATAGACGAT
>JAYUFR010000254.1:0-3468 GCA_043738625.1 Sterolibacteriaceae bacterium
CAAAGTGCCCGCATCTGCACAAGCCATCGTCGATACCCTGCGATCCTCCCTGGCGCATATGCTGATTCTGCGCGACGGTGCCATGCTGCGCCCCGGCACCCGCTCCTATGCGCGGTCATGGATTCGCGATGGCGCAATGATGGCAGAGGGGCTTCTGCGATTGGGGCAAAGCCGCACTGCCAGCGATTATTTGCGCTGGGTTGCACCCTACCAGTTTGCGAGCGGCAAGGTGCCTTGCTGCGTCGATCAACGCGGCGCGGATCCGGTGACCGAAAATGACAGCCACGGCCAATTAATATTTTTGGTCGCCGAGACATTTCGCTATACGCGTGATCGCCAACTGCTCGAGGAAATGTGGCCGCATGTTGAGGCAGCGATGCGTCATATCGAAGTACTGCGCCAATCTGAACGACGACCTGAAAATCTGCTGCCCCCGCGCAAAGCTTTGTACGGATTATTACCAGAGTCGATCAGCCATGAAGGCTATTCCGCAAAGCCGATGCATTCCTATTGGGACGATTTCTGGGCGCTCGTCGGCTACAAGTCGGCAGTCGAGATGGCGACCGTGCTGAGCCGCAGCGGAGAGGCGACACAATGGGCGATTCAGCGCGATGAGTTCCGTGCCGAGTTGATCGCGTCGATCCGCGAAACCGCGCGTTCACATCGCCTGGATTACATCGCCGGTGCGGCAGAACTGGGTGATTTCGATGCCACGTCAACCACCATTGCGCTGGCACCGGGCGGCGAGCAAGCTAATTTGCCCCAAGATCTACTGCTGGGAACGTTTGAGCGCTACTGGAAAGAATTCTCGGATCGTCGGGACGGGCGGCGGGACTGGGATGATTACACACCATACGAGCTGCGCACCATTGGCTCGTTCATACGTCTGGGATGGCGTGAGCGCGCACATGAATTGCTCGACTATTTTCTCAACGATAGACGGCCACTCGAATGGAATCAATGGGCTGAAGTGGTCGGACGCAAAAAACGCAAGCAGCGATTCGTCGGCGATATTCCGCATGGCTGGATTTCGTCCGACTATATCCGCTCGGCGCTCGATTTATTTGCGTATGAACGTCAGTCCGATCAGGCGATGGTATTGGGCGCAGGCATCACCGCTGACTGGCTTAAGGCCGGACGCGTGGCAGTCAAGAACATGCGCACGCCGTATGGGCAATTGTCATACGACGTTGCCCGGCAAGGAAAGCGAATCGTCTTTGACTTGGGCGGAGCGTCGGGCACGCCGCCCGGTGGCTGGATCATTGCGCTCCCGCCATTGGATGCCGCGAACACGCGCCAACGCATTTTTCTGAACGGCAAAGAGATTCAACGCACGGGTGGCGAGATTCATGTAGGCCGCGCGCCTGCTCACGTGATCGTTGATTTTGGGCGGTGATCCTGTCCAGCGGATCAGATTTTTTAGGTCGTCAACGCACGCTGAAAAGATTTTCCGTCCTGGTCGAACAGATGGCAATGTTGCTCCGGAAACGACAGCTTGGTGCGGTCTCCTTTGCTGATATGACATTCAGGACTGGCCCGCACGGTGAGCCCCTCATCGACACCGGCTGCGTCCAGATAAACGAGGGTGGAGTCCCCCATTGGTTCGACCAGCGTCGTCTTTGCACTGACGATATTGGATTGTGTGGCGGGCAGTGCGACATGTTCCGGACGAATGCCGACTTTGATCTTGTCCCCGGCCCGGGCACTTCGCGTATCGATATTGACAAGAATTGTTTCACCGCCCTCAAGCCGAATTTCACTCGACTCACCAGCCGCCAATAGTACGCCGTCAATAAAATTCATCCTCGGTGATCCGATGAACCCAGCCACAAACAGGTTTGCCGGGTGATGATAAAGCGCCAGGGGTGAACCGACCTGCTCGATTCGCCCCTGCGACAACACCACAATCCGGTCAGCGAGGGTGATGGCCTCGATCTGGTCATGGGTAACATAGATCATTGTCGTCTTGAGTTCATCGTGCAATCGGGAAAACTCGATGCGCATCTTGGTGCGGAGCGCAGCGTCCAGATTGGAAAGGGGTTCGTCAAACAGAAACACCCTAGGCTTACGGGTGATCGCTCGTCCAATCGCAACGCGCTGGCGCTGTCCGCCCGACAACGCTTTCGGTTTGCGATCCAGCAAATGGTCAATATGCAGCGTCCTCGCAGCCTGCATCACGGCCACATCAATTTCTGCCTTTGTCTTATTGGCCAGCTTCAGTCCGAACGCCATGTTCTCGTACAGCGTCATGTTTGGATAAAGCGCATAGGACTGGAAGACCATCGCAATGCCCCGCTTGGACGATGGCACATCGTTCATGCGTATTCCATCGATGAGAATATCGCCTGTGTTGATGTCCTCAAGTCCCGCAATCATTCTCAGCAATGTCGACTTGCCACAGCCTGATGGGCCGACAAAAACCACGAACTCGCCATCCTCGATCTTAAGATCAACGTTGCCGATCACGTTCACATCGCCGAACGACTTGCCGATACCGCGAAGCTCGACCGTCGCCATGTTCAGATCGGATTGATGTCCAGCAGAACAATGATGTGCAGGGTTACAGCATTCATATCGGTGCGGGACTTTCCAGGATCTTGCCGTTGCTGGCGATTACCTTGGCGTAAAAATGCGCGCTGTCCTTCGGCGTACGCTCCTGGGTTTCAAAATTAACGTGCACGATACCGAAACGCTTCGAAAAACCGAGCGACCATTCGAGGTTGTCGAGGAAAGACCAGACGTAATAGCCGCGCAGGTCAGCACCTTGTTGGCGCGCAGCGTGAATGGCACGGAGGTGCTTGTGCAGATAATCCACTCGCAGCGGATCGACGACACGACCGTTTTCGGCTGTCGGCGGATCAAAAAAAGCCGCACCATTTTCGGTCACGTACATTGGCATATCGCCGTACTGTTGCTTGACCCACAGGAGCGTATCCGTCAGCCCCTGCGCGAATACCTCCCACCCGGTTTCGGTATAAGTGGCCTGTGCCTGGCGAACTGCGGAGGCGCGAACCGGCCACTGCTTGGGATCATCGAGCGTCACGTTGCGGGTGTAGTAGTTGATTCCAAGGAAATCGATCGGCTGCCGAATCAACGCCATGTCTTCGACCGGCCAGTCCGGCCATGCATCGCCAAAAATATCCTTCATTTCGGCTGGATATTTTCCGTGGAAAACCGGATCGAGGTACTGGCGGTTCATGTACGCTTCCGCACGTTTGCTGGCGGCCAGGTCGGCACTGCTTGACGACGCCGCGTACTTGGGTTCGAGATTCACCACCAGCCCGATACGATTCTTGCCTTCCGCGCGATAGGCCTTGACCGCAGCACCATGGGCGCGCAATAGATTGTGCGAAGCAATCGGCGTTTCGTACAAATTTCGGTGCCCTGGTGCAAGCGCGCCGTGCAAGTATCCACCGTCGGTTACCACCCACGGCTCGTTCAGCGTGGCCCACATTTTCACGCGCCCAT
>JAYUFR010000255.1:0-3423 GCA_043738625.1 Sterolibacteriaceae bacterium
CCGATGCCGGAGGCAAGCTGGTGTTCCACGCAGGACATTCCACAGCCGACGCTTTCGTGGATCTGCGTTTCGAGATGAATACGCTGGTCTGTCTGAGCACCGCGCCGCATCCGCTGGATAGCCGCCCGGCCTATGCGCCAGGCGCCATCCAGCTTGTCGCATGGCACGCCGGCCTGGCGGCCAGCGACGATGACTGCCGCAACTTCTGTCCGGAAAATCAGCGCGGCTTCATCAATACCGAACGTTATGCAGCGTGCCAATGAGGAACGCGCCATGCCACTGACAGCAAGCGCCCTGCGCCCCGAAGCCGCCGTGATCGACGAGGTCTGCCGCGCCGGTGAGCCGTGGATCAAGACCCTGCGCAAAGGCCAGATATTCCGCATCCTCGACCTGGAGGGCAATCAGGCTGTCGATACGCTGTTCTATTCCGCGACCGATCCTGAAGAGCACTACAGCGCGACCGACACCGTGGTGCGGCAGGGGGCGCTCTACCTCACCACGGGCTCGGTGTTGTATTCGAGTGAAGGCAAGCCGATGTTGACCATCGTCGCCGACACCTGCGGCCGTCACGACACCTTGGGCGGCGCCTGCGCTGCCGAGAGCAACACGGTGCGCTATGCGCTGGACAAGCGTCACATGCACAACTGCCGCGACAACTTTCTCGGTGGCCTCGCCCATTGCGACTGCCACGACGCAGGCGCGGCGAAGCTGGGCCTGGGCAAGCGCGACCTGGTACCCAATATCAATTTCTTCATGAACGTGCCGGTTACGCCGCAGGGCAAACTGAGTTTCGAGGACGGTATTTCCGGGGCCGGAAAATACGTCGAGATGCGCGCCGAGATGGATGTGGTGTGCCTGATCTCCAACTGCCCGCAGCTCAATAACCCTTGCAACGCCTACAATCCGACGCCGGTGCGGTTGCTGGTTTGGGACACTGATAGATAAAACGCCATCGCGGGACGGCCCGCGATTCTGCTTCACGCCGCGGGACGACCCGCCGAGATGACGATGTTCAAAAAAGTTCTGATCGCCAATCGCGGCGCCATCGCCTGCCGCATCCAGCGCACGCTGAAAAAATTGGGGGTGGCTTCAGTCGCTGTTTATTCCGAAGCCGACGCCAACGCCCGCCATGTGCTCGACGCCGCCGAGGCGTATCTGATTGGCCCGCCGCCCGCCGCAGAAAGTTATTTGCGCGCCGAAAAAATTCTGCAGGTGGCCAGGGCCAGCGGTGCCGAAGCGATACACCCCGGCTATGGCTTTCTCTCGGAGAACCCCGATTTCGCCGATGCCTGCGCAGCGGCCGGCATCGCCTTCATCGGCCCCAGCGGCGACCAGATGCGCGCCTTCGGCCTCAAGCATACGGCGCGCGAACTGGCCGAAAAAAATGGTGTACCGCTGCTGCCCGGTTCCGGCCTGCTGGGCGATGTCGGCCGTGCCGCAATGGAGGCGCGCCGTATCGGTTATCCGCTGATGCTCAAGAGCACGGCTGGCGGTGGCGGTATCGGCATGCGTTTGATCTGGAGCGAGGACCAGCTCGCGGAAGCCTATGCTTCCGTTGATCGACTGGCCCGAGCCAACTTCAAGGAGGCCGGCCTGTACCTGGAAAAGTATGTGGAGCAGGCGCGCCACATCGAAGTCCAGATCTTTGGCGACGGCAAGGGTGGCGTGATCGCCTTGGGCGAGCGCGACTGCTCGGTGCAGCGGCGCAACCAGAAGGTGGTGGAAGAAACCCCGGCGCCAGGCCTCAGTGCAGCCCAGCGCAAGCAGTTGCTCGATATCGCGGTGCGACTTGGCAAGGCAGTGAATTACCGTTCGGCCGGTACCGTGGAGTTTGTCTACGACGCCAGCAACGGTGAGTTCTATTTCCTTGAAGTGAACACGCGGCTGCAGGTGGAGCACGGCGTTACCGAACAGGTGACCGGCGTGGACCTGGTGGAGTGGATGGTGCGGCTTGCCGCGGGCGACCTGCCCGCGCTGGATACTTTTCGGATTCGACCGAAGGGTGCTTCCATCCAGGTGCGGCTTTACGCCGAGGATCCGAACAAGAACTTTCAGCCCTCGGCGGGATTGCTGACCACGGTGCGCTTTCCCCCCGACATCCGCGTCGACGCATGGGTGGAGAGCGGCAGCGTCGTGCCGCCCAACTACGACCCTATGCTGGCCAAGTTGATCGCTTACGGCAAGACGCGTGAACAGGCGCGCGGCAAGCTCATCGACGCACTTGAAGCGACCGAAATCGCAGGCATCGAAACCAATCGCGCTTATCTCGCCCAGGTGCTGGCCTATCCCGAATTCATTGCTGGCCGCCAGACGACGCGGATGCTGGGCGGCTTCCACTATCGGCCCGCCACGATAGACGTGCTGGAACCGGGCGTGCACAGCAGCGTGCAGGACTGGCCCGGACGCACCGGCTACTGGGATGTTGGCGTGCCACCTTCGGGACCAATGGACGCCCTGTCGATGCGCCTCGCCAATCGTCTGGTGGGTAATGCAGAAGGTGCGGCGGCACTGGAACTGACCGCCGTCGGGCCGACACTGAGATTCAATTGCGACAGCGTGATCGCGCTCGGCGGGGCGGCCATGTCGGCGACGCTGGATGGTGTCACGCTCAAGTTATGGCAGGCGCATGCGGTGAAGTCCGGCAGCGTGCTGAAGGTTGGTGCCGTTGTCGGGGCCGGCCTGCGCAGCTATCTTGCCGTGCAGGCCGGCATCACCGTTCCCGACTACCTCGGCTCCAAATCCACATTCACCCTCGGTCAGTTCGGCGGCCATGGCGGGCGCACGCTGCGTGCCGGGGATGTACTCCATATCACGCCGACCCACGCTGCGAACTTCGCCAGCGCGCAACACCGCAGCGCACTTCGGGCGTCGCTGCAACCGCCGCTGATCCATGTCTGGGAAATCGGTGTGCTCTATGGCCCGCACGGTGCACCGGATTTCTTTACCGATGCCGACATCGAGACCTTCTTCTCGACCGGATGGGAGGTGCACTACAACTCTTCGCGCACCGGTGTACGGCTGATTGGCCCGCGGCCGCAATGGGCGCGCAGCGATGGCGGCGAAGCCGGTCTGCATCCTTCCAATATTCACGATAACGCCTACGCCATCGGCGCGGTCGATTTTACCGGCGACATGCCGGTGATCCTCGGGCCGGATGGACCGAGTCTGGGTGGCTTCGTCTGTCCCGCCACCATTGTTCAGGCCGAGCTGTGGAAGATGGGACAACTCAGGCCGGGTGACACGGTGCGCTTCAAACGCGTCACGCGGCAGCAGGCCAATGCGATGCAGCAGGCGCAGGATGCGGCGTTGCAGAGTCTCGCTGTAGCGGCCTTCGCCAAGCTGCCACGACGTCATGCACTTCTGGCTTCGCCGGTGCTGCGTCATCTGGAAGTGGAGGGAGAGAAGCCCGACCTCGCCATCCGC
>JAYUFR010000256.1:0-3419 GCA_043738625.1 Sterolibacteriaceae bacterium
CCGGCGGTGTCGTCGGCAAGGAGGGGAGACACCTCAAGCGAGACCCAGCCATCGACGCCATTGGTGGCTTCGTGGATGGGACGGAACAAATCGGCAGCCTGGGTCAAGTCCTCCAACGCCAACTCGAAAAATAATGCTTCGCCTGATTTTCCTTCGAGTGCTTTTTCGCGAATGGCGTCATCGTAATCATCGGTGCTGCGCAAGGCCTGATCAAAGATCGATGGATTAGATGTCAGTCCGGTGACTGCAAACTCTTGGATATAGCGGCTGAGGGTGCCGCTGGTCAGCAGTGCACGCGTAATGTTGTCGAGCCACAGACTTTGGCCCAGATGGTGAAGCTGTTGTGCTGCGTTCATATTGTCTCCTGCTCCCCAACGATGGTTCCGGCACCGGTGCAGGGCCGACCTCTAACCCACCGTCAACTCACATATGCGCTGTGAAGTCTATCTCCGCCGCCTCAAACGCTCAGTGCGCCAGCGCACGTAACAAGAGACGCGGCCACCAGATTGAAGATTCATGGGGGTCGGGTACAGTTCCATGCGCCATCGTTTTACTTCCGCCATTGCGAATGGCGTTCATTGGAGCATCGCAACGGCGGTGGCAAGAATGTTCTTCCTGCCAGCAAGATAGGCACGCAACGCGGCAAGCGCAATGGGCACGACACCGACGACGATGAACACCATGTCGCCGGGCATGCGGCTCCACTCCAGCAGCCGGGCGAGCTCACCACCGGTGTAAGCAAGGCTGCGGGCGTGCCAATAGCCATGCTCCAGCACATCGAGCAGTTGCAGGATTCCTGCGGGAAACAAGCTCATGACCACCATCATCAGCAGGCCACCGTTGAGTCCCCAGAAGCCGACCCGTATGTACTTTTCAAGTATTCGCCAAAGCGTTTCGTCGACGCTCTGGCGAATGGCAAAAACGATCAGCGCGATACCCAGCATGCCGAACACACCCATCATCGCGGCGTGGCCGTGATTGATGGTGAGCAGGGTGCCGACCTCGAAGTAGTTGACGATCGGCAGGTTGATGAGAAAACCAAAAATCCCGGCGCCGACGAAGTTCCAGAAACCGACCGCCATGAGGAAATAGAAGGTCCACTTGTGCGGCACTTCCACCCGCTCACGATTGGGGTCCGACCCCGGTCGGGACAGCCGGACAAAATCCCATGCATCGAGCGTGATGAGGGTGAGCGGCACGACTTCAAGCGCGGAGAACAATGCACTCAAGGCCATATTAAAACTGGTCTGACCGGTCCAATACCAATGATGGCCGGTGCCGATGAATCCGCCGGCAAAATAAAGGATGGCATCAAGATAAATGACGCGCGTTGCCGTCAGGCGCGTGACGACACCGAACTGGAGAAAGATAATTGCCACCATGACCGTGACGAAGAATTCAAAGAAACCTTCGACCCAGAGGTGGATGATCCAGAATCGCCAGGCATCAACTACCGAGAAATGCGTGGTGCTGTTAAAGAACATCGCCGGCAGATAAAAAACTGGAATCGCGATCGCGGCAAACAAGAACAGACCAGCGATCTCGCGCCGCTCGGGATCGCGCAACGCCGGGATCAAGGCGCGAACCAGCAAACCAAACCAGAACAGCAGTGCGACGGCGAGCAGCATTTGCCAGGCGCGCCCGAGTTCGAGATATTCCCAGCCCTGGTCGCCGAACCAGAACCAAAGCGTCGGCAACAGTTGCCGCATGCCGGCCCATTCGCCCAGCATACTGCCGACAACGACCACGACCAACCCGCAGAACAGGGCGTTGATACCTCGCTTCTGTCCGGCAGGATCGCCGCCGCCGAGCGCTGCGGCAAGAAACAGCGCACCGGCAACATAAGCCGTGGCAATCCAGAAAATCGCCAGTTGCAAATGCCAGGTACGCAGCAGGTTGCTTGGCAGCCACGCCGCAAGATCGAAACCATAAAACGTGCCGGGGTCGGCGCGGTAGTGCGCGACCGCGCCTCCGACCAAGGTTTGCGCCAGCAACAGCAGCGCGACCAGCGCAAAATACTTCAAGGTCGCGCGCTGCCCCGGAGTCACCTCGGCACCCAGTATCTTCGGGTGCAGATAGCCGGGCCTGGCTTTCCAACCTAGATAATCGAACTTGCCGAAAGCCAGCAGCACTGCGGCGGTTCCGCCAAGCAGGAAGACAAGACTCAACGCGCTCCACAGTACTGCGTCGGCCGTCGGTGTGTTGCCGGCCACCGGATCGTAGGGGAAGTTGTTGGTGTACGAATGTGTCGTGCCCGGCCGATTGACCACCGACGCCCAGGCGGTCCAGGCGACGAATGCGCTGAGCTGCTCAAGTTCAGCGGGATCGCTGATGCTGTTGACGCTGAGACCTCCGTTCCTCACCGGATTCGAAAAGTACTCATTCCATACGCCGGGCTGGTGCTTAAACCAGTCTGCGTAGCTGGGTTCCACCGTCAACACACCCGTTTTCGGATCGAAGCGGTTGCGCTTCAGTTCAGTGCGCACTTCGGCTTCGACCATGGCGCGCTGCGTGGCTGTGATGTTATCGAGTGAACCACCGTAGCGCTGCAAAGCGATGCGCGTCGCGTTGTGCACGACCAGGCTGTGCAGGGACTCGGCTGAAAAATCCGGGCCGAGCAGCGCACCGTGGCCCCAGATCGTCCCGTTGTCCATCAGCCCGTATTTGAGAAATACCTGCTGGCCGTGACGAACATCCTCAGCGGTATACACAACGGAGCCGTCGCGCTCCATCACCTTGTCGGGAATGGGCGGCGCTTCGTGATAGACCTTGGTCGTCAGCAGAATGAGAACTGAGAAGCCGAGCGCCATGGTGATGAGGCTGGCGCGCCGCCACCACGGCGACAGCTTCTCGTTGGTGTGGCTCTCAGATAATGGTGCTGCCGCGGTGGAAAGGTCATTCGGCATATTGGCTCCTTTTTTTACTGTTATCGGCATGCGCAGACTCTGTTGCACTCGTGGGCGGATACGCGATTGCCAACCCGTTCACCGTGGCGAAGGAAGTCAACGCGTGGTTCTGGCATCGAGTCGGGCTGATGATTTCTTCGACGCGAAGCCCGTGCACCAGCAAAGCGTCGGCAATCAACGAACGGTGGCAGCGCCACGGCACGGCTTCGGCGCACATCAGCGCGACCTGCTCGTGCTCTGCCAGTTTCATCAGGCACGCCAGGTTCTGCGCGAATTCCGCCGTCTGCATGTAGTCGGCGTAACCGCGGAATGAAGCGTTGCGCCAACCCGCATTTGGCGAATCCGGCAGGGCGCGGCGGAATCCCCCCAGGCCTGCGACGTGTGCATAGTGGATGCCGTTTAACTCAAGCGCGGTCGGCAAAGTCTCGCTGTTGAATTGCGGGTTGTGGCGTGAGCGTGGCACGGTACGCACGTCGATGAGCTGGGTCACCGCGTGGGCCGCAAGCAGTGCGA
>JAYUFR010000257.1:0-3400 GCA_043738625.1 Sterolibacteriaceae bacterium
TCTCGTCTTTAAACACGGTTGAAAGAGCCATGACCAAATCCAGCACTGAATCCGGTGGCAAAGATTCTCGCGAATCCGTGATCGAGGACTCTTTCGCGCATGATGCAAAGAACCCGAAATGGTTCCGCCAGGTGCTTGGCCAGTACCCAACGGGGGTCTGTGTCGTCACGGCGACCCAGGTTGACGGGCAACCCGTGGCAATGGTCGTTGGGTCGTTTACTTCCGTGTCACTCAATCCTCCACTGGTTGCTTTCCTCCCTGATCGCAGTTCGGGTAGTTGGCCAAAAATACAAAGCGCGGGACGATTCTGCGTCAACATATTGGGCGCTGATCAGGAGGTTCTTTGTCGACGCTTCGCGTCAAAGGCCGCGGACAAGTTTGAAGGTTTGTCGTACCACCTGTCAGGGTCCGGCTCACCCATCATCGATGGCGCTGTCGCATGGATCGATTGCGATATTGACTCGGTGCTCGAGGCTGGAGATCACTACATTGTGCTGGGCCTGGTGCGGGATCTCCAAATCGGATCGAGCGGACTTCCGCTGCTGTTCTTTCAAGGGGGGTATGGAAGATTCTCGCCCCTTTCGCTGGCTGCGCCGGACACCATGGGCGCCATTACCGAACAACTCCGCTATGTGGACATCGCGCGCCCGGAGATGGAGCACCTGGCAGCAGAGCTTTCGGCGCGCTGTGTCGCCACGGCACGCGTGGCCGATGAGTTGGTCATTGCCGCGAGTGCCGGAAGCGGAACAATTAATTCCGTTGCAACGCTGGTCGGACAGAGGTTGCCATTCATGCCGCCAACGGGTGCAGTCTTCGCCGCCTGGAACGGGGACAAGGAGATTGACGACTGGTTGCATGCCACCAGTTCGCCGGCCGCGCGGGACAAATTCAAGGCCTCGCTGGATACGGTAAAAAAACGGGGCTACTCGCTGGGGTTGATCAGCGAGGCGCAGCGCATCTTCGCGTCGACACTGGTCAAGCTCGCCGACGACCGCACTGTGGCGCCTGAGATCAACCTGCGCGAATTGATTCAGAACCTGTCTTACGATCCACCTGAATTATCCCCGGCAGTCCATAACGAAGTCCGGGTGATTACGGTGCCGGTATTTGGCGCGCAAGGCAAAGTGGTTCTTGGACTCACCTTGTGTGAGTTCCCCAAGCCCACCGCTGGTGTCGACGTGAGCCACTACATCGGCCGGGTAATGGAGGCCGCAGCCAAGGTAACGCAACGACTCGGCGGCTCCCACCCGCCGATTGCTGACTAGACCTCACGTTATAGAGCCGGTTATATGACCCCACGGAGCAACATTTCCCTGCGCCGCAAAACAGCCCTGAGCGAGGGCAGCGTCGATTACAGCACCAAGCGGGAATACCTGATTCGCGTTGCGGCGACGCTGTTCAAGGAAAAAGGCTACAAATCCACCACGCTCAACGATATTGCCCAGCACGCCGGAATGCATCGTGCAACGGTGTACTACTACTTTGGCAACAAGGAAGAGTTATTCCGCGAAGCGATCAAAGGGGTTCTCGACAGCAATATCGCCAAGGCCGAGGATCTTGTCTCGACTAAATCCATCGATCCGCGAGAAAAGCTGCAACACCTGATCGAACTGGTCATGACCTCCTACGATGAGAGCTATCCCTACATGTACGTGTATATCCAGGAGGAAATGCATGAAGTCGCAGCGGAGCGGACGCCATGGGCACAGCAAATGGCCCAGCAAACGCGTCGCTTCGAGAAAATGTTCATGACGCTGGTCAGCCAGGGTATCGCGCAGGGTCAGTTTCGACGGGACATTCCCGTTGCCCTTGCCGCCAATGCGATGTTCGGCATGCTCAACTGGACCCACCGCTGGTATAAGCCGGGCAGCAGCCAAAGCGCAAAGCATGTGGCGGAGGCTTTCTGCAAGGTCTTCTTCGAAGGCATAACCAAAAGTTGAGGGACACCGGTTTTGTCCCGAATTGTCTGAATTGGCTGCGGACCTGACGTTTTTCGGCATTGGCGAGCTTGACAGGGTTAACGGCAGTTGCGTACTGTCCACTTGAAGACAATAAAACAGGAGACCGACAATGAATACAGTTACCGCAACGCATCCCGGGACATCGTCCCTCACCACAGCCACGGCAGTGGTTCAGAAATACTTCAATTGGCGTCTCTGTGCGTGGGCAGGACCGATTTTCATGGTCGGCTACGTGATTTCATGGGGTTTGCTCGGTTTCAACGTTCCGCCCATCGATCCGAGCATGTCTATCGGCGACCTCCATGCGCACTACGTCGACAACAGCATGCGCATTCGGGTAGCGATGGTGTTCAGCGTGTTTTTCGGGCCGTTCTACTTCGTCATGAGTGCCGTTATCTCGCGCATCCTGCAAAAGATCGAAGGGCCGGATGGTCCCCTGTCCATCGTCGAGCAGATGGGCGGCGCGGTGACCACCGTGGTCATCCTGATGGGCGGCATTTGCTGGCTGACAGCAGCCTTCCGGGTTGAAGAGCGGACGCCCGAAATCATTCGTCAGCTGCACGACTTCGGCTGGATGTTCTTCGATACAACCTATATGGCGACGAGTCTGCAAATGTGTGCTGTTGGTATCGTGATTCTCAGCGACAAGCGTGTCGTGCCTCTCTTTCCTCGCTGGCTGGCATGGATTTCGTTCTTCACCGCCGCTGTATTCGTGCCCATCACCTTGATCCCCTTCTTCCTGACCGGTCCCTTTGCGTGGAATGGCCTGTTCAACTACTGGGTGGGCTTTAGTTCATTCTTCATTTGGGTGCTGTGCTTCAGCATTCACATCTTCAAGGCCATCGGGCATTTGGAGCGTGAAGAGAACGCGGCCGCCTGACGCCCTACTACTATGCACTATCACATCGCTGCCGATGAGAACCATCGGCAGCGATTTCTCTTGCATCAGGTGCCAAATAAGCCGTTGTCCAAGATCGCCGAGCATCGTTACGTCCGGGAGCAGAGCAGATGAACCATGTAGCCACTCGAAGCGAAGTCAGTCCCGAGTCCAAGTCTGATATCACCGTTCACCCCCGCATGTGCCCGATCTGCGAAGCCAATTGCGGCTTGCTGGTGGAAGCCGACTCTCGTACCAAGCGTTTGGTGAGTATTCGCGGCGACGACAAGGATCCATTGAGCCAGGGTTTCCTCTGCGCCAAGGGTTATGCCTGGACCGAACTGCACGATGACCCGAATCTGATCAAGACGCCGTTGATCAAGCGTGACGGAAAATTTGTCGAGGCCACTTGGGAAGAGGCCTTCGATCTGATCGGCGAACGACTGGGTGCCATCCGCAAGGAACACGGTGCCAATTCCATCGGCTTCTACATCGGCAACCCCATCGCCCACAAGCCTGGGCTGCTTTACTACGCACCGCCGCTGCTGGAGATCCTCGGCAG
>JAYUFR010000258.1:0-10222 GCA_043738625.1 Sterolibacteriaceae bacterium
CATGGCAATGTTGTCGCCCGGCATCACCATCTCGGTCCCGGCCGGCAGTTCAATGCTGCCGGTGACGTCGGTGGTGCGGAAGTAGAACTGCGGCCGGTAGCCGTTGAAGAACGGGGTGTGCCGTCCGCCTTCGTCCTTGCTGAGGATGTATACCTCGGCGGTGAAGTGGGTGTGCGGGGTGATGGAACCGGGCTTGGCCAGCACTTGACCACGCTCAACTTCTTCACGCTTGGTGCCGCGCAGCAGGACGCCGACGTTGTCGCCGGCCTGGCCCTGGTCGAGCAGCTTCCTGAACATTTCAACCCCGGTGCAGATGGTCTTGATGGTGGGCTTGATGCCGATGATTTCGATTTCTTCGCCGACCTTGACGATGCCGCGGTCGATCCGCCCGGTGACCACGGTGCCGCGCCCGGAGATGGAGAAGACGTCTTCGATGGGCATGAGAAAGGGTTTGTCGATGGCCCGCTCGGGGGTGGGGATGTAGCTGTCGAGGGCTTCGGCGAGCTTGAGGATGGCTTGTTCGCCCAGTTCGCCTTTGTCGCCTTCGAGGGCCTTCAGTGCGGAGCCCTTGATGATGGGGATGTCGTCGCCGGGGAAGTCGTATTTGCTGAGCAGTTCGCGGACTTCCATTTCGACGAGTTCGAGCAGTTCGGCATCATCGACCATGTCGCACTTGTTCATGAACACGACCATGTAGGGGACGCCGACCTGGCGCGCCAGCAGGATGTGCTCACGGGTTTGCGGCATGGGGCCGTCGGCGGCGCTGACGACCAGAATCGCGCCGTCCATCTGGGCGGCGCCGGTGATCATGTTTTTGACGTAGTCGGCGTGGCCCGGACAGTCGACGTGGGCGTAGTGACGGGCCTTGGTTTCGTATTCGACGTGGGCGGTGTTGATGGTGATGCCGCGTGCCTTTTCTTCGGGGGCGGCGTCAATCTGGTCGTAGGCCTTGGCTTCGCCACCAAACAGCTTCGACAGTACCGTGGTGATCGCCGCTGTCAAGGTGGTCTTGCCGTGATCTACGTGCCCTATCGTGCCTACATTCACGTGCGGCTTGTTCCGCTCAAATTTGCCTTTTGCCATGATCGATTACCCCAATAAAAACAACTAGAATTCAGAAAACGCCTAAACAGCTGCTATGCCACGACTGGTGCCCTTGACGTGGATCGAACACGTGGCCTCTCCCTTACCAAGGGAGTGCTCTACCACTGAGCTACAAGGGCGAATCTACTTGCTCAAGTCTCACCGATCTTTGGAGCGGGCGACGAGGTTCGAACTCGTGACATCTTGCTTGGAAGGCAAGTGCTCTACCAACTGAGCTACACCCGCTTTGCCACCAATCTCAATCTACAAGTTCCACCTTCGCCGTCCAGCCCATCCAGTTTCTACTTACTTGGTGGAGGGGGAAGGATTCGAACCTTCGAAGGCAGAGCCGACAGATTTACAGTCTGTTCCCTTTGACCGCTCGGGAACCCCTCCCAGCGAAACCAGTGATTATCTCCGGTTGCATAAATCCTGTCAATCAAAGAGTTTGCCCAAAATGCTGTCCGACACGGCGATCCCGAGCAAAGCAGTTAACATCGGTTCACGTACCGTCAGGCAACGGCCCTGCTTCGGTTAAGATAGGCACAGACTGACAAAAGGAGCGCATGATGTCCGACACCACAAATGACCCAATGGCTTTCCTGCGCAATCTGTGGGGCAGTGCCGGTGTTCCCCTTCCGGGTTTGGTTACGCCGACTCTCGACATCGGCGAGTTGGATAAACGCATCACCGACATGAAGGCCGTCGAAGGATGGCTAAAATTCAATCTCAACATGCTTCAAATGAGCATTCAAGGCTTGGAGATGCAACGCACCACGCTGGCCGCTCTACAGGCAATTAGCCAATCCGCCACAGGGCCAGAAGCAAGCCCTAACCCTTTTGCAAACCCCGCCCTCTGGCCTTGGAATCTGGCACAACAGGGTACCGCCGTAGCCGAACCATCTCCTGACCCAAAACCGAAACGGCCACCGAAAACCTGATCAATAGGTATAGAAGCCGTGCCCGGTCTTGCGGCCGAGATAACCGGCCGCAACCATTTCCTTCAACAGCGGTGCCGGCCGGTATTTCGAGTCGGCAAAACCGTCGTAAAACACCTCCATCACCGCCAGCACAGTGTCGAGCCCGATCAGGTCGGCGAGCGCCAGGGGACCAATGGGGTGGTTGCAGCCCAGTTTCATGCCTTCATCGATCTCCACGGCCGAAGCCAGACCTTCCTGTAGCGCAAAGACCGCCTCGTTGATCATCGGACAAAGGATTCGATTGACACCAAAACCTGGGCTGTTCTTGACACTAATGGGCGCTTTCCCCAATTGCCTGGTCAGCGCCTCGGCAGTTGCATACGTTTTGTCGGAGGTTTGAAGGCCGCGAATTACCTCCACCAGCGCCATTACCGGAACCGGATTAAAAAAGTGCGTCCCGATGAATTGAGCAGGGTTCCTTGTCGCTGCCGCCAGGCGGGTAATCGATATCGACGAGGTATTGGTGGCGAGGATCACATCCGATCTCACCGAAGCCTCCACTTCCTTGAGTATCTTGATCTTGAGCGCCTCGTTTTCCGTAGCGGCCTCTATCACAAAGTCCACATCTCGCAAATCTGCGTACCGAGTCGTGGCCGTAACGCGGCCCATGGTGTCAGCCTTTTGACCTTCGGTAAGCTTTTCTTTGCGGACCAGACGATCCAGACTGCCGGAAATGGTTGCCAGCCCTTTTTGCAAGGCCACCTCATTGACATCCAGCATCACAACATGAAGCTCCGCCGCCGCACACGCCTGGGAAATGCCGTTGCCCATGGTGCCGGCACCGATGACGCCGATGGTTTGAATTGCCATACCTTGCTCTCCGCTTCAGAATCAGAGCAACACTTTACACAAAACCGGCGGTCAATGCTGCATTGCGGGAAAACGGGCTGCGGTCAGAGCAGCAGCGCTTTTTCTGGACAAGTCACTTTTTCTGCTTCACCGGCCGCTTCCATCCGGCAAACGAAACCTGCTTGGCGCGCGAGACGGTCAATTGCCCTGGCGGCGCATCGCTGGTCAAGGTGGTTCCGGCACCCAGCGTCGCACCGCGGCCGACCGTCACCGGCGCGACGAGTTGTGAATCGGAGCCGATGAAGGCGTCATCCTCGATGATGGTGCGATGCTTGTTGGCGCCATCATAATTGCAGGTGATGGTCCCCGCACCAATGTTCACCCGCTGTCCTATGGTTGCGTCACCGATATACGCCAAATGGTTGGCCTTGGAGTGGTCGGCGATGGTGCTGTTCTTGACCTCGACGAAGTTGCCGATATGCACCTCAGCCCCCAACTCAGCGCCGGGGCGCAGACGGGCAAAGGGGCCGACAATGCTCTGCGGGCCGATCACCGCACCTTCGATGTGACAAAAAGCATGGATAGTGGCGCCGGCATTGACGGCGGCATCCTTGAGTAGACAGTTGGGCCCAACAGCGACGCCATCGCCCAGTTCCACCTTGCCTTCGAACACGCAATTGACATCAATGCTGACGTCGCGGCCGCAAATCAGTTCGCCGCGTACATCAATACGCGCCGGATCAGCCAGGGTGACGCCATGATCGAGCAGCACCGCAGCGATGTTGCGCTGATGAATGCGCTCCAGTTCCGCCAGTTGCGCTTTGCTGTTGATACCCTGCACCTCCCACTCATGATGTGGATGTACCGCGCGCACTGCCATGCCGTCGTAGACGGCAAGAGCGATGATGTCGGTCAAATAGTACTCGCCCTGGGCATTAAGATTGCCGAGGCCCGGCAGCCACTGCCGCAATTTTGTTGTGGGCGCAACAAGTATTCCGGTATTAACTTCGGTAATGGCGCGCTCGGCATCGTCAGCGTCTTTATCTTCGACGATGCGCTGGATCACGCCACTTTCGCGGACGATACGACCATAACCTTGGGGGTTCGTCAAATATACCGTAAGCAGCGCCAACACACCGCTGGGGGCTTGCGTTATCAATTGTGCGAGCGTCTCACGCCGAATCAACGGCACGTCGCCATAAAGTACCAAAGTGTTCGCATCGCTGTCGAGATGGGGTAATGCTTGCAGCACCGCATGGCCGGTCCCCAGTTGTGGCTCCTGCTTGACCCAGACGACATCGGACGTCTCCAAAGTCTCCGGCACCCGCTCGCCACCATGACCGTACACAACGCAAATTTTTTCCGCACCCAGGCTGCGGGCGGTATCGAGCACGTGGACCAGCATCGGTTGGCCTGCAATCGGATGCAGCACCTTTGGCAAGTCGGAATACATGCGCTTGCCTTGTCCGGCGGCAAGAATCACCACATTCAGCGGTTTTGGTTTCATGGCTTGGTCAGTAAAAAAGGCGCGAAGGAATTGTAGTTCTCTGCGCGCCTTTTGCGTCCATTTCGGCAACAGTCTATCTGGGCAGAATGCTGCTCCCCATCAGAAACTCATCTACCGCCCGCGCACACTGGCGACCCTCGCGAATAGCCCAAACGACAAGCGACTGGCCGCGACGCATATCGCCCGCAGCGAATACCTTGGGTACATTGGTGAAATAGGACTTCTCGCCCTCAGTACCAGCCTTGGCGTTGCCGCGTACATCCTTCTCCACACCCAGAGCATCGAGCACGCCACCAAGCGGGGCCACAAACCCCATGGCGAACAGGACGAGGTCGGCTTTCATCACAAATTCGGAGTCTGGAATTTCGCTCATCTTGCCGTCCTTCCACTCCAGCCGAACACCTTTCAAGGCTTTGACCTTGCCATTCTCGCCGATGAATTCCTTGGTGGCGATGGACCAGTCGCGACTGCAACCTTCTTCGTGGGAGGAAGAACTGCGCAGTTTGATCGGCCAATAGGGCCAAACCAAAGACGTGTTCTCCTGTTCAGGGGGCTGTGGCAGCAACTCGAACTGGCTGATACTGGCGGCGCCGTGGCGGTTGGAGGTCCCCACACAGTCGGAGCCGGTATCGCCGCCACCGATCACCACCACATGCTTGCCGGCGGCGTTAATGGGATTTTTGCGCCCGCCCGCCACTTCCTTGTTTTGTGGCACCAGGAGCTCAAGGGCAAAGTACACGCCATCCAGATCACGGCCGGGTACGGGCAAGTCGCGCGGCACTTCGGCACCACCCGCCAGCACTACAGCATGAAACTCCTTGAGCAATTGGTCCGGCGTAACAATCTCGGTGGCGTCGCTGGTGACACCCTTGGGCAAGGCGCTCTTGGTGACCATGACACTGGTGCGAAACTTGACACCCTCAGCTTTCATCTGCGCCACGCGCCAGTCAATGAGGCGTTTGTCGAGCTTGAAGTCAGGAATGCCGTAACGCAGCAGCCCGCCAATGCGGTCGCTTTTTTCAAACACTGTCACATCATGGCCAACACGTGCCAATTGCTGCGCTGCTGCCAATCCGGCGGGGCCGCTGCCGACAACAGCGACTTTCTTGCCGGTCTTGTGCGATGGTGGTTGCGGCACAACCCAGCCGTTCTCTCCCGCCTTGTCGATGATCGCGCGTTCGATGGACTTGATGCCCACCGGTGCAGTGGGTGGAATATTCAGCGTGCACGCCGCTTCGCAAGGCGCCGGGCAAATGCGGCTGGTGAACTCTGGAAAATTATTGGTCGAATGCAGCACCTCAATGGCTTCGCGCCAGCGCCCGTGATACACCAGATCGTTCCAGTCGGGAATGATGTTGTTAACCGGGCAACCCGTGATGCAGAACGGAATACCGCAGTCCATGCAACGCGCGCCCTGGACTTTGGCCTCTTCATCAGCCAGGCGATGGACGAACTCATGGTAATTCTTGCGCCGCAATTTAACCGGCTCATAAGCCTCGGCCAGACGCTGGTATTCGATAAATCCGGTGGGCTTGCCCATTACGCAGCTTCCTTCTGTTCGACTATTTTGGGGGCTGCGGCAAGACTGGTCAGGACACGCCTGTATTCATGGGGCATGACCTTGACGAACTTGCCGCGCCAGGCGGACCATTTTTTGAGAATGGCCTCGGCGCGCGCGCTGCCGGTATAGTTGGCGTGTTTTTCGATCAGCGACTTGAGCAACTCTTCGTCAGCGCGGCCGAGGTGGCGCACATCGACCGGGCCATTTCCTTCCAACTCGCCGGTCTCGGGCATCAAGGCATCTTCGGACACGGCTTCCAAGGCAACCATGGAAAGATTGCAACGCTTCTCGAAGCTGCCATCTTCATCCAACACGTAAGCCACACCACCGCTCATCCCAGCAGCGAAGTTGCGGCCGGTCTGGCCAAGCACGACAACGGTGCCGCCGGTCATGTATTCGCAGCCGTGGTCACCCGTGCCCTCCACCACCGCGGTGGCGCCGGAATTGCGAACCGCGAAGCGTTCGCCGGCCACACCGCTGAAATAAACCTCGCCGGCGATCGCGCCATACAGTACGGTGTTGCCGACGATGATGTTCTCTTCCGACTTGCCCTTGAAAGCGGCTGGCGGTTTGATGACGATCCTGCCGCCAGACAAGCCCTTGCCAACATAATCGTTGGCCTCACCCGTCAATTCCATTGTCACACCACGCGCCAGGAAGGCGCCCAGGCTCTGCCCTGCAGTACCGCTCAACTTTAGGGTGATGGTGTCATCCGGCAAACCGGCATGGCCATAACGTTTGGCAACTTCATGTGAGAGCATGGTACCGCAGGTACGATTGAGATTTCTGATCACGGCCTCAATGACCACTTTCTCCTTGCGTTCCAACGCCGGCATCGCCTGTGCAATCAGTGTGTGATCGAGCGCCTTGGCCAAGCCGTGATCCTGTACTTCGCATTGGTGGCGCGCTACACCGGCGAGCACCGGTGGCATGTAAAAAATTTTGGAGAAATCCAAACCCTTTGCTTTCCAATGTTTGATGCCGTGCCGTGTATCCAGAAGATCGGCGCGACCGATCAGATCGTCGAACTTGCGAATGCCGATCTGCGCCATCAGTTCGCGCACCTCTTCGGCGACGAAGAAGAAAAAGTTGACGACGTGTTCGGGCTGCCCGGTGAAGCGTTTGCGCAATACCGGATCCTGTGTCGCTACACCAACAGGACAAGTATTGAGATGGCACTTGCGCATCATGATGCAGCCTTCGACCACCAGCGGCGCGGTGGCGAAACCGAACTCATCGGCGCCAAGCAGTGCAGCGACTATCACATCACGTCCAGTCTTCATCTGTCCATCGGCCTGCAAGCGGATTCGCCCGCGCAACCTGTTGAGCACAAGCGTCTGCTGGGTTTCAGCCAGACCGAGTTCCCAAGGCGTACCGGCATGCTTGATCGAGGACAGGGGAGAAGCACCGGTACCGCCGTCATGGCCCGCGATTACCACATGGTCGGCCTTGGCCTTGGTTACACCTGCGGCCACAGTACCGACGCCGACTTCAGAAACCAGCTTGACAGAAACGCTGGCCTGCGGATTGCCATTTTTCAAATCATGGATCAACTGCGCAAGATCTTCGATCGAATAAATATCGTGGTGTGGCGGTGGCGAGATCAAGCCGACCCCTGGTACCGAATGCCGCAGAAAACCAATGTATTCAGACACCTTGTGCCCAGGTAGCTGCCCACCTTCACCAGGCTTGGCGCCCTGCGCCATCTTGATCTGGAGCTGATCGGCGCTGGCCAGATATTCGGCGGTAACACCGAAGCGCCCGGAGGCGACTTGCTTGATTTTGGAGCGCAACGAATCGCCTTCTTTCAGGATCAAGTCGCGCTCAATGCGTCCTTTGCCAATGATTTCAGCGAGTGTTTGCCCCGCCCTGACGGGCTTGAAGCGCATCGGATCCTCACCACCCTCCCCCGTATTCGACTTGCCGCCAATACGATTCATGGCGACGGCCAAGGTGGTATGGGCCTCGGTGGAAATGGAACCCAGCGACATGGCGCCAGTGGCAAAACGCTTGACGATCTCCTTGGCCGATTCGACTTCGTCGATGGGGACCGGCGAAGCGGCAGGCTTGATCTCGAACAGGCCGCGCAAGGTCATGTGCCGCGTGCTCTGGTCGTTGATGAGCTTGGCATACTCCTTATAGGTTTCATACTTGCCGGAACGCGTCGCGTGCTGCAACTTGGCGATTGTGTCCGGCGTCCACATGTGGTCTTCGCCGCGGACGCGGAAGGCATACTCGCCGCCCGCATCAAGCATGCCGTTCAACACCGGATCTTCGGAGAAAGCCCCGAGATGGGTGCGCACTGCCTCTTCAGCGACTTCTGTCAGGCCGATGCCCTCGATCTGGCTTGCAGTGCCGGTGAAGTATTTTGAGATAAAGCCGGCATTGAGACCGATGGCTTCGAAAATCTGTGCGCCGCAATAGGACTGGTAGGTGGAGATACCCATTTTGGACATCACCTTGTTCAAGCCTTTGCCCACTGCCTTGACGAATTTTTTCTGGGCGTCCTTGTAGTCTGCGCCAGAAAAGTTCTTGATCGTTTCCAGTGCCAGCCAGGGGCAAACCGCTTCGGCACCATAGCCCGCCAGCAACGCAAATTGATGGACCTCGCGTGCGGAACCGGTATCGACGACCAGGCCAGTACTGGTGCGCAGGCCTTTTCCGGTTAGATGACGATGAACGGCGGAACAAGCCAGCAGGGCAGGAATGGCAACACGACTGCGACTGATATTGCGATCCGACAAAATCAAGACGTTGTATCCATCGGCTACAGACTGTTCAGCGGCAGCAGACAACTGTTCAATTGCCTCCGCGCAGCCGGCAGCGCCTTCACTGACCAAATAGGTGATGTCGAGGACCAGGGACTTGAAGCAGCCTTTGGTAAGCTTGTTGATATCACGCAACTTGGCCAGATCTTCATTCAATAATACTGGCTGATGGACTTCCAATCGCGGCGCTGGGTCGGTTTCATCAATGCCGAGCAGATTGGGCTTCGGCCCGATAAAACTGGCCAACGACATGACGATCTCTTCGCGGATCGGGTCGATCGGCGGGTTTGTGACCTGGGCAAAGAGCTGCTTGAAATAGTAGTAAAGCTGCTTGTTCTTCGAAGACAGTATGGGCAGCGCAGAATCATTGCCCATGGAACCTGTGGCTTCCTCGCCCTGTGCCGCCATTGGCTCCAGAATGAACTTGAGATCTTCCTGGCTGTAGCCAAAGGCCTGTTGCATGTCGAGCAGGCTTTCCCTGGGTTTCGGCCCAATTTTGCCTTCCGCCAGATCGGCGAGGAAATAACGCGACTGTTCGATCCAGTGCCGGTATGGCTTGGCGGTCGATAGTGATTTCTTGAGTTCGAGGTCGTCAATGATGCGGCCCTGTTCCAAATCGATGAGGAACATCTTGCCCGGCTGCAAACGCCACTTCTTGACGATCTTGTTTTCAGGAAATGTCAGCACGCCCATTTCGGACGCCATCAACACAATGTCGTCATCCGTGACCAAGTAGCGGGCAGGGCGCAGGCCATTGCGATCCAGCGTGGCTCCGATCTGACGACCATCGGTGAATGCTACTGCCGCTGGGCCATCCCACGGTTCCATCAGCGCCGCGTGATATTCGTAGAAGGCGCGACGTTCTTCATCCATCAGGGGATTGCCGGCCCATGCTTCGGGAATCAACAACATCATGGCGTGGACAAGCGAGTAGCCGCCCATCAGCAGCAGTTCCAACGCATTATCGAAGGATGCCGAGTCCGACTGCCCCTCGACGATCAATGGCCAAAGCTTGTCAAGATCCTTGCCCAACAGCTCCGAAGCCATGGCCTTTTGCCGCGCGGCCATCCAGTTGATGTTGCCACGCACGGTATTGATTTCGCCGTTGTGGGCAATCATGCGGAACGGATGCGCCAAATCCCAGGTGGGGAAAGTATTGGTGGAGAAGCGTTGGTGCACCAACGCTAAAGCAGAGACAAGGCGTTGATCCTGCAGATCAAGGAAGTACTCACCCACTTGGTGCGCCAGCAGCATGCCCTTGTACACCAAAGTGCGCGAGGACAGTGAGGCTATATAGAACATCTTCCGATCGGCAATACTCAGCCGGCGCACTTCATGTTCTATGCGCTTGCGGATGACAAACAGTTTGCGTTCGAAAGCGTCCTGATCGTCGGACTCGCTGCCCTTGCCGATGAACACCTGGCGAATAACCGGTTCAATGTCGCGAGCCGCAACAGCCAGCCCGTGATTGTCACGAGGAACATCGCGCCAGCCCAGAAAGTTCTGGCCCTCTTCACTTACGATGCGCGCCACG
>JAYUFR010000259.1:0-27691 GCA_043738625.1 Sterolibacteriaceae bacterium
GCCAGTTCCGCTGGAACCATCTCGATCACCATTAGGGCCGCGCCAGCTTGTTCCAGCGCGTGGGCGTCCGCTTTCAATCTGCCTGCCGCAGCCTCGTCCCGTCCCTGCACCCGGTAGCCACCCTGCGCATGCACCGACTGTGGCGTGAGGCCGATGTGGGCGCAGACCGGAATGCCCCGTTCGACCAGGAAGTGAACAGTTTCTGCCATGACTTCGCCACCTTCCAGCTTGACCATTTCCGCACCGGCGGCCAGCAGCCGAACGGCATTGCTCATGGCCTGCTCGCGCGACTGCTGGTAGCTGCCGAAGGGCATGTCGGTCACCACCATGGCACGGTGGACGATGTGGCCGACACATTCGGTGTGATAGACCATCTGCTCCATGGTGACAGGCAGGGTTGAGGTCTTGCCCTGAAGTACATTGCCCAGCGAATCCCCTACCAAAATCAGGTCAACGCCACAGCGGTCTTCAAGGGCGGCGAAGCTGGCGTCATAGCCGGTGAGCATCGCGATTTTTTCTGCGTCGCGCTTCATGCGGGCAAGCTCGGGCAGGGTGATTGGCTTGTTGCTGGCGAGGTAGGTCATGGTCAGCGGAAGATAAAGTAGACGGCGCCAAGCATACACAACCCCGTTTGCAGGATCACCGGCAGGCCGGAAAAAAATTCATTCACAGAAGTCTCTCAATCTTCTGGTCGGCGCATGTGGCAAGCATGTCGCTGACCATGCCATGACCGGGGATGAAAACTTCCGGCGCAATCTCCGCCAATGGCGCAAGCACAAAGGCGCGCAAGTGCATGCGCGGATGCGGCAGTGTCAGTTGCGGATCGTTGCGTATCGTGTCGCCATGCAGCAGCAGATCAAGGTCAAGGGTACGCGGCGCATTTTTGATGCTGCGCAGGCGGCCAAATTCAGCTTCAACGGCAAACAGTTGTTCCAGCAGCGCGAGTGGGGTGAGCTGCGTATCAAGCGCGACGACGGCGTTGATGAAGTCCGGCTGGTTGTGCAATCCCACCGGCGCGGTGCGATACAAGCTGGAGCAGCCAACAAGCCGGGAATGCTTGAGCGATTTCAGCATTTCGATCGCCGATTTGATCGTGCTCACCGGGTCGCCGAGATTGGCCCCCAACGCAACGTAGGCAATGCTCACTTACGTCGTTCCAGTGTCAGATTCCATGGGCACTTCTGGTGTCTTTTTGACACGTGTGCGGCGTCGTTTTTTCGGTCCGGACTCGGGGACCAGCATCGCCGCGCGGCGTTCGTGGTCGGCATCCTGAAATTCCGTCCACCACTCGGCCAATGTTTCCGGCACTTCGCCGCTGGCCGCGCGCAGCAGCACAAAGTCATAGCCGGCACGAAAGCGCGGTTGTTCCAGCAGACGATAAGGCGACTTGCCGGCGAGTTTGTCGAAGCGCGGCTGCAAAGACCAGATTTCCTTGATGTCGCCAGCGATGCGGCGGGTGATGGCAAGTTTTTCACCCTGGATGTCGAGTACCTCGTCCATCGCTTCATAGAGCGCCGGAATCGCCAGTTCGCCCTTGGTTTTGCGCGCTTCCCAGTTGGCCAGAACCTCGTGCCACAACAACGTTGCAAACAAAAAACCGGGTGAGGTTGGCTTGCCGGCGCGGATGCGCTCGTCGGTGCTGACCAGTGCCAGCATCACGAATTTTTCGCCCATGGGTTGGTCGAGAATCACGTCCAGCAGTGGCAGCAGCCCGTGATGCAAGCCCTCTTCGCGCAATCGCTTGACGCATTCCGCGGCATGGCCGGAAAACAACAGCTTCAGCATTTCGTCGAAAACACGCGCCGTCGGCACATTTTCGATCAGCTCGGCCATGGTCCGGATCGGTGTACGCACGGCGGGGTCGAGGATCAGCCCCAGCTTGGCCGACAGTCGAATGGCGCGCAGCATGCGCACCGGGTCTTCGCGAAACCGCGCTTGCGGATCGCCGATCATGCGCAGTGTTTTCTGCTTGAGATCGGCAACGCCGTGGTGGTAATCGATGACCGTTTGATTGGACGGATCGTAGTAGAGCGCATTCACCGTGAAATCGCGTCGTGCCGCATCGTCCACGATGTTGCCCCAAACGTTGTCGCGCAGCACGCGGCCATGTTCGTCCTTGAGGGTATCGGCGTCATGCGCGGCGCGAAAGGTTGAAACCTCGATGGTCTCCGGCCCGAACATCACATGCACGATCTGAAAGCGGCGACCGATGATGCGGGCACGGCGAAACAGGGCGCGCACCTGCTCTGGAGTTGCATCCGTTGCAACGTCGTAATCCTTGGGGGTAATACCGGCGATCAGGTCGCGTACCGCACCGCCGACCACGTAACATTTATGGCCGGCCTTCTGCAAGGTTTCACAGACGCGACCGGCTGCCGCCGAAATGTCTTCACGACGAATGCCGTGTTGACCCAGCGGAATGACTGCCGCCTTGCCGGGCAAGGGCGCGTCCTTGCGCCGGAAAACGTGGCGCAGCAGCTTTCGAATCATGCGGTGGGGGAGAAGGAAGGCCGAAAAGAGGCGGCAATCATACCGGAAACCAAGGGCTTACCTCAGATTGATGGGCGGGCTAGCGCAGGCTGATCACCGGCCAGCGGTGCTCAGTGGCATGGCGCCGCAGCTTGTCATCGGGGTCCACCGCCACGGGATCGGTGACTTTCATCAGTAGCGGCAAATCGTTGTGCGAGTCGCTGTAGAAGTGGCTGCTGGCGAAGGATGCCCAGCACAGGCCAAGACACTCCAGCCAGGCTTCGACGCGTTCGATCTTGCCTGCCTTGAACGCCGGGACGCCGCGCGGCTTGCCGGTGAAGCAGCCGTTTTCCTGCGCGGCGACGGTGGCGATCAGGTGCTCGATGCCGAGTTCGCGGCAGATCGGGCCGGTGACGAAGCTGTTGGTCGCGGTCACGATGGCCATCAGGGCGCCTTCTGCGCGATGGCGCCGTACCAGCGCGCGCGCCGGGGCGGCGATGATCGGGAGAATGCGGTTGGCCATGAACTCACGATGCCAGGCGTCCAGTTCGCGGCGCGAATGGCGCGCCAGCGGTGCAAGTTGAAAGTCGAGAAAGGCATGGATGTCCAGCGTGCCTGCCTGGTATGCCTGATAGAACTGCTGATTGCGCGCTTCCTGAACTTCCTTGTCGAGTACGCCTTTGGAAATCAGGAACTGCGCCCATTCGAAGTCGGAGTCGCCGGACAGCAGGGTGTTGTCCAGATCAAATAAAACAAGATTCATGTTGGTCACCCGTGGCGCCGGTGTCACCTGGAAAGATTCCTTGTGGTTGGCAAGGAATCTGGTGCTTGCGGCGATTGCTTATTCTTTGTCCATTTCCAATGTGCTTTGCATCACTTCCCGCAGCAGCGGCAGGGTCGGCGGCCGTTGCTGTTCCAGCGAAGCGTTGTCCAATGCGTCAAGCACGTTCATCAGCGAGGGCAGGTCGCGCCGGCCATGGCGCAGCAGATACTGCAACAGGCCTTCGTCCATGCGCATGCCGCGCATCAGCGCATGGCGCTGCAGCGCAGCGGATTTTTCTTCATCGGTGAGTGGCTTGATCTCGAAAATAAGCGTCTGGCCGATGCGGGTGCGCAAGTCCTCGCGCAGCTGTAGTTCGCGCGGCGGCACCGGTCCCGACAGCAACATCGAGAGTCCCGTCAGACGTGCCGCGTTGAAGGTTTTGAACAAGGTGGATTGGCCTGCGTCAGTCAGTTCGTGAACATCGTCTACGATCAACAGCCCGCCCGGAGCGAGGTGCAGTCCATCATTCACCTGCGCCGCAGCCAGCGCCAGACACGGGCGACGTTGTTCGGCAAGATTCGCCACGGCGACGAGTAAATGGGAGCGGCCGCAGCCGGGCGGGCCCCACAGGTAAACGGCATCCAGGCAGTCGGGCCGGGCCATGGCCTTGAGCCGGCCGAGCAGTTCACGATTGCGGCCGGGAATGAAATTCTCAAGGCTGGGTACCTGCTCCGGTTTCAGATCCAGTAACTGCTGGCGCGGCAGGTTCACGGCGCCCCCTTGTAAAAATGGCTCGCCAGATAAACGCCGCGCATTTGGCGCAGGCCGACCAGCATCGCCGCCGATACCGGCAGCGCGACCAGAATGCCGAAAAAACCGAAGATCTGGCCAAAAGCCATCAAGGCGAAAATGACCACCAGCGGATGCAGCCCGATGCGATTTCCGACCAGATAGGGAGTGAGCAGGAAACTTTCCAGCACCTGGCCGATGCTGTAAACGATCACCACGCCGATGACGGGCGGCCAACCCTGCAATTGCAGGAAGGCTGCCAGCAGTGCCAGCACCAGCCCGGTCGCATAACCGAGGTAAGGGATGAACACCAGCAGGCCGGTAACGACGCCCAGCGGCAGGGCAAAGTCGACGCCTGCGATCGCCAAACCGATGGCGTAGTACGCTGCAAGCGCGATCATGACCAAAATCTGGCCACGCAGAAACTCGGCCAGCACGCTGTCGATTTCGCGCAGCAGTGCTATCGATTGCGCATGCCAGCGCCGCGGAATTGCGTGCTCGACGCGTGCAAGCAGTTGATTCCAGTCGCGCAGCAGATAGAACATTGCCACCGGCGTCAGCAGCAGCGCCGCCAGAATCTGTAGCACCACCCGGCTGCCCACGGCGGCGGAGCTGAGTAGCTTCTCGATCACCGCCTGCACGTTGGTCCAATTGGTCGTGATCAGCCGCTTGATTTCGTCCGGCGAAATCTGGAACTTCAGTCGGATATGCAGATGCTGCTCCAGCCACGGTATCCATTGCTGGTTGACCATGCCAGCCAGAGCCGGCAGGCGATCCATGATCTGCATCGCCTCATCGCGCAGCAGCGGCAGCAGCAGCAGCCCCATCAGCAGCAGGGCGCCGGTCAGCAGCAGCATCACCAGCAACACGCCGACCACACGCGGCAGATGCTTGTCGAGCCGGTCTACCAGCGGATTGCAGATGTAGGCCAGGATCGCCGCCAGCACAAAGGGGGCGAGTATCGGCCCCAGCAGGTAGAACAATCCCAGAACGGCGAGTCCAAGGCCGGCCCAGATGGTGGTTTCGAGTCGATTGTCAGACATTTCCGGTAAAATTCGAGCACTCCCCGCGCGGTCGTGCCGACCGCAAAGTGCGTCACTTTAGCCCGCCCTCAACAGGAACTCAACTTGAGCAACCCCCTTACTTACCGCGATGCCGGTGTCGACATCGATGCCGGCGATGCCCTGGTCGATCGCATCAAGCCGGCTGCCCGCCGCACCATGCGCCCCGAAGTGCTGGCCGGCATCGGCGGATTTGGGGCTTTGTTCGAGATTTCAAAAAAATACCGGGAGCCGGTACTGGTCTCCGGCACTGACGGCGTCGGCACCAAACTCAAGCTCGCGTTTCAGTTGAACAAGCATGACACCGTCGGCCAGGATCTGGTCGCCATGAGTGTCAATGACATCCTGGTACAGGGCGCTGAGCCCTTGTTCTTTCTCGACTACTTTGCCTGTGGCCGGCTCGACGTCGATACTGCCGCGACGGTGATCGAGGGCATCGCCAAAGGTTGTGAATTGGCCGGTTGCGCATTGATCGGCGGCGAAACCGCCGAAATGCCGAGCATGTATCCGGACGGCGAATATGATCTCGCCGGTTTTGCTGTGGGCGCGGTGGAAAAATCTGCCATCATTGATGGCAGTACCATCAAGCCCGGCGATGTGGTGCTGGGCCTTGCTTCCAGCGGTGCGCATGCCAACGGTTACTCGCTGATCCGCAAGATCCTTGAACGGGTCCAGCCTGATTTCAGCGCCGATTTTCACGGCCAGTCGTTGGCCTCGGCGCTACTGGCGCCGACGCGCATCTATGTCAAATCGTTGTTGGCGCTGATCCAGGCGCTGCCGGTGAAGGGCATGGCCCACATTACCGGCGGCGGCCTGGTCGACAACGTGCCACGCGTGCTGCCGGAAACCGTGACCGCCGTGTTGGAGCAGAAATCGTGGCCACTGCCGCCGCTGTTTCAATGGCTGCAAAAGGAAGGCAACGTGGTGGCCGCTGAAATGCACCGCGTCTTCAACTGCGGCATCGGCATGGTGGTGATCGTTGCCGCAGACAACGTCAGTCGGGCCAGTGAGATTCTTGCCGCAGGTGGGGAGACCGTCTATCGCGTCGGTCGTATCGAAGTACGGCAGCCAGGGCAAGCGCAGACGATCGTGGTGTAACGCAAACGCGACTGGCTGAGGCTATTAAGTCCCGCTGATTGGGATGGGGTTGTTGACATCTACTGTCGTCCAACCATCAGTTTCCTTGTCATTGACGATGGGCACAGTAGCGCAAACGACGCGATTGCGTCCTTCCTGCTTGGCACGGTAGAGCCCCGCATCTGCTGTGCGTACAAGTTTTTCGGTGCTGTCAATCCCGTTGCCAAGGCCTGCCACCCCGATACTGATGGTGATGTTGATCTGGCGCAGTCGATTGGTGCCTTCCGAAAAAGTGAACGGGTGGACTTCGATATCCCGCCGCAACCGCTCTGCCAGTTCGGTAGCCCCCGCAATCAGCGTTTGCGGTGCGATGACCAGAAACTCTTCGCCACCATAGCGCGCCAGAATATCTGTTTCCCGAATGGCTTCAGCGACGATGCTGCTCAATGCCGTCAGCACCTGATCGCCGGCCTGATGTCCATACGTGTCGTTGATCTGCTTGAAATGGTCGATGTCGAGCATTAACACCGAAAGTGGTCGGCCATATCGCCGCTCTATCAATACTTCCTCGTTGAGACGCCGGTCCAGATAACGGCGGTTGTATGCGCCGGTCAGGGGATCGGTAACCACTTCCCGTTCCAGCAGGCTCATCCGCATCACATCCATGGTGGTCTGCAACGACAGACTCGCAGCCATCCATACGAAGCTTGCGCCGAGAAAAAACACCCCCGGAACGATCAGGTCGAGCAGTGTGGAATGCCTGTCCCAGAAAGCCGCAGCATAGGCCAGAAAGCCAATCAGGCACACCACGATCAATACCGCCATGAAGCCCCAGTGACGGCGTATCGGACCTGGCGGCAACTGACCGATCAAGCGTTGAACCGGAATCAGTGCTCCGACTAGAAACAGGACGCCGGCAAATACCAGAGTTTGTGCAACAAGAAAAATCATGATGGTTGGTTATTTTTCTCCAAGCGCGCTAACCATAGTCCGGCATTCGTGTTTTCGATGGCCTGATCATACGATCACTAAAAATAACACAATCAAATAACACAATCAGGACCACGCCGTGTTTCTGGTGCGGCGGACAGCCTGTTCAGGCTGCAACGACGATTGTATGCCACGAGAAGCAGCATTCTGTTCGTGACGTGGTAATTTTAGCCCGCAATATGGGCGGAAAACTGCAGCAGTTTTTTTGCAAGACTATCGCCCGTTGCGATCTTTTGCGCCCAAGGAGTGGCCCAGTGCTGCAACCAGGGTAGAGCGGAGCGGAAGGCGTGCCAGGCAGAAACGACTTCGCCATCGCCGTTCCATGCATGCCAGAAATTTTTCGTGGCGTCAGCAGCCGCGCCGGGCAGCGCTGCGAGGTATCGATTGAGCCAGGCATCAAGCTTGATACGATGAGCGGCATCGGCCTGTGGGTAGATGTGCCAGACCTGCGGTTTTTCGGCCCATTGGGCACGGACAAAGGAATCCTCGCCACGCACGAAGTTGAGGTCGCATAGCCAGAGCAGGGCGTCGTAATCGGGTTGGGGAAGGAAGGGAAGAACATGAATACTCAGACTGCCGCGTGCAAAGTGGTCTCCCGGCTGGCATGCGGCGACGCCAAAAAAATTGCTGACATCGGCAAAACTGCGTCCTTCGAGGACCAGGCAACGGATCGGTGCGCTGCCTTTGGCCCATGCGTCGAGCAGACCGGGTAGCGCCGGGTTTTCATAGGCGAACAGCGATAGCGTCAGTTCGCCGTCCTGCGCAGCGGGCAAACCCAGGCGGGTGCGGAAAGCGGCACAGTCGAAACTTGCGCGCCGTTGATCGTAGTCGCGTTCGCGCAGCAGGCCACCGGTAGCCGGCGTGAAACCGGGGAAGAAAAAATGTTTGGTCAACGGCAGGCGCGGATGGGGCGAGGCCATGCCGTGGCAGCCTTCGACCCAGGGCTCGGCACTGAGGTATTCGAGATTGATCCACACCGGTTTCTGCGGGCGCGCCGCCATGGCGTTGAGGTAGGTGTCGGGCAGTTCGCAGGCGAATGCTTCGATGACCACATCGGAAACATCAGTTGCAGAAAAAGGAGAGGGCCAGTGACGGACTTCGACGCCTTCGATGCGCTGGAGCGCTTGGCTCGCGTCGACTGCCGGGCAAAGACGCGACAGCGGACGCAGGTCATCCACCCAGAGCCTGACGGCGAGGCCATGCTCGTTCGCCAGTTGACGGACAAGTCGCCAACTGACGCCGATGTCGCCATAGTTGTCCACCACGGCGCAGAAAATGTCCCATCTGGGCATGTTTTTCATGGCGCGTATCCTATCCAAGAGTCGGGACATGCAGTTCAATATTTCCATCAGCCGGATTTGCTGGCGCCAGTGGCGGCAGATCGTTTAATCTGACAGTCCTTTGATCACTTGCCAAGGATTGCAAAAATGCGTCTTGACGACCAGCGTGAAAGCGACCAAGTCGACGACCGCCGCGGTGATGGCGCTGGCGGTGGCGGCGGAATCATGTCAGGTAGCCGATTGGGATTGGGCGGTATTGTGCTTGCCCTTGTCGTCAGCTACTTCACCGGCATCAATCCGGGCACTCTGCTTGGCCTGGTGGATGGCGGCGGTAGCGGCACGGCGACGACGCAGCCATCCCATGCGCCACCAGCCAACGATAAAACCGCACATTTCGTGGCCCGTGTGCTGGGCTCCACCGAGGATGTCTGGAGCGATGAATTCCGCAAACTCGGTCGCACCTATGAAAAGCCAACCCTGACGCTATTCTCAGGCGCAACCCAGACGGCCTGTGGCCAGGGCCAAGCCGCCATGGGGCCGTTCTACTGTTCCGTAGACCAGCGGGTGTACATCGATCTGGATTTTTTCCACGAACTGGAAACGCGTTTCGGCGGCGGCGGCGAGTTTGCCGAGGCCTACGTCATTGCCCACGAAGTGGGACACCATGTGCAGAAACTGATGGGCATCTCCGACAAAGTTCACGCCGCGCAGCAACGCGCCAGCACCGAGCAGGCCAATGTGCTGTCAGTGCGGCTGGAGTTGCAGGCCGACTGTCTGGCCGGACTGTGGGGCCAGCAGGCCGATATACTCAAGCATCAATTGGAACCCGGCGAAGCAGAGCAGGCGCTGCGTGCCGCAACGGCAATCGGCGACGATGCCATGCAAAAGCAGGCACGCGGCTATGTGGTGCCGGAAAGTTTTACCCACGGCACTTCCCAGCAGCGGGTGCACTGGTTCAATCAGGGATTTACATCCGGCGACATACGCCAGTGCGATACCTTCCGAAAAGGGGCGCAGTAGGCTGCAATATCATCCGCTTGGCGGTATCCTCGCTGGATGGAAAAACTTCTTGCCTGTACCGACTGCCCGCGGCTTGCCGGTTTTCTCGCCGATGTGCGGATTAAACATCCTGATTACCACGCACGGCCTGTGGAACCCTTCGGCGACGAGAGGGCGCGGCTGTTGATCGTGGGACTGGCTCCAGGCATGCACGGCGCCAACCGCAGCGGCCGACCGTTTACCGGCGACTATGCCGGCGTTCTGCTCTACGACACACTGCATCGTTTCGGTTTTGCGTCGCGGCCTGAGTCATTGGCCAATGACGACGGGCTGAAGCTGCTCGACTGTCGCATCACCAACGCGGTGAAATGTCTGCCGCCGGAAAACAAGCCGGAGCCCGCTGAGATCAAGACTTGCAATCGATATTTATCTGCGGAGTTGGAGGCTGCGCCGGAGGTGCGCGTGATCCTTGCGCTGGGCCTCGTTGCCCACAAGGCGGTGCTGATGGCGATGGGGAAGAAGTCAGCGCTGAAACAAAGCGATTATGTTTTCGCCCACGGTGCGCGACATGCCTTGCCCGACGGCCGCGTGCTGGTCGACAGCTACCATTGCAGTCGCTACAACACCAACACACGCCGTTTGACTACCGAAGCTTTCCACGATGTCTTCCGCACCCTCAGAACCGAACTCGACGCCCTCTACGCCTGAGCCTGCGCCGGGCCGCCCCAAGGAGGCGAACGCGGGTGAGCGCGAGGGGGCTTTTGACGCCAAAGAATTTTTGGTGACATTGACCGAAGCGCCGGGGGTCTACCGCATGCTCGATGCGGCAGGCCAGGTACTGTATGTCGGCAAGGCCAAGAATCTCAAAAAGCGCGTCAGCACTTATTTTCAAAAAACCCAGCAAAGTCCGCGCATCGCACTGATGTTGCAGCAGGTGGCGCGGGTCGATATCACCGCCACGCGTTCAGAAGCCGAGGCGCTGATTCTGGAAAATACGCTGATCAAGAAGCTCACGCCGAAGTACAACATTCTGTTCCGCGACGACAAGTCCTATCCCTACATCATGTTGTCGGGCGAAGCGTTTCCGCAGCTGGCTTTTCATCGCGGCAGCTTCGACAAGAAGGCGCAATATTTTGGGCCGTTTCCCAACGGCTATGCGGTGCGCGAGAGTATTCAACTATTGCAAAAAACCTTTCTGTTGCGTACTTGTGAGAACGCAGTGTTCGCGCATCGGTCGCGGCCGTGCCTGATGCACCAAATCAAGCGCTGCAAGGCGCCCTGCGTGGGGTTTATCTCAGCTGAGGATTACGCCGCCGATGTACGCATGGCAGAATTGTTCCTGCGCGGCCGCCACGGCGAGGTCATCGAGAAGTTGACGGCACGGATGCAGGATGCCGCAGAGGACATGCGCTTCGAAGAAGCCGCAGCGTTGCGTGACCAGATACGGGCCTTGCAAGCCGTGCTGCATCGGCAGTACGTCAGCTCGATCGGCGAAGAGAACGTGGATATTCTTGCCATCATGGCGACTCTGGGCGAACTTTGCGTCAACCTGGCGATGGTGCGCGGTGGCCTGCATCTGGGCGACCGGGCGTTCTTTCCCAAGTCGGGTGCGGGCGATATCGGGACGACCGAGGCGCTGATCGCCTTCATCACTCAACACTATCTGGAACACCCACCGCCGGCGCGGCTGATCGTTGCCCTGGATGTGACGGAAGAGTGCGCGGTGGTATTTGCCGGCAAGAAGGTGCGCGTCGGATTGCCGCGCAATGAGATGGAGCGCGCCTGGCTGGGCATGGCGGAGCAGAATGCACAGCTTGCCGTTGCCGCCCGCAGCCAATCGCGCATCCGTACCGGCAATCGTCTCGATTCCTTGCGCGAGGCGCTTGAACTGGCCGAGCCGCCGGCGCGCATCGAATGTTTCGATATCAGTCACACCATGGGCGAGGGAACCGTGGCTTCGTGCGTGGTCTGCGTTGATGGCGCGATGAAGAAGGGCGACTATCGTCGCTTCAACATCGCCGGCATACAGCCGGGCGACGATTATGCCGCGATGCGCCAGGTGCTGGAGCGGCGCTACGGCAAAGTCGCGAGTGGCGAAGCGGTGGCGCCGGATTTAATTTTAATCGATGGTGGCAAAGGCCAGCATCGTATAGCGCGCGACGTATTGACCGAGCTTGGGCTTGATTATCTGTTGAGCATCGGCATCGCCAAGGGTGAGGAACGCAAACCCGGGCTGGAGACGCTGTTCGTTCATGGCCGCGACGAACCGCTACAATTGACGCCGGATCATCCGGGCTTCCATCTGATTCAGGAAGTGCGCGACGAGGCACACCGCTTTGCGATTGCCGGACATCGGGCGCGCCGTGCCAAGGTGCGTGGGCGCTCGACGCTGGAAGATGTCGCCGGTGTCGGTCCGGCGCGGCGGAGAAGTTTGCTGGCGCATTTCGGCGGGTTGGATGGGGTGAAAGCGGCGACAGTGGATGATCTTTGTCGCGCTGAAGGCATCAGTCGCAAATTGGCGGAAACTATTTTTAGAGAATTGCACTGAACATCTGACCATGCCGCTCAATGTTCCGAACCTGCTGACCTGGGCGCGCATTCTGCTGATCCCGCTGTTTGTCGGTGTCTATTATCTTCCGCTGGACTCGTTGTCATCCAATGAACGCAATCTTGCGGCAACAGTGATATTCGTGGCTGCCGCCATCACGGATTGGCTTGACGGCTGGTTGGCGCGCAAGCTGAACCAGACTTCGGCTTTCGGTGCTTTTCTCGACCCGGTGGCCGATAAGCTGATGGTCGCTGCGGCACTGGTAGTGCTGGTACAACTGGAACGGGCCGACGCGATCTTTGCCATCATCATCATTGGCCGCGAAATCACGATCTCGGCCTTGCGCGAATGGATGGCAAAAATCGGTGCGGCGAAGAGCATTGCGGTTTCATTTGTTGGCAAGCTCAAGACCGCGTCGCAAATGACTGCGATTCCGCTGCTGCTCTATTACGACAGTATCGGTGACCTCAATGTCAGTTTTGCCGGAACATGGCTGCTCGTATTCGCGGCGGTGCTGACTTTATGGTCAATGGCCTACTACCTGATGAAGGCCTGGCCCGAGATATCGCAGCGCAGTCGTTGACTTGGCAGGCTGCGCCGCTATAATTCCCATCCGTTTGCGGGAGTAGCTCAGTTGGTAGAGCGCAACCTTGCCAAGGTTGAGGTCGAGAGTTCGAGACTCTTCTCCCGCTCCAGAATTGGAAGAAGGGAAAGCGTATAACCGCGCTTTCCCTTTTTTACTTGAATAGCCCGCTGCAAGCGGGTTTCGGCGCGATGGCAGAGTGGTTATGCAGCGGCCTGCAAAGCCGTGTACCTCGGTTCGATTCCGGGTCGCGCCTCCAGATTTTTCCCTCTTGTACTATCCTGCGGCTTTCTTTTCAGCGCGCTTTGATTCGGTTCATCCGATGGGAGCTGGTGTTGCAGATTTATTATCGTGTGCTAACATACGATCGTTGATAAAAGATCGCAAACGCGTGGAGGCATTATGGATTTCGCATTGAATGATGACCAGATGGCGATTCGTTCCGCAGTGGAAGAAATTTGCGCTGCGTTTGGCGACGACTACTGGCTCAAGAAGGATAAAGAGGGCGGCTTCCCTGAAGACTTCTATTCGGCCATGGCCAAAGCGGGCTGGCTTGGTGTGGCGATGCCCGAGGCGTATGGCGGTGCGGGTCTGGGCATTACTGAAGCAGCCTTGATGATGGAGACTGTGTCGGCCTCCGGTGCCGGCATGTCTGGTGCGTCCACCATTCACATGAACGTCTTTGGCCTCCATCCGGTGGTGGTCTACGGCAGCGAAGAGCAAAAGAAACGCTGGCTGCCGCCCATCATCAACGGCGAAAAGAAAGCCTGCTTTGGCGTCACTGAACCGAACACGGGTTTGAACACGCTCAAGCTGAAAACCATGGCGGTGCGCAAGGGTGACCACTATGTGGTCAACGGCCAGAAAATCTGGATATCAACGGCTCAGGTCGCCCACAAAATATTGCTGCTGGCGCGGACCACGCCGATCGAGGAAGTCAAATCACCGATGCATGGTCTCAGTCTTTTTTACACGGATCTTGATCGAACCAAGATTGAGGTGCGCGAGATCGAGAAGTTGGGCCGCAAGGCGGTCGACTCCAACCAGTTATTTATCGACGGCCTGGAAATTCCGATCGAGGATCGCATCGGCGAAGAAGGCCGTGGCTTCGAGTACATCCTCCATGGCCTGAATCCCGAGCGGGTTCTGCTCGCGGCGGAGGCGACCGGGCTGGGCAAGGTGGCACTGCGTCGTGCAGCGCGTTATGCGGGCGAGCGCATCGTTTTTGATCGCCCCATCGGCAAGAACCAGGGCATCCAGCATCCGCTGGCGGAACGTTGGGTAGATCTAGAAGCGGCGACCTTGCTATATCAACGCGCTGGTTGGCTTTACGATCAGGGCAAGCCTTGCGGCGCCGAGGCGAATGCCGCCAAGTTCTTTTGCGCCGAGGCCGGTTTCCGCGCTTGCGAAACCGCCGTACTGACGCATGGTGGTATGGGTTATGCGAAGGAATATCACGTGGAGCGTTATCTGCGCGAATCCATGCTGCCCCGCATTGCGCCGATTTCGCCGCAACTGATTCTTTGCTTTATCGCGGAAAAAGTACTCGGTCTGCCCAAGTCGTACTGATCATCGCCACGGACGTACCCACAAGGACGTCCGTGGCCTGCTGCGGGGCTATTTGAATTTGCTGCTATCGAAACTGGCTTCGGTCTTGGCCTTGATTTCGTCCAGCGTTACGCCCGGAGCAATTTCGACAAGGGCCGCGCCACTGCCGTGACGGTCGATCTCGAATACGCCTAGTTCAGTAATCAACAGATCGACCACCCCGGTGCCAGTGAGTGGCAGCGAGCAGCGGTGCTTGAACTTCGATGCACCGGATTTCTCGGAGTGATCCATGACGACGATGACCCGCGGTACTCCCGCAACGAGGTCCATCGCTCCGCCCATGCCCTTGATCATTTTGCCGGGCACCATCCAGTTGGCGAGATCGCCATTCTCTGCAACCTGCATGCCACCGAGGATGGAGAGATTGATATGGCCACCGCGAATCATGCCGAAGCTGTCAGCAGAGGAGAAGTAGCTGGTGCCCTTGAGTTCGGTGATGGTTTGCTTGCCGGCGTTGATCAGGTCCGGGTCGACTTCGTCCTCATAGGGGAATGGACCCATGCCGAGCATGCCGTTTTCACTCTGCAGAGTGACCTTGATGCCCTCCGGAATGTAGTTGGCCACCATGGTCGGAATGCCGATGCCAAGGTTGACGTAGTAACCATCCTTCAGTTCGCGTGCCGCGCGGGCGGCCGTTTCTTCACGTGTCCAGGCCATCCGGGTATTACTCCTTAGCTTTCGACTGACCGGGACGTGGAGTCGTGGTCAGTCGTTCGATATGTTTGACGTAGTTGCTGCCCTTGATAATGCGTTTGACGAAGATACCAGGCGTGTGGATTTGGTCAGGTTGTAACTCGCCGGGTTCGACCAGTATCTCGACTTCAGCGACGGTGATCTTGCCGGCGGTAGCGATCATCGGATTGAAATTGCGCGCAGTCTTGCGATAGATCAGGTTGCCCTCGGTATCGCCTTTCCATGCCTTGACCAGCGAGACGTCGGCGACGAGTCCGGTTTCCATCACAAAATCCTCGCCGTTGAACTGGCGCGTTTCCTTGCCTTCTGCCACCTTGGTACCGAAGCCGGTGCGAGTGTAGAAGGCCGGAATGCCGGCACCGCCGGCACGGATGCGCTCGGCCAGCGTGCCCTGCGGGTTGAATTCGATTTCGATGGTGCCGTCAAGGAAGCGATCGGCGAGGATCTTGTTCTCGCCGACGTAGGAAGCGAGCACTTTCTTGATCTGGTTGTTGGCGAGTACCAGCCACATACCATGCTCGTCGCAGCCAACGTTGTTGCCGATGATGGTCAGGCCTTTGACGTTCGAGTCGCGCAAGGCGATAACAAGATTTTCCGGGACGCCGCACAGGCCAAACCCGCCGGCCATGATGGTCATGCCATCGGCCAAGATGCCCTTCAACGCGCTATGGGCGTCGGGAAATACTTTGGAATGCATCGATGACTATCCTCCGGTGATCGAGAACATTGTTGTTGTCCGATTGCTCGGGAAATTACGCCGCAGAAACTATTACCGTGGCAACTTGAACTGCTATTTTACCAACTTTGCCAACCGCACAGATGCCGGAATGGTGTGAGTTGGCAAATTAGAGTGGGGGCATGAGGTTGCAACTTGCGCATGGCTATGCGGTGTCAACTTCGTGTTTGATCGATAGCAGATTTTGCTTCACCAGAAGCAGCATGTCAGCCAGGGTGTGCCGCATATCGCGATCCAGTCCGTCGAGGATTCGCTCACTCATTTCGTGGCTCCTGATCTGCATTTCCTTGACCATCTGGTTACCTTTGGACGAGAGGTAAACGCGTTTCACACGCCGGTCGGTGCTGTCCGGACAGCGTTCGATAAAGCGCGACAGTTCAAGGCGGTCAATCAAGCCGCCAAGTGCGGCCTTACCCAGATCCAGCACATTGGCGAGGTCGCTTTGAATCATGCCGTCATGACGTGACAGGTAGGCCAATACCCACCATTGGGAGCGGGTGATGCCAAGCGGTTTCATGAATTCGTCGAAAACAATGCGGCGCAGTCGCGATATGTCGTGCATCAGAAACCCCAGGCGCTGATCCCAGTTTTCTTCATCCGCTACGATGGGTGCAACCTTTGTTTTTTTGACAGCGCGAGCAGAGTTGGGCACGGCTTCCCTCACCAGTTTTCTTCGGGCGTTTCCTGCCCGTCAGGGCAAATGCAACCGATACCTTATGTTACCAGTCAATACTGATGCATACAATTTATAGACCGATCGCATGACCCATCGACAATAAACTCACCTGCCATGGGATGTTTCGTTGAGGGTGGAATCAGTCCAGCGTTGCCTCGGAGCAGGGGATGAATATTCGGTAGAATCACTCCCCGACCACAGGGCGCTCTTCGCCCTGTTTGTTTTTGGAGTACGCAGACATGCCGGTGATTACCCTTCCCGATGGTTCCCGACGGGAATATTCGCAAGCTTTGACCGTGGCTGAGGTTGCTTCGTCCATCGGTGCCGGCCTGGCCAAGGCGGCACTCGCCGGCCGGGTGGATGGCAAGTTGGTGGATGCATCATTTGTGCTTGACCGGGATGCCGATCTTGCCATCGTTACTGACAGGGATCCGGACGGCCTGGAAATCATTCGCCACTCCACTGCGCACCTGCTGGCCTATGCGGTGAAGGAATTATTTCCCGAAGCGCAAGTCACCATCGGCCCGGTGGTCGACAACGGTTTCTATTACGATTTTGCCTACCAGCGTCCGTTTACCCCCGAGGATCTGGCGGCGATCGAAAAGCGCATGGCCGAATTGGCGAAACGCGATATTGCCGTGACGCGCGAAGTCTGGCAGCGCGACGAAGCCGTGAACTTTTTCCATTCCATCGGCGAAAAATACAAGGCCGAGATCATCGCCTCGATCCCCGCCGATCAGGACGTTGCGCTGTACCGCGAAGGGGATTTCATAGATCTCTGCCGCGGTCCGCACGTACCGTCGACCGGCAAGCTCAAGGTGTTCAAACTTATGAAAGTAGCCGGCGCTTATTGGCGCGGCGACCAGAAAAACGAGCAGCTGCAGCGTATCTACGGCACTGCGTGGGCAAAGAAGGAAGAACTGGAGGCTTACCTCCACATGCTGGAGGAAGCCGAAAAGCGTGACCACCGCAAACTTGGCAAGCAGCTTGATCTGTTCCACTTGCAGGAAGAAGCGCCGGGCATGGTGTTCTGGCATCCGCATGGCTGGATTGTCTGGCAGGAAATCGAGCAATACATGCGGCGCGTGTTGGGGGATCAGGGCTATCAGGAAGTGCGGACGCCGATGGTGATGGACCGCACCCTGTGGGAACGTTCAGGGCACTGGGAAAACTACCACGAGCACATGTTTACCACGGCGTCGGAAAATCGTGACTATGCAGTGAAGCCGATGAATTGTCCGGGTCATGTCCAGATTTTCAATCAGGGCATCAAGAGCTATCGCGATCTGCCGCTGCGGCTGGCCGAATTTGGCTCCTGCCATCGCAATGAGCCTTCAGGTGCGCTGCACGGCATTATGCGGGTACGCGGTTTTGTGCAAGACGACGCGCATATTTTTTGCAGTGAGGATCAAGTGCAGAGCGAGGCTTTGGCCTTCATCGACCTGCTGCGCAAGGTCTATACCGATTTCGGCTTCACCGAAGTGCTGGTCAAGCTCTCCACTCGGCCGGCCAAACGCATCGGTTCCGACGCGGCTTGGGACAAGGCCGAGGCATCTCTTGCCGAAGCGCTTCAGACCAAGGGGTTGGCCTATGACCTGCAGCCGGGCGAAGGCGCGTTTTATGGGCCAAAGATCGAGTTCTCACTGAAGGATTGCTTGAATCGGGTCTGGCAGTGTGGAACCCTGCAATTGGATTTTGCTTTGCCGGAGCGCTTGGGGGCCGAGTTCATCGGTGAGGACAATGCGCGCCATGTACCTGTAATGCTGCATCGGGCGGTGCTGGGATCGCTGGAGCGCTTCATCGGCATTCTCATCGAGCACCATGCCGGCGCCTTCCCATTATGGCTGGCCCCGGTGCAAGTCGTGGTCGCCAATATCTCCGAAAGTCAGGTCGACTATGCCGAAGCTGTTGCGCAAAAGCTGCGCACGGCAGGTTTTAGAGTCGAATGTGATTTGCGTAATGAGAAAATTAACTATAAAATCCGCGAACATAGCATGTTGAAGCGGCCTTGCATTGTCGTCGTCGGCGACAAGGAAAAGGCCGCAAAGTTGGTCGCCGTCCGTGCCCGGGGCAACCAGGATCTCGGGCAAATGTCTCCCGAATCACTGATTGATCGCCTGCTGCTGGAAAAGCGCAGTCGGGGCGGGGCGACCTGATTTTTTTAATTTTTCGGAGAAATGCACCATCGCCCAGGAAAAGCCGCAGCGCCTCAATGAGGAAATAACAGCCTCGGAAATTCGTTTGATCGGGGAAGATGGTGAGCAACTCGGGATTGTTCCATCCCGCCAGGCGCTCACCATGGCCGAAGAAGCAGGTATCGATCTGGTAGAAATCGCACCCCTGGCGCAACCGCCGGTGTGTCGCCTGATGGATTTCGGCAAGTTCAAGTACCAGGAGGCGAAGCGCGCTCACGAGGCCAAGCTGAAGCAGAAGCAGGTTCAGGTCAAGGAAGTCAAGTTTCGTCCCGGTACCGACGACAACGACTACCAGATCAAGCTGCGTAACCTGATCAAGTTTCTCGGCGAAGGCGACAAGGCGAAAATTACGCTGCGTTTCCGTGGTCGCGAGATGGCGCACCAGGAATTCGGTATGCGCATGTTGGAGCGTATCAAGGGTGACCTTGAAGAACATGCGATGGTGGAGCAGTTCCCGAAGATGGAAGGTCGTCAGTTGGTGATGGTGCTGACACCGAGCAAGAAGCAGGTAAAAGCGTAATTTCTGCCGTGGCTCGGGGTGTTGAATTCGGAGCGGCGGGGAAACCAAGCGGCTGCAGGTTATCAAGTGTTCCCAAATCGGGAGCCACCTGGCACCGTGTTAAAAAAGGAGATCTTCGATGCCGAAGATGAAGACCAAAAGCGGCGCTGCCAAGCGCTTCAAGATCCGCGCCGGCGGCAGCGTCAAGCGCGGCCAGGCGTTCAAGCGCCACATCCTGACCAAGAAAACCACCAAGGCCAAGCGCCAGTTGCGCGGCATGACGGCAGTTCACTCGACAGACGTCAAGCGCGTACGCGCCATGATGCCGTTCGCCTAAGGAGAGCAGCCATGCCAAGAGTCAAACGTGGAGTAACGGCGCGTGCGCGCCACAAGAAGGTACTCGATCTAGCCAAGGGTTATCGCGGCCGTCGCAGTACGGTTTATCGCATCGCCAAAGAAGCGGTGATGAAGGCGGGGCAATATGCTTACCGCGATCGTCGTCAACGCAAGCGCCAGTTCCGTGCTCTGTGGATTGCCCGTATCAATGCCGGCGCCCGTGAACTGGGGATGAAATACAGTACCCTTATGAACGGCCTCAAGAAGGCTTCCATTGAGGTGGATCGCAAGGTGCTGGCTGACCTGGCGGTGTTCGACAAGGCTGCTTTTGCACAGCTGGCGAATCAGGCCAAGGCCCAGCTCGGCGCTTAGTACGATCAAGCGAGAACACGAGGGAGGCCTGACGGCCTCCCTTTTTACTTATCCTTGTATGAAATGAGCTCTCCACTCGACCAACTCGTCGCTTCCGCTGTCGCTGAATTCGCGGCTGCTTCCGAGCCGGCGCAGTTGGAAGAAGTCAAAGCCGGCTATCTGGGCAAAAGCGGTTCCCTAACCGAGTTGCTCAAGGGCTTGGGCAAGCTGCCGGCCGAAGAACGTAAAAGCGCCGGCGTTGCGATCAATGGCGCCAAGGAAAAAGTCGAGGCGGCGTTGCAAGCGCGGCGCGATGCGCTGCGCGATGCGGTCTTGCAATCGCAACTTGCCGCTGAAGCGCTCGATGTCACCCTGCCGGGGCGCGGCACTCGGCGCGGTGGCCTGCATCCGGTGACCCGCACGCTGGAACGTATTGAAGCCTTGTTTCGATCCGTCGGGTTCGATGTCGCTGACGGTCCCGAGATTGAAACCGACTGGCACAATTTCACGGCCTTGAATACACCGGAGAACCACCCGGCGCGTTCGATGCACGACACTTTTTACCTTGAAAACGCCGAAGGTGTATTGCTGCGCACCCATACCAGTCCTGTGCAGATTCGCTACATGCTGGACCATGTCGCCCGACACAAAGGGTTGGAGCACATGCCGGAGATACGCATCATCGCGCCGGGCCGTGTCTATCGTGTCGACTCAGATGCCACCCATTCACCGATGTTCCACCAGGTGGAGGGGCTGTGGGTCGGTGAAGACGTGAGCTTTGCCGATCTCAAGGGCGTGGTCGCCGATTTTCTGCGTCGCTTTTTCGAGAGCGATGATCTCAAGGTGCGTTTCCGCCCGTCCTTCTTTCCATTCACTGAACCCTCGGCCGAGATCGATGTGGCCTTCATGAGCGGTCCCAATGAAGGCCGCTGGCTGGAAATCGCCGGGTGCGGCATGGTGCATCCCAACGTGCTGCGCTTCGGCGGGATTGATCCCGAGCAATACACCGGTTTTGCTTTCGGCTTCGGCCCCGACAGACTGACGATGCTGCGTTATGGCATCAACGATTTGCGCCTGTTCTACGAGGGTGATTTGCGTTTCCTTGCGCAGTTCAACTGACGATGCAATTCTCCATCTCCTGGCTGCGCAGTCTGGTCGACCCTTCGCTCGACAACGATGCGCTGGCGCATCTGCTCACCATGGCCGGCCTCGAAGTGGAAGAGATGCGCGCGGTCGCACCTGCGTTCGATAAAGTCGTCGTCGCAAAGGTGTTGTCCACCGAAAAACACCCTGACGCCGACAAGCTAAAACTGTGCAAGGTTGACGTGGGCAAGGGCGAGTCGCTACAGATCGTCTGCGGCGCACCCAATGTGATACCAGGCATGCGCGTGCCCTGTGCCCTGGTCGGCGCCCTACTGCCGGGCATCGAGATCAGGCAGGCCAAGGTACGCGGCATCGAGAGTTTCGGCATGCTTTGTTCCGCCAAGGAACTTGGTATTGCCGATGATGCGAGCGGATTGATGGTGCTTCCCGACGATGCGCCCGTTGGCAAGAGCGTGCGCGAAGTACTCGATCTCGACGACAGCTTGTTCACGCTCAAGCTCACCCCCAATCGCGCTGATTGTCTCTCCATCAGCGGCATTGCACGCGAAGTCACGGCACTGACCGGTGCGTCGCTCAATCTGCCTGCGATTGCTCCAGTTGTGCCGATGCACAGCGATCAACGTACTGTAGTTCTCGATGCACCCGATGCCTGTGCCCGTTATTGCGGCCGCATCATTCGCGGTGTCAACGCCAAAGCGCTGACGCCAGTCTGGATGAAGCAGCGTCTGGAACGTAGCGGCGTCCGCTGCATTTCCGCCGTGGTAGATGTGACCAATTACGTGATGCTGGAACTGGGCCAGCCGCTGCATGCCTTTGATGATGCGCGTATCTCGGGTGCGATTCATGTGCGCTATCCGAAGACGGGTGAAACCTTACAACTGCTCAACGATCAGACCGTAACGCTGGGCGGGGACACGGCTTTGATTGCTGACGACAGGCGAGCGTTGGCGTTGGCAGGCATTATGGGTGGTGCTGATTCCGGTGTTGCTGGTTCCACTGTGGATCTGTTCCTGGAAAGCGCTTTTTTTGCGCCGGATGTCATTGCCGGAAAAGCACGGGGGCTAGGTTTCTCTTCCGATGCTTCGTATCGCTACGAACGCGGCGTCGATTTTGAATTGCAGCGCCCGGCTATCGAGCGAGCCACGCAACTGATTCTCGATATCTGCGGCGGACAGCCTGGCCCCGTAGTCGAAGCCATCGCAGCGGCACAATTACCGCAGCGCAAGCCAGTTCGCTTGCGCTGCGCAAAGGTGACTAAGGTACTTGGCATCGAATTGCCCATCCCCGAAATTTTGCAATACTTGACGCGGCTTGGTTTTGCACACATTCGCGAAGGGGATAGTTTTCTGGTGACGCCGCCATCACATCGCTTCGATATCGAAATAGAAGAGGACCTGATCGAGGAAGTGGCGCGTTTACATGGCTACGACAACATTCCTTCGCGGCCACCGCGCGGTTTGATCGCGATGATGCCGTCGCCCGAAGCGCGGTGTACGCCGATGCAATTACGGCATCAGGTGGCGGAGCGCGATTATCAGGAAGTGCTCAATTTCAGTTTTGTCGAGACGGTATGGGAAAAAGATTTTTGCGACAACATCACGCCGCTGCGATTGGCCAATCCCATCGCCAGCCAGATGGATGTGATGCGGAGTGGCCTGATCGGCAGCCTGGTCGGCAATCTGTCGACCAATCGCAAGCGCCAGGTGACTCGCGTCAGGGTATTTGAAATCGGCCGCTGTTTTTCCCGTAGTCAGCACGATAAGCCGGTCGCGGGTTTCGATCAGTCGCTGCGCCTCGCCGGACTGTGCGCCGGCCCGGCCTTGCGCGAACAATGGGGAATTCCGACACGCCTGGTCGACTTTTTTGATGTCAAGGCAGATGTTGAATCCCTCTTCGGTGATCGGTCGCCGGTGTTCGAAAAAACCGCACACCCCGCACTGCATCCGGGACGCGCCGCGGCAATTTTTCTTGAGGACAGGCAGATTGGTGTTCTGGGAGAATTGCATCCGCGCTTAGTACAGAAATACGAACTGGGAACCGCGCCGATTGTGTTCGAGCTTGCTCTGGCCGCGTTGCTTGAAATGTCAGTTACCGAATACCGCGAAGTTTCACGCTTTCCGGCTGTGGTGCGCGATCTGGCATTGATTGTCGATCAGTCGCTGCCGCTGAAGTCTCTGCTGGACGGATTGCGTAGAGCAGCGCCAAAGCTGGTTACGGCGATAGAACTGTTCGATGTCTATCATGGAAAAGGCATTGCCGAAAGTCGGAAAAGCCTTGCATTCCGGATAGTTATGCAAGATACTCAACGTACGCTCGCAGATGCCGAGGTAGAGGATGTCGTGACCAGTCTGGTCTTCGCCGCCAAGGTCAACTTTGGCGCCGAGTTGCGGCAATAGAGCTTGATCGTAGGGGGTCCATGATGACGCTGACCAAGGCCGAATTGGCCGATCTGTTGTTCGAGAAAGTTGGTCTCAACAAACGTGAAGCCAAGGACATGGTCGAGGGCTTCTTTGAAGAGTTGCGCAATGCGCTTGAGGCTGGTGATGGCGTCAAGCTTTCAGGTTTCGGCAATTTCCAGTTGCGCGACAAACCCCAACGCCCCGGCCGCAATCCAAAAACCGGCGAAGAGATTCCCATTGTTGCGCGTCGCGTCGTGACGTTCCACGCCAGCCAAAAACTCAAGTCGGCTGTGGAGGCGGGATAGCATGACAGTAGTCATTGAGCGCGGAGAGCTTCCGCCCATCCCGGCCAAACGCTACTTCACGATTGGTGAAGTCAGCGAACTCTGTGGCGTAAAGCCACACGTACTGCGCTACTGGGAGCAGGAGTTTACCCAGCTCAAGCCAGTCAAGCGGCGCGGCAATCGGCGCTACTACCAGCATCATGAAGTACTCCTGGTGCGGCGCATCCGCGAATTGCTCTATCGCGACGGATTCACCATCAGCGGAGCACGCAATCGTCTCGATGACCACAGTGTTTTTGAGGACCCGGCGGCGTCTGTCGCGAACAAGATTTCCGTCGTGGCCGAACTGGACCAGATCATCGAATTTCTCCGCCACTGATCGCGGAGCGCACTACCATCCTCTGATACAATCCATACCCAGTCGGGGCGTAGCGCAGCCTGGTAGCGCACTTGCATGGGGTGCAAGGGGTCGCGAGTTCGAATCCCGCCGCCCCGACCAGTAATACCAAGGGCTTATGAGTACTGGCCAAAAAACATTTTTTGCTTGTTAGCAGACGTTATTTGCGCCACTTGCTGCGTTCCACGAGTCAATTTAGTCAGCAAGAATTATCTCCAATCCCCTCCGAGAATTTTACGTGGGTCAGAAACGCAGACGATTCAGGTGGTAGGACATGGGAATATCCTTGCGCAACTGATCTTACTTTTTCTTGGCCATTAGGCAGCATTCGCATAGACGACTCGGTCAATTGATTTTCCTTGCCCCAGCACATGCTCGAGACCTTGACGTCCATGGCGCTACATTTCACGGATGGCTCAAGCCCGCGCGGCAAAGGTGCGCCGGAAGCAATAGCCGGTCCCGCGCACGGTTTCAAAGTGTTCGTCATGGCCCGAAGGCGCAAGCGCTCGGCGCAATCCCCGAATATGGACGTCCACGGTCCGTTCTTCGACGAATATATGGTCGCCCCATACTTCGTCAAGAAGTTGTGCCCGGCTGTAGACCCGATTGGGGTGAGTTGCAAAAAACAGGAGTATGCGAAATTCGATCGACCCGAGCTCGACTTTCCGACCTCCTGCAATAATTCGGTTGGCGGCAGTATCTATTCGGAGATCGCCAATCTCGATGACATCATCAACGAGTTGGGGCTTTCGCCGGCGCATTAACGCTTTGACTCTGGCAAGTAGCTCCGAAGCGGAAAAAGGCTTTGTGACGTAGTCGTCCGCACCCACCTCTAGCCCAGTTACTTTGTCGCACTCCCGCAAACGGGAGGTCAACAGGATGATTGGAATGTCCGCCGTCCGCTGGCTGGCGCGCAGCCGCCGCGCCAGCATCAATCCGGTGCTATCGGGCAGAACCCAATCGAGCAGCACCAGATCCGGCAGCTGTTCGCGTATTTTTTCCTCAGCCTCGGCCACGGTTGATGCGATGCGTACTTGGTACCCCGCCCGCTCCAGATTTACCTGTATAAGGCGCTGGGTGATCGGCTCATCTTCCACTATGAGGATTGCGCTGTTCATCATTTCAAATTCCTTATAAAATGCAATCCTGCTTTTTTAAATTAATATTTCTTCACTGAAACCGACCAGCTCATCCCGCAGTGCCTTCACTTCATTTCCAAGCTGCAAATAAGTCGCTTCCACCAGATTCCGCTCCTGATCGAGGGACAACTCCTGCAGCTTGCCAGTCACTTCCTGCGCTGCTTCCGCCGAAAAGCTTAGAAACATTCCTCGCAGCGTATGGAGAACGTAGCTCAGATCCTCGGCATCACAATTGCGTATCGCTTCACCAGTCCTGGCCATCAGCTTTGCGCATTCGCTTAAAAACAGGCCGCTGATTTCGCCGAGTAAGCGCATATCGCCATTGACGCGTTCGAGCAAAGCATCCTTGTCAAACACCATGGTGCGGTGTTCAGCAGTGCGTGGATGTTTCGTCAGCTTCCCGTTCAATCGCTGAATGGCGTCGAGCAGGGTCGCAGGCTGGATCGGTTTACTCAAATAGTCATCCATGCCGGCCTGTAGGCAGCATTCACGATGGTGCGCCATGGCGTGGGCGGTGAGGGCGATGATGGGAATGTGTCCGCCGGTTTTCCGTTCCCTGAGACGTATAACGGCGGTAGTCTCGTTGCCGTCCATTTTCGGCATTTGCAAGTCCATCAGGATCAGGTCAACGCTTCTGCGCTCCAGCACGTCGAGTGCCACCATTCCGTTGTCGGCGACCACCACGCTGTGCCCTTCTTTTTCAAGCACGAGTTGGGAAAGCCTGCGGTTGATCGGATTGTCCTCTACCAGCAGAATTTCCAATTTCTGTTTGGGTTTTTTCACGTCGTCAAAGGCGGCCACTCCGGCTTTGAAGTCCGTATCGGCCGGATTACAGGGCGTCATACCGATCATGGAAAGCAACTCCGACTGCTTCGCAGGCTTGACCAGAAAAGAAAATTCACCTTGGTCGACGGGGTTGTCGCTTTCGTCGCGCCTCAAGGCCGACCCCATAATGACCACGTTACCCGTTTTGAACCCAGAACTTTTTCGTATTTGCGACGCTATCGCATAGCTATCGACGTCGGGCAGGCTGTCGGCCAGCAATACCAGCCGATAGGGATTATTCGTTGCCTGTTCTATGGCCTGTCTCGCCGATAACCAGCAATTGGCCTCATGAACCTCGACGTTCCATTGGCGCAGCATGTTGACAAGAAAGCGGCGACTGACCGCGTGGTTGTCCACCACCAATGTCAATAACCCCTTCAAATCGATGGAGCTACTGTTTTCTCGTGCCGGGGCTTGCAGGCCCAGTCGTGCCGTGAAATAAAACGTGCTTCCCTTGTCAGGCTTGCTCTTGAGCCAGATTTTTCCCTTCATCATTTCCACCAGGCGTGTCGATATCGAGAGGCCGAGGCCGGTACCGCCATAGAAACGGGTGGTTGACGTGTCGGCTTGGTGGAATGGCGAAAAAATAGTCACCTGCTTTTCTTTGGCAATGCCTATACCGCTGTCGCGCACGGAAAACTGGCAGGTCACTTCGTGGCCGTTGCTGGTTTCGGGCTTTACGCGTATGACGACCTCTCCGTGCTCGGTGAACTTGATCGCATTTCCCACCAGATTGGTGACAACCTGACGCAGCCGCACCGAATCCCCCAGTAGAGCGTCTGGGGTATCGGGCGCTATTTCGTAAACAAGTTCCAGTCCTTTCCGGTGCGCATTGAGCGCCAGCGACTTCATGGTGTCGCCCAGCGTCTCGCGCAATGAAAAGGGAATGATCTCCAACGCCATTTGCCCTGCCTCGATCTTGGAAAAATCGAGAATGCCGTTGATGATGTTCATCAACGATGCGCTGGAGTCCCGCACCAGATTCAGATATTCGCGCTGTTCCAAAGTGAGGTGATTCGTCTGGAGTGACAGTTCCGTTATGCCGATGATGGCATTCATCGGAGTGCGGATCTCATGGCTCATATTGGTCAAAAATAACGATTTGGCAAAATTGGCTTCTTCTGCTACCAACTTCGCCTCGCGCAATTCCGTCTCTGTCCGCTTTTGAGCGCTGATATCGGTCTCGATCTCGATGAACCCGGTGGCACGCCCCTTGTCATCGAAAATGGTTTTCGATTCGACAATTAGCCAGCGTCTTTTTTGATCTTTGCCATAACGGACAACCTCCGTGCAATGACCGCGATCGGCCCTGGATTCCGCCTCCATTGCCGGCGGCATCCCCGGCACGACTTTCTGGTCCCCGAACAACTCGTTGCTGTATTTGCCACGGACCTCCGCCAAGCAAAAGCCATAATTATGCGTGAAACTTTCATTGACCCACTCGATGCGGTAGTCGGCGTCCATGATGATGACCGTCTTATCAGTGCAGCTGGCGACCGCGCAAATCCTGTGCGCTTCCATCTCCCTGGTACGCAGTTCTAGTTCAATATTCTTTTGAAAAATGATTTCCTTGCGCAACAATTCGTTGGCCGCCACCAGACAGGCGATACGTTCGCGCGTCCTGGCTTCCTGGTCTCCCTCGGCTCTGAACACCCAAAGCGCCGCCTCCCTGCGTTGAACGGCTTGTCGTGCACGTCCCGCGTCGTTTTTGATCAAATTGTTATACGCTTCGATGTTAAATCTCGGCACGCCGGGAGCCATTGATTCGACGATATGGGGATCGCGCGCGGCGATCGGGGCGAACAATTGTTGCAAGGTGAGCGAGGTGGATTGCGCAAACGTCGCATCATCGGAATTGCCGACGTATTGGAGTGCCGGCACCGGATCAGG
>JAYUFR010000260.1:0-3372 GCA_043738625.1 Sterolibacteriaceae bacterium
CATGCCTGCGGCCGGTACCACCATCGCGGCGCTGGTCGTCGGAGTGCATTTGTTTTGTGCGGTGCGGCCGCTTGAAGAACTCAAGCTGATCATTGTTGCAGTCGTGGCCGGTGCGGTATTCGACAGTCTGCTGCTGGCAACGGGCTTCGTGCAATTCCATTCCGTCACCTTCATTTCCGGCCTGGCGCCGTACTGGATCCTGGCGTTGTGGGCACTGTTCGCCACCACGCTGAATGTTTCGCTATCATGGCTGCGCGGGCGCTGGCTGCTGGCGGCAGTGCTGGGCGCAATTGCCGGCCCGCTTTCGTACTGGGCCGGTGCGAGGCTTGGCGCCGCCATGCTGGTGCAACCCATGCCGGCAATTGCGGCGATGGCTGCCGAATGGGCCATCGCGATGCCATTGCTGATGTTCTTCGCGCAGCGTTTTGATGGCGTTCAACAACCCGCTGCCATCGCGGAGGTCATCCATGTTTGACCTGCACGCCAGTCTGTTCGGTCTGGTCGCGATTCTTGCGCTTGCCTTCATCACGTGGGTAACCAGTCTGCTCAAGCGCGACGTCAGCATCGTCGACAGCGTCTGGTCGTTGCTGTTTCTCGCTGCGGCCAGCGCCTATTGCACGGCGCTGCCCGAGACCGGACCACGCACTGCATGGATAGGGGGAATGCTGGTGCTGTGGGCACTGCGGCTGACAGGCTACATCACCTGGCGCAACTGGGGCGAGGCCGAAGACGCACGCTATCAGGCGATCCGCGCGCGTAACCAGCCGTACTTCGGCTTGAAGAGCCTCTACCTCGTGTTTGCGTTGCAGGGCGTGCTGGCCTGGATCGTCTCGCTGCCGCTGCTCGCGGCGCTGGCGAGCCCGACCATGCCGGGTTGGCTGGACGCGGTGGGCCTCGCCTTGTTCGCGCTGGGCCTCGTCTTCGAGACCATCGCCGACGCACAACTGGCGCGCTTCAGGGGCCGCGCAGAGAGCAGGGGCAAGGTGCTGGACAGCGGCCTGTGGCGTTACTCGCGCCATCCCAATTACTTCGGCGAGTTCTGCGTCTGGTGGGGTTTCTACCTGATCGCCGTTGCGGCGGGTGGCTGGTGGGCCTTGCCGGCGCCGCTGCTGATGTCGCTGCTGCTGCTCAAGGTATCGGGCGTGGCGCTGCTCGAAAAAGATATCGTAGAGCGCCGGCCGGCCTATCGCGATTACGTCGCGTGCACCAATGCCTTCTTGCCGTGGTGGCCGAAACCATGAGACGCCGCGCCGCGCACTTCATGTGTCTCACCGCCTTGCTCCTGATGAGCGGAATGCAGGTTGCTGGTGCAGTGGATGCGCCGACGCGGGTGTGGAACTTTTCGGTCTACCTCGACGACAAGCCCATCGGCTATCACCGCTTCACGGTCGATGATCGCGGGTCTGAGCATACGATGACCACCACAGCGCGCTTTAACGTGAAGCTGCTGTTTGTCACGGTCTATCGCTATGCGCATGATGCGACCGAACACTGGCAGGGCAATTGTCTGACCTCACTCAAGGCCGCCACGACGGATGGCGGTGCGTTGACGGAAGTCGACGCCCGTGCCCAGGGCGACGCAATGGCGGTGTCGGCGACCGGCCATGCGCGGACCAGCTATGCGAGCTGCGTGATGAGCTTTGCCTACTGGAACCCGGAAATTCTGCGTCAGTCGCGCCTGCTCAATTCGCAGACCGGCGAGTACGAAGCCATCAAGGTCACCGAGCTCGGTGCGCAAGACATCCAGGTCCGCGGCAGCACCGTTGCCGCCATGCACTACCGCATCGACGGTCCGAAGCATCCCATCGATCTTTGGTATGCCACAAATCAGCAATGGCTGGCCCTCGAATCGCCACTCGATGGCGGACGTCGCCTGCGTTATCAACTCGAATGAAAGCGGCAAAACAATGAAATCGAATCTCATCATCTGCACCGCCGCGCTGATGCTGGCGGCCTGCCAGAGCAACCCGCTGCCACCGCTGGCGACTGTTGCGCACGTCGACCTGCATCGCTTCATGGGCGACTGGTACGTGATCGCCAGCATTCCGACCTTCATCGAAAAGGGCGCCCACAACGCGGTGGAGTCGTATGCGCTGAACGCCGATGGCAGCATCGCCACCACGTTTACATTCCGCGCCGGCAGTTTCGATGGCGAGACCAAGCGCCATACCCCGCGCGGCTTCGTGGTCGACACGCAAACCAATGCGGTATGGGGCATGCAATTCATCTGGCCGTTCAAGGCTGATTATCGGATCGCATGGCTGGCCGACGACTACAGCCTGACCATGATCGGCCGCGAGCAGCGCGACTACGTCTGGATCATGGCGCGCACGCCGCAGATTGCCGAGGCCGACTATCAGCGAGTGCTGCAATTTGCCGGCACGCAGGGCTACAACATCAACCAGATCAAGAAAGTCCCGCAACAATGGAAATGAATCAAGTCCGCCCGCCAGCGCGGGGTTTCTGGCGCAGCATCGCGCGCTGGTTCGACAATGCAGCCGTGCCGGGTCAGGAGGTGGCGCAGCCGCACCAGATCGATCTGTTGCGCATAGTGCCTTTCGTGGCGCTGCACCTTGGCTGTCTCGGCGTATTCCTCGTCGGTGCCAGCAGCATTGCCATCAGCATTGCTGTCGGGCTCTATGTGGTGCGCATGTTTGCCGTGACCGCCTTTTATCATCGTTATTTCTCTCATCGCGCCTTTCGCACCTCACGCGCAACACAGTTGGTGTTCGCGCTGATCGGTGCCAGTGCAGTGCAGCGCGGACCGCTGTGGTGGACTTCGCATCATCGTCACCATCATGCCCATTCCGATATGCCACAGGATGCGCACTCGGCGAAACAGCATGGTTTTCTGTGGAGTCATCTGGGCTGGTTCCTTGCCCGCGAAAACTTTGCGCCGCGCACTGAACGGATCAGCGACCTGATGCGCTTTCCGGAATTGCGCTTTCTTGATCGCTACGACGCGCTGGTGCCGATTGCGCTGGGCATTGCGCTTTACAGTCTGGGCGAGTTTCTTCGCGCGGACTTTCCTTCACTCGCCACTTCCGGCGCGCAGTTGCTGGTATGGGGCTTGTGCATTTCGACCATTGCGCTTTACCACGCCACGTTCACCGTCAATTCGCTGGCGCACCGTTATGGCAGCCGCCGCTACGCTACGCACGATGATTCACGCAACAACCTGTGGATTTCGCTGCTGACGCTGGGCGAGGGCTGGCACAACAACCACCACCACTACCCGTCGTCCGCCCGGCAGGGGTTCAAGTGGTGGGAGTACGACTTCAGCTACTACTGCCTGAAAGTCCTGAGCTGGGTCGGCATCGTCTGGGACCTCCGCGAACCGACGCCCCGCGCCCTGGCCGCCAAGACGCTTTA
>JAYUFR010000261.1:0-10151 GCA_043738625.1 Sterolibacteriaceae bacterium
CTGGCCAACGCCTGCGTCGAACTGAAGCTGGACGTGAACACGCTGTTGTCGCAAATCGATTCGGTGCGCTATGCCACCACGCTGGGCACCAACGCGCTGATCGAGCGCAAAGGCCCGCGCATCGGCGCGCTGGTGACCGCCGGCTTCAAGAGCACCATTCCGCTGTCGCGGGCGCGCGGTTACGGCGAAGGCCTGTCGCAGGAACAGCAGATGGACATCCCCAATGCGCGGCGCCCCGCACCCATCGTGCCGATCCCGCTGATCCGCGAAGTGCGCGAGCGCATCGACTACCTGGGCAAGGTGTTCATGCGCATCGACGAGGAAGACGTGCGCGCAAAAATCCGCGAACTGGTGGATGCCGGCGCCGAGGCGATCGTGGTGGTGTTCACCAACAGCGTGGTCAATCCGATTCACGAACAGCGCGTGCGCGAAATTTTTCTTGAGGAATATCCCGGCCACCTGCTCGGCGCGATTCCCAACATCCTTTCGCACCAGGTTGCCGGACGCAAGGGCGAGTACGCGCGCGGCATGTCCACGATTCTTGATGCCTTCCTGCATCAGGCCATGTACCACGGCCTCGGCACCCTGGAACTGAATCTGCGCGCCGCGGGTTACAGCAAGCCGATGCTGGTCAACCACAACTCCGGCGGCATGGCCCAGCTCAATTCCACCGATGCATTGCAAACGGTGCACTCCGGCCCGGTGTCGGGTATCGCGGCGAGCGAGCACCTCGCCACCCAGACCGGTCTCGGCAACATCGTCGCCACCGACATGGGCGGCACCAGCTTCGACATCGGCATCGTGGTGCAGGGCGGCGTCAAATACTACGACTTCAACCCGGTGATCGACCGCTGGCTGGTGTCGATTCCGATGGTGCACCTGGTCACCCTCGGCGCCGGTGGCGGCTCCATCGCCAAGTTCGACCGCATGTACGGCACGGTGCAGATCGGCCCCGAGAGCGCCGGTTCCGATCCCGGCCCGGCCTGCTACGACCGTGGCGGCATGAAGCCGACGGTGACCGACGCCGACCTGCTGCTGGGCTATCTCGATCCGGCCAATTACGCCGCCGGCACCATCGCCCTCAATCTGCGCCGCGCCAAACAGTCGATTGAGGACAAGCTCTGCGATGACCTCGATCTCGAACTGGTCGAAGTCTGCAAGCTCATCAAGCGCACGGTGAATGCGAATATGGCCAACGGCATCGCCACCGAACTGCGCACCCGCGGCTACGAGCCGAAGGACTTCACCATCCTCACTTATGGCGGCAACGGTCCGCTGCACGCCTGCGGCATCGCTGCCGCACTGGGCGTCGACAAGGTGCTGGCGCCGCCCTTCGCTGCGGTGTTCTCGGCCGTCGGCGCCGGCAACATGAACCAGATGCACATCCACGAGATCAGCACCTGGGCCATGCTGTTCGATTCCACCCGTGCCGTCTTCTTCACCGATTACGCCAGCTTCAACCGCGACATCGAAGAGCTGGAGCGCCGCGGCCGCGAAGACCTGCTGCGTCAGGGCATGGCGCCCGCCGACATCCGCTACCGGCTGGAGCTCGACATGCGCTACGGCAACCAGCGCGTGCAAACGGCGGTGGTCAGCGACATCAACCGACTCAACTCGCAGGGCGACGTGCTGGGCCTGATGGACCTGTTCCACAGCCGTTACGGCGAACGTTTCGGCGAAGGCAGCCAGTCGCCCGAAGCCGGCGTGCGCATCAACACCCTGCGCGTCTGTGCCTATGTCGAGCAGCCGACGGTGCAATTCGAGAACCTCGCCATCGACCCAACCAAGAATCGCAGCGTCGAACCCATCGGCATGCGCGACTGCCATTTCGTCGGTCACGCGGGCAAGGTGGCCACCCGGCTTTACAACGAGCAGGCACTGCTGGAGGGCACCCGCATCGAAGGCCCGGCCATCGTCACCACCCGCGCCACCACTTACCTGATCGAGCCGGGCTGGCGCTACTACGCCGCCGCCCAGGGCGCGGCCTGGTTCACCCGCGGCGGGCATTGATGCCGGCCCCATTCGTGGAGAAGAAACAATGAACGACAAAGTGGACACCAACTTGAACACAGCGGCCCTGACGCCCGCAGACCAGACGCTGCTCGACAAGTTTCTCGCCGACAATCGCCTGTTCCTCGGCCCCGATCCCGAGATCATGCGCAACCACAGCATCGGTCCGCGCTCGGATCTGGAGGAAGAACTTCTTTCCCAACCACTCGACCTGCACACCATCAATCATGTGCGCGGCGTGGTCACCGCAGCGCTTGACGAAAGCTTCACCATGGTCAACCAGATGGGCGCCGCACCCGGCGCCAAATGGGGCGATCTGGTGACCGCCATCTTCACCGCCCGCGGCGATCTGTCGATCATCGCGCCGCACGGCATCGTCGCCTTTGCATCGGTCTGCCACTACCCGATCAAGTTCATCATCAAGTACTGGATGAACGACCCCACCGTCGGCGTCAGGGAAGGCGACGGCTTCATCCACAACGACGCGCGCTACGGCGGCATCCACAACACCGATCAGTCGATGATGATGCCGGTGTACTACCAGGGCGAGTTGATCTGCTGGGTCAGCTCCACCATCCACGAGGGCGAGAACGGCGCCTGCGAACCGGGCGGCATGCCGGCGGCGGCGGAGAGCAAGTTCGACGAAGGCCTCAAGATGCCGCCGTTCAAGGTGGTGGAAAACTGGCAGATCAAGCGCGACCTGCTCACCTTCCTGCAAAACTCGGTGCGTGATCCGAAGCTGCAACTGGAAGACATGAAGGTCAAGCTCCACGCCGTGATGCGGCTGCGCGAACGGGTGCTGTCGATCATCGCACAGTACGGCCGCGACGCACTGGTAACGACCCTGCGCAAGAGTCTCGAAGATGTCGAAACCGAAGTGAAGCGCCGCATTCTCGAGCTGCCCGATGGCACCACACGCGTGACCACCTTCATGGATTCGACGCTGCGCGAAAACGCCATGCAGAAACTGACCATGGCCGTGACCATCAAGGGCGGCGAGATGACCTGCGACTTTCGCGGCTCCACGCCGCAGTTCATGAACCGTGCGGTGAATACCAACATCGCCTCGTTCAAGGCGGCGCTGGTCACCGGCTTTCTGCAAAACGTCTGGCCCGACCTGCCGCACGGCATGGGCGTGCTGTCACCGATCAAGGTGGTGACCGACCGCAATTCGCTGATCGATGCCGACGGCGACATGCCGCAGTCCATGAGTCTGATGCCGCTGTTCAAGGCGTGCACCATTCCCACCGTGCCGCTCAACAAGCTCAACTACAGCCTGCCACACCGCTACACCGCCACCATCGCGCCGCAGTACGATCAGGCCGCCACCTTCATCTACGGCGGCCTCACCCAGCATGGCGACGTCACCGGCAACTTCTGCGGTGACATCAACGGCTGCGGCCAGGGCGCGCGCTCCAATGCTGACGGCGAGAATGGCTTGTCGCCGGTGTTCGGCTTCATGGCCGACTCGGGCGAGCACGAGATCAACGAAGAGGACACACCGATCATCCGCCTCGGCGCGCAACGCCTGGCGACCGATCGCGTCGGCTTCGGCAAATATCGCGGCGGCCTCGGCTACGAGCAGATCGCCACCATGCGCGGCTCCTACATGTGGGGTTTCATGACCGGCTGCGAAGGTTCCATGTTCAGTTCCGCGCAGGGCCTGTTCGGCGGCTACTCCTGCCCGGCCTACCAACTGTGCAAGATCAAGGGCGTCAACGTGTTCGACGTGCTCGACAAGGCGCCGACTTCGATTGAAAAGTTCGACATGCTCTACCTGATGAACGAGCAGCCCATTCCCGGCGCGAAGTACACCTCGCAGGACATGGGCATGACCTTCGAACTATGCAACGAGGGCGAGCTCTACATGATCTGCCAGGGCGGCGGTGGCGGTTACGGCGACGTGCTGGAACGTGACCCCGAAGCGGTGATGAAGGACCTCGCCGAGGAAATGATTTTCCACGCCACCGCGCGCGACATTTTCAAGGTGGTGTACGACGCAAACACGCTGGTGGTGGACGCAGCGGCCACCGAGGAACTTCGCGCCGCCGAGCGCCGCGCCCGCATCGCCCGCGGCAAACCCTTCGATGATTTCGTTGCCGAGTGGGTGACGCCGGAACCGCCCGACTACCTGCCCTACTTCGGCAGCTGGAGTGACTTGACGAAAATCCATGCCAACCACAACGGGCAACGCATGGTGATGGACAGCGACAAGTTGCAGGGCGTGTTCATGCCCAACCCGAAGGACCTGCGCATCATGCAACTCGAAGGCGAGGTCGATGCGCTCAAGACACAACTGGCCGGCAGAAAGTAGGCACGGAGTTGGTGGTGGATGGCGGCCTGGTTGCGGGCTGATGTTTTGCAAATCACGGATTGGGAGCAATCATGACGGATGTGAATCGTGTGTGGCGCCTGCGCAAGCGGCCGGTAGGTTTGATTGGCGACGATGTGCTGAGTTTCGACCGGGAACCGATTCCCGAGCCAGGCGAAGGCCAGTTCGTGTTGCGCATGAATTACCTTTCGCTCGATCCGACCAACCGGATCTGGATGAGCGACATGGATCAGTACATGCCGCCGGTGGCCATCGGCGATCCAATGCGCGGCATCGTCTGCGGCACGGTGGTCAAATCGAAGCACGGCGGATTCGCCGCCGGCGATATCGTCAGCGGCCTTGGCTGCTGGGCGGAGTATCAAGTCGGCACGCCGGCGACAATGAACAAGATGGGTCCGCTGGGCGGCGTGCCGGTTGCCGATGCGTTCGGTCTGTTCGCGGCGGTAGGCCCGACGGCCTACTTCGGGCTGATCGACATCGGTGCGCCGAAAGCAGGTGAGACCGTAGTGGTTTCCGCGGCGGCGGGTGCCGTCGGTTCGGTCGTCGGCCAGATCGCGAAGATCAAGGGCTGCCGCGCGGTCGGTCTCGCCGGTTCCGACGCCAAGTGCAAATGGATCGTCGACGCGCTCGGCTTCGACGCCGCGATCAACTACAAGACGGAAGATGTCGCTGCGGCCCTCCAACGCACCTGTCCCAAGGGCATCGACATCTACTTCGACAATGTCGGCGGGGACATCCTCGACGCCTGTTTCAAGCAGATGAACCTCAAGGGCCGGATTCCGCTCTGCGGCCTGATTTCGCAATACAACGCGACCGCAGAAGTGCCGGGGCCGAAGAACTATCCGATGATCCTGATGCAGCGCCTCAAGGTCGAGGGCTTCATCATTCTGGATTACGCGAGCCGTTATCCGGAGGCGATCAGCGCGCTGGCGCAGTGGATGCAGCAGGGCAAGCTCAAGTTCCGTGTCGACATGCATGAAGGACTGGAGAATGCGGTGACAACCTTGCGCATGCTTTACACAGGTGAGAACCAGGGCAAATTGATGCTTCATGTTTCCTGACATGCGTTTATTGTCCTTCAGCAATTGGCTGTTCCATCCTGGAGAGAAACCATGATCAAGCTTGTGTATTGCGTGCGCAGACGCGCGGATGTCACACCCGAAAAATTTTATGCCTACTGGCTCAACCAGCACGGCCCCAAGGTGGCCGGCGTTGCGGTCGCAATTCGTGCGGTGAAATATATCCAGAGCCACACCTGCGCGCCGGAACTGAACCAGATTTTGCTGGAATCGAGAGGTCTCGCGCCCGCCTATGACGGCATCACCGAGGTGTGGTGGGAAAGTGCGGACACACTGTCGGCGGCATTAATGACCAGCGCAGGCCAGGAGGCCATGAAAATGTTGATCGAGGATGAATCGACCTTTATCGACTTCACCCAGTCGCGGGTATTCATGACCACGGAACATGGAATCTTCGACCACACGCCACGCGCTTGAACATGCGACGCGCCGGACGATGAAGGAGTAAAACGATGGTCAAGGAAGGCCAACTGCTGTGGACACCGAGCGCCAAGTTCGTAAAGGACTCGAACCTGTCGCATTACATGGAATGGCTGCACACCTCGGGCAGGCATACGGCCATGGACTACGACGCGCTGTGGCAGTGGTCGGTGAGCGATCTCGAAGGGTTCTGGAGTTCGATCTGGGATTATTTCGAAGTGCGCTCCGACACGCCCTACCAGCGCGTGCTGGGCGGCGGCAAGATGATGGACGCCAAGTGGTTCGAGGGTTCGCGCGTCAATTACGCCGAGCATCTGCTGCGCTACGAAGCGCGCGCGAAAGACGACGAGGTGGTTTTTCACCATCTTTCCGAAGCCCGGCCATTGGCCACCATGACCTGGCGCGAACTGGGTCGGCAGGTGCGTATCGTCGCCACCCAGTTGCGTGCGATGGGCATCGTTCCCGGCGACCGCATCGTGTCGTACATGCCCAACGTACCGGAAACCGCAGTCGCCATGATGGCTACGGTGGCGATTGGTGCAGTGTGGTCTGCGGCGGCACCGGAATTCGGCGTCAAGACCGTAATCGAACGTTTTTCGCAGATTTCGCCCAAGCTGTTGTTCGCCGCCGACGGCTATCGCTTTGGCGGCAAACCGTTCCGGCGCGAGGCCGAAGTGCGGCGCATCATTTCCGAACTGCCGACCCTGGAGCGCGTGGTATGGCTGCCCTGCATCGAGCCCGGCGATCACCTGCCCGATCTGCCCAACGTGGTGTCGTGGAATGCGTTGCTGGCGCACCCCGACGTGCCGCGCGCGAGTTTCCGCTACGCAACCGTGGCCTACGATCATCCGCTGTGGGTGGTGTTCTCCTCCGGCACTACCGGCCTGCCCAAGGCCATCGTGCACAGCCATGTCGGCGTGCTGCTGGAACACTTCAAGCTGATGCATTTCCATATCGGCCTGAAGCCCGGCGCGAACATGTTCTTCTACAGCACCACCGGCTGGATGATGTGGAACCTGCTGCTGTCCGCCCTGCTCACCGGCTCTGCGGTGGTGCTCTACGACGGCAATCCGGCCTGGCCTGCGCTGGATCTGCTGTGGAAGCTCACTGCCGACACCGGCGTGACTTCGTTTGGCGCCAGCCCGACCTATGTACAAATGATGGAAAAGGCCAACCTCAAACCGGGCGATACATTCGACCTGTCGCGGCTCGAATCGATCGTTGTGGCCGGTGCGCCATCAACGCCGGAAACCTTCGAGTGGTTCTATCGCTGCGTCAAAAAAGATCTGTGGGTGACTTCGCAATCGGGCGGCACCGAGATTTGCAGCGGCTTTGTCGGCGCGGTGCCGATGCTGCCGGTGTACGCCGGTGAAATCCAGACCCGTGTGCTGGGCATGGACGTGCATGCCTGGAGCGATGATGGCAAGGAGCTGGTCGATGAAGTCGGCGAACTGGTGGTAACCCATCCCTTCCCCTCGATGCCGATCCGCTTCTGGAACGACGAGGGCGACAAGCGCTATCGCGAGTCGTATTTCGAGGTGTTTCCGGGCGTCTGGCGCCATGGCGATTTCATCAAGATCAACCAGCGCGGCGGCTGCTACATCTATGGCCGCTCCGACGCCACGCTCAACCGCTTCGGCGTACGCATCGGCACCGCAGAAATTTATCGCGCGGTGGAACAGGTGGAAGAAATCGCCGACAGCCTGGTGGTGTGTTGCGAATTGCCCGGCGGACATTTCTTCATGCCGCTGTTCGTGCGCCTGAAGCCCGGCTTCATCATCGACGAGGCATTGCGCGGCCGCATCAATGCCCGCCTGCGCGAGGATTGCAGCCCGCGCCACGTGCCCGACCGCATCTATGCGATTGAGGCGATTCCGTACACGCTGACCGGCAAGAAAATGGAAGTACCGGTGCGCAAGATCCTCATGGGCTGGCCGCTGGAAAAAGCTGCCAGCCGCGACGCCATGACCAATCCCGCAGCCATCGACTGGTTCGTCCGTTTCGCCGAGGAATCGATCGACTACCAATGGCGCGCGCCCGCGCCGGGTGTTTCCTGACCATGACAAACCCCACCCACCCGACCCCCTCCGAGGAGCAACACCATGAGTGAAAAAAAGCCCGTCATCGTTTACGGCGCCAGCGGCTACACCGGCCGGCTGGTGGCCGAGTTCCTGCGCGAATATAACGTTCCCTTCATTGCCGCCGGTCGCGACGCCGCGCGCATTCAGGAAGTCATGTCCAAGGTACCCGGCATCGAAAGCGCCGATTACGAAGTGGTTGCCGTCGAACACACGGTCGAAGCGCTCACCAAACTGTTCACCGGCGCCAAGGTAGTGTGCAACATGGTCGGCCCATTCATCAAGTACGGCCCCGAAGTCGTGCAGGCCTGCCTCAATGCCGGCTGCCACTATCTCGACACCACCGGCGAGCAGGACTGGATGATCGCCGCCGAGGAAAAGTTCGGCGCCGCCTTTGCCATAAAGAACCTGCTGCTGTCACCCTGTGTATCGCAGATGTACACCACCGGCGAAATCGCCGCCCAACTCTGTCTCGAAACGCCGGGCCTCGACTCCCTCGACATCCTGGTGTTGTGGAAAGGCTTCCCGACCTACGCATCGACGCAGACCATCTTCACCATCCTCACCGCCAATCACTACTACCTCGAACAGAAGCAGTACGTGAAATGGTCGCCAACGGCGAGCGCCGAAGTGGTGGTACCCGGCCAGCATGAAACCGCGCTGGCGCTGCCCTGGGGTGGCACCGCGCACCCGTTGTGGTTCAAGCGCGATCCGCGCGTCGCCAATGTGCGCGCGATGGGCGGCGTGTTCAACCGCGAGGTGATGCAGAACGTGGTGGCGATGACCCACATGGTCGAGGAAAAGATCAAACCGCTGCCGCCGGCTGAACAGGCCAAGGCACTGTCCGCTGCCGCCGCGTCGGTACAGGCCGGCATGCCGCCGCGCGAAAACCAGCGCATCAACATCTCGCTCGACTCGGTGTATGCCAGTGGCCCGCACGGTCGCGTGCACTGCGTGATCCACGGCACCTGCAACTACAAGCAGACCGGTCTGCTGCAGGCCTACGCGGCCTATCATTTGATTCACAGCGAACCGCGTAAAACCGGCTTCGCCTCGGCCTGCGCGGCCTTTGGTCATCGCGAATTACTCGGCGTGCTGCAAAGCTTCGGTTTTGTTAACGCACCTGAAGTGGTGCGGCAGCCGTTCTCCCCGTTGTAACCGGCTTGACGGCGCGGTGACCGCGCAGCGCCGTGCCGGTCGGTCGAAAGCGGCATCGATCACCGGCCGCGCCGACTGATGCACACCTTCCTGTGTCCTATGTTGCCCGGCTGAAATAGCTGAAGCGATTAGGTCCGGCATTCTTGGCGACATACATGGCCTGATCGGCATGCTTGAGCAATTCATCGACGTCTTCGGCATCCCCAGGATATTTCGTGATTGCCAATGCTGGCTCTGACGCAAGCCGTGTGCTCGCCGATGCGCTGCGCCGCCTCCACCAACAACTTGTCGCCGGCGGCGTGTCCCAGCGTGTCGTTAACTTCCTTGAATCGGTCAAGGTCAAGGAACAGCACCGGCTTATTTAGCGGGTTATATAAAATTATAATAATTCGCCACTAATGACGATACAATAGGCAATATATCTTTATATTCGTCATATTTGGCGTTTTATGAAAGTATCAAAAAAAATCGGGGACGAGGCAATTCTCGGCGAGCTCGGCCAACGGCTGGCGAAAACACGACTGGAACGCAACCTGACCCAGGCCGAACTTGCCGAGCAGGCCGGCGTTTCAAAACGCACGCTGGAGCGTATCGAGGCCGGCGGAGCTGCGCAACTGGATAGCCTGATTCGCCTGTGCCGCGCGCTCGACCTGCTGGAGCGACTGGATATGCTGATTCCCGAGCCTGCGCCCAGCCCCATCGCGCAACTCAAGCTGCGTGGCAAGGAACGCCAGCGTGCCTCGGGCCTCAAGGTGTCCGGACCAGCGCCGGGCAAGTGGCGCTGGGGTGATGAAAAATGACCACGCTGGCGCAGGTGAAACTGTGGGGCACCACCATCGGCGCCGTCTCGCTTGAAGATGGCAATGACACTGCAGCCTTCCAGTACGACCCGGCCTTTGCGCGCAGCGGCATCGAGGTATCGCCCATCGTCATGCCGCTGACAGATCGCGTTCATCTGTTCCCCGATCTTCCGCGCAATACTTTCCATGGTCTGCCCGGCCTGCTGGCCGATTCTCTGCCCGATAAATTCGGCAATGCCCTGATCGACGCCTGGCTCGCCACGCAAGGCAGAAC
>JAYUFR010000262.1:0-3358 GCA_043738625.1 Sterolibacteriaceae bacterium
CGCTGATTCAGGCGCTGCCGGTGTGCGTCTCGACAAACAGGGAAGACCAGCGCAACGGTCAGCGCACCGCCCAGCACATGCAGGGCGGTGCGGACCAGGCGGAATACGGCCCGGACTTGCGTCAATGCGAAACGCGGGTGGAGCCGTCACCGGAGAGGATGCGCACGCGTTCGCCGGGCTTGAAGTCTTCGTCAGCGTCCTGGGTGACTGCAACGTAGGAACCGTTTTCCAGTTTCACGGTGATTTCCAGACCATCCTTCTTGGTAGCCTTTTCTTCAATCGCCGAGCCGGCGACACCACCTGCGATGGCGCCCAGGATTGTGCCGATGCCGGAACCGCGGCCCTGCCCGACGGAGGAGCCGGCCACGCCGCCGATCACTGCCCCGGCGCCGGCGCCCAATGGGGTCTTGGTGCCTTCGATGGTGACGTGGCGGACGCTGTCGATCACGCCCAAGCGGACGGTCATTTCGTGGCGGGTTTGCACGCGGCTGTAGCTGCTGCCCGACTGGCTGGCACAACCGGCCAGCAAGGCGAGGGATGAAAGCAGAATTGTGGCAATTCGAAGTGACGTGTTCATGGCGTGTGGCTCCTGTTCAAAGTGTTTCATTGAATGCAGCCTGGTAGCGGGCTGCAATGTTGTCGAGTGTTGGTTTGTGGTTCTGTCCGCCGCGATGGGCCATTTTGATCGAACCCATCAGCGACGCAAGACGGCCTGTTTTCTGCCACGGCCATCCCTGCGCAATGCCATACAGCAGTCCGGCGCGGTAGGCATCGCCGCAACCCGTGGGATCTGTCAGTGCGTCGGCTGCCACGATGGGAATATCAATGCGTTGCCCCTCAGCATAAATGTGGGAGCCTTCGCCACCCAGCGTCACGATCAAGGCCTTGACCTCCTGTGCAAGTTGTTCAAGCGGCTTTCCGGTTCGCTCAACGATCAGCCGGCCTTCGTAGTCATTGACCGTGCAGTAGTCGGCAAGTTTCAGGAAGCTCATTAGTTCGCCACCATCGAACATCGGCAGCCCCTGGCCCGGATCGAAAACGAACGGAATCCCGGCCCCATGGAATTGCCTGGCGTGGGCGAGCATGCCCTCACGGCCATCGGGTGAAAGGATGCCGAGTTTTACATCACGCGCCTCATTGACGTGATTTTCATGGGAGAAATTCATCGCACCGGGGTGGAACGCGGTGATCTGGTTGTCGTCCAGATCGGTGGTGATAAATGCCTGCGCGGTAAATGTATCTTTGATTTGACGCACGTGGCGGGCATCAAGACCCAGCTGCTGCAGCCGGTTGCTGTAGGGCGCAGCGTCATCGCCTACCGTGGCCATGATCAGCGGTTCGCCGCCGAGGAGTTTGAGGTTGTAGGCGATATTGCCGGCGCAGCCACCGAACTCACGCCGCATGTCGGGCACCAGAAAAGACACATTCAGGATATGGATCTGGTCGGGCAGGATGTGATTCTTGAAGTAGTCATGGAACACCATGATGTTGTCGTAGGCGATGGAACCACAGATCAGTGTCTTGCTCATGTTTTCTGCTTAAGGATAAAAAAGATAGATGCGATAACCGGCCGCGGGTACGTCGCCGACGTCGAGCGTGAGATTGAGCGCGAGTTCGCCATTGCTGGCAAAGCCCCTGGAAATATTGATTTCCTTTGACAGATAGTCGCGCGGGTTGAGATCTTTAACGATCAGCGGCCGGTCCGCGACGTCGTTGAGCGTGAGCTCGATGGCGGGAAGTTCCTGGGCGAAGGGTGCGTGATTGCGCAGGGTGGCGGCAAGCACCAGATGCCCCTTCTGGAGTGGATCAGGGTGAAGGTCGGATGCTTCGATGCCCAGAAATTCGGCGTGTTGCGGCAGCAGCACTTCGCATCCGAGATATTTGCAGGCGGCAATCATTGTCGGCTTCAATGCCGGTTGGAGCACGGCAAGCTCGACTCTGAAATGCAGCGCAACCTGCGCCAACAGCGCGAGCAATGCTGCGATGATGCCGATTGCCCACGGCCAGCGCCGATGCGTTGTTTTTATTTCATCATCCGGTACTGCTTCGAAAGTGGTGTCGTAGGGCGCTTCCAATGCTGAAGATTGTTGCACGGTTTCTGCGGACGGTTCCTCAGTGGTGACCTCTGCCACGTCGGCCGATTCATCGGGGAGATAAAAAATTTCCGGCTCATCGTCCGTCTCTGCAAACTCTTCAGGAGCGTGAAGTGGCTCAGGTTCCGCCAAACAGGTGGCTTCCTCGGCCATCTCGGGAAGCTCTTCGGCAATGTCTGGTCCGGCTGCTTCGACGGCTGGCGAAACCATCTCTTCAGATGGTTGGATCGTATCTTCATGCGCGGGGTTCAGTGTCGCCGGGAAGATGCTTTCTTCGACCAGCGTGTCCAGTGCATTGAATTGTGATCGACACTCGCCGCAACGCACTTTGCCCGTGCGGGCCTTCAACTGTTCCGGACTGACGCGGAAAGTGGTCGAGCATGCAGGGCAGCGCGTCAGCATCATGCCGCGCTGCCTTCCAGACGACACCATCCATCCAGCTCTGCGCCGTTGCGCAGAACAACATAAGGGCCGTATGCCGCGATGACGGCTTCCGCCTGGACTTCGAGCACACCGGAGAGTGCGATGTGTCCTCCCGTTGCGATACGCCCGGCCAGCAATGGCGCGAGCACTTTGAGTGGGTTGGTCAAAATGTTTGCCACGACAATGTTGAATTTCCTGTCCAGAGATTCGCGCGAATGATGCAATTGCAAGGTGACGTTGTTGCGCAGTGCGTTGGCGCGGGCGGCTTCGAGTGCTTTTTCGTCAATATCGACGCCGACCACTTCGGCAGCCCCCAACTTGGCTGCTGCAATGGCGAGGATACCGGAGCCGCAGCCATAGTCGAGTACCTGTTCGTCACCTTTCACCACGTCGGACAGCCATTCCAGGCACAGCCTGGTGGTTGGATGCGAACCCGTCCCAAAGGCCATTCCTGGATCTAGTTGCAGAATGCAACTAGATCCGGAAACCAATTTGTTGAGCCCACCCCCCTGCCCCCGCCCCACGGGCAGGGGTGACGAAGTTTGCTCGCTACGCTCGACTGATAGATAGTCTTGTTCAAATTTGTCCATGTGCCAGGAAGGCACAATCCACATCCGGTCATTGATGCGTATCGGCTCGAACTGGGATTGCGTCAGCTGCACCCAGTTTTGCTCGGCGACTTCCGTCAATTCGATTTCGGGCAGCTCGTCGAGGCCGGCGGCGCGGGCGGCATGGGCGACGCGTCCGACCACATCATCGGCAGCTTCGAACAAGGCGATGACGCGGCTTTGTTCCCAAAGTGCGGTGGGTTCGTCACCGGGTTCGCCGAACTGGGGTGTTTC
>JAYUFR010000263.1:0-3351 GCA_043738625.1 Sterolibacteriaceae bacterium
TAGCTTCCAATGATCGCGCGGACGTTGCGCTGCAGACTTTAGTCGGCCACTTCATCCATCGGTGAAATCGGTGCGGCCCTATTCCCCCTCGGACCCGCCAAGCAGAGGACTGTCCGACTGGGGAAGTCCGGCTTCGTTGTCTGAGCCGAAGGCGAGTTTAGAAGCCGGCCGGTTGGATAGTTCGGAGCGAGGGAAGCCCGATAGGGCCGGGGCGGCGGGGCGTGCTTGTTTGCTTACTTTATTGCACGAGCAATAAAGTAAGTCGCCTGCCGGGGCGAACTCCCGGCGCGGACTTGCACTTCAATTCTGATTGGAATGCCCTTCGACGGGCTCAATACGAACGGGAGTAAAAACCTGGATCCCCGCTTTCGATGGAGACACCCGGACGGGTGCGCAAGGACGACGAGCGCTATACCTCTACGCCGCCTTCACCACCGGCTCCAGTACTTTTCCCAACTCCCCCGACTCATACATCTCGGTCAGGATGTCGCAGCCGCCAATAAACTCACCGTTGACATAGAGCTGCGGAATCGTCGGCCAGTTGGCGTATTCCTTGATGCCCTGGCGAACTTCGGGCTCTTCGAGGATGTTGACCGTTACCAGACTGTTGACGCCGCTGGCCTTGAGCATCTGAATCACCTTGGCGGAAAAACCGCATTGCGGGAACTGCGGTGTGCCCTTCATGTAGAGCACGATGGGGTTGCCGGTCACCGTTTCATGAATATGTTTTTGTACGTCCATTGGGAAGTCCTTCGGAAATAGTTGAGTAATTTTATCGGGATTAAGTTTACCGGTCGGGAACCGCATCGGTCAAGCGTTTCCGGCCGCCGGAAACGCGCACGATACCTGCCAGATCGCGATGTTGCTCGATCGCCTCAAGCCCTGCGGCGGCAAGCAGGCTGGCCACGGATGAGGCTTGATCGTAGCCGTGCTCAAGCAACAGCCAGCCACCCGGCCGCAAATGTTCCGGCGCATGCGCCACGATTTGTCGAATCGCATCCAGCCCGTCGGTACCGCTTTGCAATGCATTGATCGGCTCGTGACGCAGATCGCCCTGGGCCAAATGCGGGTCGTTGGCAGATACATAGGGCGGGTTGGCGACGACCACATCGAATTGCTCGGTGCCAAATGCCGCGAACCAGTCGCTTGCCACAAATCTGACGCTGGCGCCGAGGCGACGGCCGTTTTCACTGGCGACGGCAAGCGCAGCAACAGAAGCATCGGCCGCATTCACCTGCGCCTGAGGACGCTCCACTGCCAGTGTGATCGCAATGCAACCGCTGCCCGTCCCCAGATCCAGGATGCGTGGCCGCGCTACATCTTTCGCTTTTTTCAGCACAAACTCGACCAGCAATTCGGTCTCCGGGCGCGGAATCAGCACCGCCGGCGATACGCCGAAGTCGCGACCATAGAATTCTCGTGTGCCGCACAGATAGGCAACCGGCTCACCCGCTGCGCGTCGCGCAACCATGGCGTCGAAAACGGCCTGTTGCGTTGCGTTGAGCGGATCATCACGATGTGCTTCCAGCCAGGTCGGGGCGCAGCCCAGTTGATGGCACAGCAGCAACCTCGCTTCGGCAATCGGGATTGTCTGCCGCGCCGCCTGTAGCGCAGCCGCAATACTCACGCCGGCTCGTCGGCGAGCGCCGCCAGCAACTCCGCCTGATGTTCGGCGGTGAGTCCCGCGACCAGCTCGTCAATGTCGCCGTCCATGATCGCGTCGATCTTGTACAGCGTCAGGTTGATGCGGTGATCGGTGATGCGGCCCTGCGGAAAATTGTAGGTACGAATGCGTTCCGAACGGTCGCCGCTGCCGATCAGGCTCTTGCGCGTCGAAGCGATTTGCTGCTGCTGCGCACGTGTCTGGCCATCCTTGATGCGTGCCGCCAGCACGCTCATGGCCTGCGCCTTGTTGCGATGCTGGGAGCGGTCGTCCTGGCACTCGACCACGATGCCGGTGGGCAGGTGGGTGATGCGTACCGCCGAATCGGTCTTGTTGATGTGCTGGCCGCCGGCCCCGGAAGCGCGGAAGGTATCGATGCGAATTTCCGCAGGGTTGATTTCCACCTCACCGACTTCGGCCACTTCGGGCAATACGGCGACGGTGCACGCCGAGGTATGCACCCGGCCCTGCGATTCGGTCTCGGGCACGCGCTGCACGCGATGGCCGCCCGACTCGAACTTGAGTTTGGCATAGGCGCCCTGCCCGGCGATGCGCAGGATCACTTCCTTGTAACCGCCCATGTCGGATTCGCTGCGCGAAACCACTTCAATCTTCCAGCGCTGGCGCTCGGCGTAGCGCGTGTACATGCGGAACAGATCGGCGGCGAACAGGGCCGACTCTTCGCCGCCGGTGCCGGCGCGAATTTCGAGGAACAGATTACGTTCGTCATCCGGATCGCGCGGCAGCAATAGCCGCTGCAAATCCGCTTCCAACTGCACCATCTGCTCCCGCGCTTCGCGAATCTCATCTTCGATCAATCCCTTCATTTCAGGATCGGCCGACAGCTCCTGCGCGCCGGAAATATCCGACTCGGACTTGCGATAAGCGCCATAAAGCGCGACGACCGGTTCGATCTCGGCATGCTCGCGCGTCAACCGGCGATAACCATCCATGTTCCGCGTCGCCTCCTCGCTGGCGAGCAGGCCATCGATCTCGGCCTTGCGGCGCGTCAGTTGTTCAAGTTTTTCGCGGATGCTTGGTTTCATGGGATAAGGCTCGTCGGCATGGAACGCCGAACGAAAGCGCCATTACTTCTGGCGGTGCAGGCGATAGATGCGGGCGATCAGTTGCGCAACTTCGCCGCGCTCATCACCCTCCGCCTGATTAAGCGCCTGCGTTGGCGCATGGATCAGCTTGTTGGTGAGTCCCTGTGACAGTGCTTCAATGACTCGGGCCGGATCGTCGCCTCGCGCCAGCAGTTTCATCGCATGTTCCAGTTCATGCAGCCGCGCCCGCTCGGCCGCTTCACGTAATGCAAGAATAGTCGGCACCGTCTCGCGCGAATCCAGCCAGTGCAAAAAACCGTCGACCCGGTGATCGATAATGGTCTCGGCTTCCACAACCGCCGCCTGACGCGATTCAAGCCCGCTTTCGACCATCTGCCCGAGGTCGTCCAGAGTGTACAAAAACACATCGTCCAGATTTGCCACTTCAGGCTCGACGTCACGAGGCAACGCCAGATCAACGATGACCATCGGCCGGTGGCGCCGTATCTTCAATGCCCGCTCCACCGTGCCGAGGCCGATCACGGGCAACGGGCTGGCGGTGCAGGACACCACAATGTCGAACTCGGCCAGCCGCGCGGCAAGGTCGTCAAGCCGCATCGCCTCGCCACCCAGTCGCGTGGC
>JAYUFR010000264.1:0-3332 GCA_043738625.1 Sterolibacteriaceae bacterium
CATGGAAATCAGCGGTACGAAGAGTTACGGCAATTTCTTTTCGATGCAAGACGCGGGTATATGGCGCATTCACCTGGTGATTCGTCGTCCCGGCGTAGCGCGGCCGGTCGAGGCAGATTTTGGCTATGAAAAAGTGTCGCTATAACCCAGACGATGCGAAACGGCCTCGTACGCAACATGAACACTCAGATTGAGATGACACAAAGTACCTGCCGATAGATTCACTCTCCCGCCTTTCAACTTTGCAGACCATTGAGAAAGTAATGAGCAAGAAAACCGCTAAAACAGAATCGGGCACGCAAGCCCTCACAAGCCCGCAAAAAATCTACAAGGACACCCTGCACAAACTCCAGATCGAACTGGTCAAGCTGCAGCGGCACTTCATCAAATGCAATGACAAAATCCTGATTATCCTGGAAGGCAGAGATGCCTCCGGCAAGGATGGCACGATCAAACGCATTGTCCAGCACCTGAGTCCACGCGAAACCCGCGTCGTCGCCTTAGGAAAACCCTCGGATCGGGACCGTACCTCTTGGTACTTTCAGCGCTATGTTCCTTATCTGCCGGCAGCTCAGGAACTCGTGCTCTTTAACCGCAGTTGGTACAACCGCGCCGGTGTCGAGCGGGTCATGGGCTTTTGCACCGAGGCAGAGCATGAGGAGTTCATGGGCTCGGTTTCCAACTTCGAGAACATGCTGGTCGGCTCGGGCGTGAAGCTCCTCAAGTACTACCTCGACATCAGTAAAGCCGAGCAAAAGAAACGCCTTGAAGATCGTAAAACGAATCCGCTCAAGCAATGGAAGGTCAGTCCGATCGACGACGAGGCGATCAAGCACTGGAAAGCATACAGCCTGGCCCGCAACGAGATGCTGGCGCGCACGCATAACCCGATGGTGCCTTGGACGCTGGTGCGTGCCGACGACAAGCATCTGGCGCGGCTCAATATCATCAAGGATATCCTCGACCGGCTTCACTATGCCAATAAGGCTAAGCAACTGATCTTGCCGGACCCGCAAATCGTATTTGCATACGATGTCGCAAACCTCGAAAACGGGCAGCTTGCAAAGTGATCGAGGATGTAACAGGATTAATATGAGTATCAATTCTATTAAGGAGACACAATGAAAACGAGCATCATTGAAGTGCGCGACATGCTGTCGGTATTGACAGTAGACGAAGTGGAAAAGCGTTTTGTCGAAGTGCCGGGCATAGAAAGCGCGACCGTGAATTACGCTGCGGGCAACGCCACCGTGCGTTACGACGAAACCCTGATTGAAGTCGCTGATATCAAGATACTCGTACACCAGCGCGGGCAGCACGCAACAGGCGAATCCAAACCTGAAGACTATAGCAAAGACAAGCCCGCACATAAGCACGACAAAGGTTCAATGCCGGATGCTGCGCCCGCTTCCGCTGCACCGCCTGAACCCGTTGCGCCGAAAACTGCACCCGTCGCGCCAGTCTCCACGCCCGCACCGGCCGCTCCCGCCGCCGAAGGTCAAGAGGCTAAACCGGCGCCTGGCGCGCCGCCGTCTACGGCAACCGCTGCGCCCAATGCTTGAACGACCAAGCTAGGGAGGCACCATGAAAACGAGCGTAATCGAAGTACACGACATGCTGTCGGTATTGACAGTAGACGAAGTGGAAACGCGGATCGGTGAAGTCCCCGGTGTTGACAGCGCGACCGTGAACTATGCGGCGCGAAACGCCACCGTGCGCTACGACGAAACCTTGCTCGAAGTCGCCGACATCAAAGTACTCATGCACCAACGCGGCAAGCAGCCCACAGGCGAGTCACAACCCCGGCATGGGAGTGAAAACGAACCTGCGCCTGTACATGCTGCTGAACCGAAGTCGGAGGTGGAGCCGCATAACGCTGTGGCTCCCGCAGCCACGATCGGCAAGGGTTCAACGGTTGCTCCTGAACCGGCCGCGCCGAAAGATACCTCCATTGCATCGGGATCGAAGCCTTCCGCAGACACTTCCGTCGCGCCCGACACCGACGAAAACAAGGACCAGGCGGAATCGGGCCTACTCGGCAAGGTTACCGCCTGGGTGAAGGATGCCGTTGCCGGCGAAGACAAGGATCAGAGCGGCGAACCTTCAAAGCCGCCCACCGATGTGGCGAAGGTTGCCTCAGACGCTGCTGCTTCCAAGCCGACGACGGGGCCGACCGCTCCCACCGAACACAAGGGCCACGAAGGTCACGCAGCGCATGGCGCAGCCCCCGCAATGTCTGCCGAGATGGCGCACGAGATGGGCCACGGTGGCGGTGACATGAGCGCGATGGTACGCGACATGCGCAACCGTTTCTGGATCTGCCTCTTCTTTACCATCCCGATCTTCATCTATGCTCCGATGGGCGGCATGTGGCAGGCGCCGGCGCCGCCGTTCGGGCTGGAGCTGAACCTGTGGCTGTTCTTCTTCGCCACCGCCGCGGTTGTCTATCCAAGTTGGCCGTTCTTCGTCTCCGCCTGGCGCGCACTGCTGAAGGGTACCCTCGGTATGGCCGCGCTGATCGTGTTGAGCGTCGGCACCGGCTACCTGTTCAGTGTCGGTACCACCTTCTTCTACAAGGAGGGCGGGCAGTTCTTCGAGGCAGTCGCCGTGCTGCTGGTGTTCATCCTGCTCGGCCACTGGCTGGAGATGCGCGCCCGCGCCGGTGCATCGTCGGCCATCAAGGCGCTGATGAACCTGACCCCGACCAAGGCCAATGTCATCCGCAACGGTGCAGAGGTCGAAGTGCCGACGGCCGAGGTATTGGCCGGCGAGATCGTCGTCATCCGGCCCGGCAACAAGATTCCGGTCGATGGCGTGATCGAAAGCGGCGAATCGCTGGTCGATGAATCGATGCTGACCGGCGAGTCGATGCCGGTCAAGAAAGGTCCAGGCGCCACGGTGGTGGGCGCCAGCATCAACAAGAGCGGCAGCTTCCGCTACAAGGCCACCAAGGTCGGAGCCGACTCGGCCCTGGCGCAGATCGTGAAACTGGTGCAAGAGGCGCAGAACTCGAAAGCTCCGGCGCAATTGCTGGCCGACCGGGCCGCGCAATGGCTGGTGATCGCCGCCATCGTCATCGGCCTCACGACCTTCGCGGTGTGGTTCTGGGTCATCGGCGAGCCGCTGCTGCTGGCGGTGACGCTGACGATCACGGTCTTCGTGATCGCCTGCCCCGATGCGCTGGGGCTGGCCACGCCAATGGCCGTGATGGTGAGCACGGGGCTCGGTGCCGCCAACGGCATCCTGTTCAAGAACGCCTCGGCGCTGGAAGACGCCACCAAGCTCGACGTCATCATCTTCGACAAGACCGGCACGCTCACGGTGGGCCAGCC
>JAYUFR010000265.1:0-3330 GCA_043738625.1 Sterolibacteriaceae bacterium
CTCGGCGATCCGCAGCCGGCCAACCATGTGGCGGCCATCATCGTCGGCGCGCCATCGCTCATTGGCAACCCGGACGGCAAACCGGTGGGTGCAAGCCGCTACTACGGCGCCATCGATCCGCGCATCAACAGCGGACAGGCGCTGGGGTATTGACGTGAGGCTGGCGAAGCGCTGATGCGGTAGCATGGCGGTCGCTGCGGACTCAATCAGCCACCAGAGAGACACGCGCCATTGAATCGACAGGCGCAAAAAACAACGGAGGAAATCATGCAAGTCCAGGAACCCATCAATCACCAGAATTTTTACATCGGCGGCGCGTGGACCAAGCCTGCCACCGCCAATCGCATCGACGTGATCGGCGCCAATAGCGGTCTCAGCATCGGCAGCGTGCCGGACGGCAGCAACGCCGACATTGATCGCGCGGTTGCTGCGGCGCGCCTTGCTCTTGACGGCGGCTGGGCCGACAGTACACCCGCCGAGCGCGCCGCCATCATGAACAAATTCGCCGACGCGATGGAAAAGCGCGCCGAGCGTTTGACCCGCGCGGTGAGCATGCAAAACGGCATGCCGCTGAGCCTGGCCGAAGCCTTCGAGGGCGGCTACGTGGTCGGCCTCATCCGCTACTACGCCGGTCTCACGACGGCGATGCAAACCGAAGAGCGGCGCCATTCGCCGCTCGGCTTCGACACCCTGGTGCAGCGCGGGCCGGTGGGCGTGGTCGGCGGCATCGTGCCGTGGAACTACCCGGTGGTGCTGTCGATGATGAAGATCTGCCCGGCGCTGGCCACCGGCTGCACCATTGTGCTCAAGCCGTCTCCCGGCACGGTGCTGGATTGCTTCATCGTCGCTGAAGCGGCGGAAGAAGCCGGCATTCCCGCCGGCGTGATCAACTGGGTGCCGGGCGGTCGCGATCTCGGCGCCTATCTGGTGTCGCATCCCGGCATCGACAAGGTGGCGTTCACCGGTTCGACGGCCGCGGGGCGCAAGATCGGCGAAGTCTGCGGGCGCCTGCTGCGCCCGGTGAGCCTGGAGTTGGGTGGCAAATCGGCGGGCATCATCCTTGACGACGCCAAGCTCGACGAAGTGCTGCAAGGCATGTTGTTCGCCTCATTCGCCAACAACGGCCAGACCTGTGCGCTGTCCACCCGCGTGCTTGCACCGGCCAGTCGCTACAAGGAAGTGGTCGACGCCATCGCCGGCATGGTGTCGTCGCTCAAGGTCGGCAACTCGCTCGACCACGCGACGCAGATCGGCCCGCTGGCTTCGTCCGAACATCGCGACCGCGTCGAGGGTTACATCGCCAAGGGCAAGACCGAGGCGCGCCTCGTCGTCGGCGGCGGACGGCCGAAGGGCGTGGGTGACGGCTGGTTTGTCGAACCCACGGTGTTCGCCGATGTTTCCAACAAGGCGACCATCGCGCAGGAAGAAATCTTCGGGCCGGTGCTGGCGATTATCAAATACGACAACGAAGACGAGGCGGTGAAGATCGCCAACGATTCCGAGTACGGTCTCGGCGGCACGGTGTGGTCGTCGGACAGCAAGCGCGCGCAAGCCATCGCGCGCCGCGTGCAAACCGGTACCATCGGCGTGAATGGTTACGTGATCGACATGGCCGCGCCGTTCGGCGGTATCAAGGCCAGCGGCCTCGGCCGCGAATTGGGCCCGGAATCGCTGGCCGCTTACCAGCAGATCAAGTCGGTGTACCTGCCGGCGGGTTGAGTATTTGCTGAAGAGTGATGCTCGAATAAAAGCCGACTGGAAACCGTCGGTTTTTTTACGCGTGTCGAAAGCGCATTGCAGTGCTCAATTTTTTGGAAAATCCAGCCGTAGGGTGCGCTGTATCTGCTCGTACCAGCTGTTCATCACTTTCGCTTGCTCCGCATACTGCGGCCACTTCGCCACGGCGGTGCGCACTTCGTCGATGATGGTTTCGGCGCGGCCACGCTTCATTGATGCGTTTTTGGCGCAGGCACGAAAGTCGGCCATTATGAATCCATCGCGTTTGCCGTTCATCGACATGTGGTGGCGCGCGGTCCACGTCCCGTTCGGGTTGTGGCTGTAGGTCATGTCGAATGCGGGCGCCAGCGACCACTGGCCGGCCTTGTCCATCAGGAAGGCGATGTTCTTGACGTGATCGTCCTGATTGCGCGCGATGATGCTGAAGGCCATGCGGCGGAACTGCTGTTCGATTGTGGCCATCGGCAGGTTCAGTTGACGCATGACCAGCAGCGCCTGTTCATACGAGTAGGCGCCGGGATTGTTGAAGTCGAAGTGGGCGAGAGCGCACAGCGATTGCATGTGCAGTTTTTCGCCGCCGGCAAGCCGATCGAAGCGCCGGGTCATGAAATGGCGGCGACCGTTTTCTTCAAGCAGTCGGGATTCGCTCATGGTGATGCCGGCGTCGGCGGCCATCAGCGCGTAGGCGTATTCGATGGCGCCGTAGCCCTTGGGGTCTTCGAGTTCCTTGTCCTTGTTGCCGCTCACGCCGTCGAACTTGAGCAACCAGTATTCAAAGCCAGAACCCGCCGTGACTTGCCCGGAGCGCACTTCGTTGGTCTGCGGGTTCCAGGCGATTACCGCCTTGGCGCGGGCGCCACCGGCGGAGGTGCCAACACGCAGGATGTCGCGCAGATTTTCTATCTTGCTTGCGTCGGCGAATGAGGTTTGCAAATCGTTGCGATGACTCAGCACTTCCGACGCCAGCTTCACGAGTGCGTCGATCTCGATGTTCTGTGTCTGTTGCGGTTTTGGCCCGGTGGCCGGCACATACTCCAGCGCGCCCATGCCGCGCGTGCCGATGTAGCACAGCCGTTCCACCGCATTGAAACTGTCGGGCGTTCTGCCTTGCGTGGCGAGCCAGGCATCAATCAGGGCATTGCCGAATTTATCGGGCAGCGAATCGGCCAGCAAGCCGGGCAGACCGTGAAAGGTATTGTGCGGTAGATCGGGGAACAGATGAACGCGATCTGTCAGCGGCATGACAATAGGCGATACCTCGATGCCGCTGCGCGCAAAGACCGGGTCGTACTGGAAGGCCGCAGTGTCATTGCCATCTTCGAGCGAGACGGCGCCGATGGTGGTACCCCACAGCTTCACCTGCGCCAGCGTGGTCATTTTTCATCGCCCCAGCGCCACTTGGCTGGCGCTGGTTCGGAAACCTTTAAGCCGGAGGCGCGCTGGCGTTCTTTGCCGCGCAGTTTGAGTTGCGCGATGGGGCTGAGCACAGGCTCGGGAATCAGCGCGTCCAGCCGCTCGAGCAGATCAAGCGCACGGTACAGACGAACCAGGCTATCCAATTGCGCAGCACCGCCCGCCTCGATACGTTCCAGC
>JAYUFR010000266.1:0-3325 GCA_043738625.1 Sterolibacteriaceae bacterium
GATGGCTGTGTCCACCGACACCGAGACGCGTCGATTCCATCCGCAGGTGTAGCCATACACGGCGTTGCCGTAACGCAAAACGTTCATAGGGAAAATGCCATGCTCATCGAAGCACCCAAGCTCACCCAGCGGGATGACAGTTTGGTTTGATACGTGGATGATCTCGCGCAGATCCTTGCGCATATCTACGAAGGCAATATGGCTGAGGTACTTGCCGTTACCAGGATCTACTGCGCGTGTGGAGAAATAGATGCGTACAAAATCTTCAAACACCAACGCCTGTGGTGACTGGGCGAATTGCACGCAACCATTTGGCAACTGGTGCTGCGTTGGGTCAAATATTTTGCCGAGCTTTGTCCATTTCATCGCGTTTGTCTCTTATTGCAATATGCCATCGAGCACAGCCAAACCGAATCCGTATCGACCGACTTGGTTTCCAAGATAGGCCATGTAGGTTTGTCCGTCCAGTTCGAATACATGCGGATAACTGACCATCTCGGCATCCCATCCCTCGTCCGATACATCGATGCCGGCTTTCGTGTCGTCTCGCACCCAATCTGTGAGGTTGGTACTGGAGGCGTAACCGATGCGGTAACCATTTTCCTTGCCACGATAGTGGCTGCTGTAGCGATAGCAGAAGAACATGTGATATGTGCCGTTGGCAAAGAACACATCCGGGCTGGCCTGCGCCTCGTCTTCTTCGATCCGGCTCTCAATCAGATCTTTGTTCAGCTTGGTCCAGTGGATGCCGTCATGAGAAGCCGCCATTCGGATCTTGTAGACCGGCTCGGCCCTGTCCTCCACCACCTTCCACTTCCGTCCGGCGATATACCACAGATACCAGACATCATTGAAGCGGCGTATCTTCGGGCCGCTCAGCACAAATGGCTCGTCTGGCGAATAGCTAAGCACCGGACCATTGCCAAGTTTAATAAAAGTCTTTCCCTGATCCCGGCTGGCTGCGCAACCGATGGCAACATTGAACGGGACGGATTCGCAACGCGTCCATCCCGCGTAATAGGCGCGGACCTCATCGCCAGTACTGATGACAGACACGGGATAAGTGCCGAACTCATCAAACTCACCCAAACCCCCCAAGTCCATGATGGGCTGCTCCCCGACATGCCGAATCCTGAAGAGGTCCGCGCGATCCAGATCAACGTAAGCGGAATAACTTACGTATTGCTTGTTCTCGTCCGCCGGCGGGCGACAGGAAAAATAGACGCGCACGAATTCGTCGAATACTAGTGTGGAGGGCGCTTGCGCGAACTCTTTCAACCAACTCCGGCCTTTTACCTCCTGAGGGGTGAATACTTTGCCCAATTTTTTCCACTTGAACATGTTTTCGGTTTCTCTCTTGATAGTCATATCAGTTCATAGTTCGAGGCGATACATTCCTGGATGGCATCGAGCGGATTGAACATCATCACGTCAATGATGGAGAGCCACGGGATGAATTCGCTGCCGAACTGGGAGTACTCGAATGGTCTGGATTTGACGAATTTCAGCTCGACATCTTGGGCTAAAAATTTGTCCTTCGCGTAAAGCTCCATGCCGCCGATCGCGTTGACATAAGTGCTTGCCCCAGCCGCTGTGCATAAGGCAAGCACCTTGTCCTGATTCTTCAGGTCATGATTGATGGCGATATCCGATGAGACCCTGATCGCTGTTGCAATCCCCAGATGTTCGCAGGTCTTGACGATCGAATGATGTATAAACCTGAACAGGTTTTGCTCCTCATTCCGAACGACCTGCTCGATAAGCGCAAATGTCTGCGCGAAATACGGCGCACTCCGGTAAGTGCCGCCAATCTGATTGAGCAACTTGTCGCGATTGAAGTCTACCGCTAGCAATCTGTCACGCACATCTCTGGAATCGGAGTCGTTTTTCAATGGTAGCGAAAACCTCACGTCCCTGCCGTTTTGCAGCATGCGATTTCGATTGATCCAACCCTTCTTGGTGTACTTGATGTTGTCATACACAATGAATACATCGACTGCGCTTATGAGTTGGAAGTAGCCGATGTAGGGGAAAAAATACGGCTGCATGATGGCGACCTTCATGCCTCCCTCCTGGAGGCCTTGGATCGCAAAAGCATGCTACGCACCAATCAGCTCGGCGATCATTTCGATTTGCGCCATCTCCAGTGCCGGATAAATCGGCAAACACAGCACCTGTTGCGCGGCAGCAGTTGCCACTGGCAGATTGTCTCGGCTTGCGGACGGCAGTCCCCGGTACATCGGAAAGTCGGAGATCAGCGGAAAGAAATAGCGGCGGGCAAAGATGTTGTGGTCCCTGAGTTTTTCAAACAACGCATCCCGGCTAAGCGGGTAATCGGCATCCACCAGGATGGGGAAATAGGCGCAGTTTGCGTGCATGTCTGCTGAACCCTGCAGGCATCGCACGCCTTTCACATTTTTAAGAAACTCGCGATAAGTAGCGTCGATTTCCTTGCGTCGAGCAAGCGCTTGATCAATGTGCCGCAATTGCAGCAACCCCAATGCTGCATTGAACTCGCTCATTTTGCCGTTGATCCCCGGGGCTGTGACAGTCACTTCGTCCTCGAAGCCGAAGTTTTTAAGATGGTCTATGTGCTGCTTGGTTTTGGCGTCGGGGCAGATGATCGCGCCGCCTTCGAATGTGTTGAACACTTTAGTAGCGTGAAAGCTGAGCACTGATATGTCGCCGTGCCGCAGTATGCTGCCGTCCTGGTTTTGCACGCCGAAAGCATGGGCGGCGTCGTAAATTACCTTGAGGTTATACCTTTCGGCAATGCCTTGAATGGCTTCGACGTCGCATGGGTGTCCATACACATGGACGGGCATGATGGCCGTGGTCTGTGGGGTGATGGCCGCTTCGATCCTGGCGGGGTCAAGGTTGAGGGTGTCGGGGTCGATGTCGGCAAACACAGGTTTGATCCCGTTCCAGAGTAAGGAGTGGGCGGTCGCTACAAAAGAATAGGGCGTGGTGATGACTTCGCCGGTGATGCGCAGGGCTTGCAGGGCGGTGACGAGGGCCAGTGTGCCGTTGGTGAAAAGGGACAGGTGTTCCACGCCCAGGTAGTCGCACAACGCCTCCTCCAGTTGTTGGTGAAAAGGGCCGCAATTGGTCAGGATTTTGTTGGCCCAGATTTTTTCCAGATAAGGGACAAATTCCTCCAGCGGCGGCAGGTAGGGCTGGGTAACGTAGATCGGGTTTTTGGCGTGCATTGGGAGGCGGTGGTAGCTAGGCCTGCGCGTTCTGTAGGTGGCAGTGGCTTTGTGAAACAGAAATTTTTGATTTTAGGGCTTTAGGCACCGGGGCCCGGCACCTCAAAAGACTCCGG
>JAYUFR010000267.1:0-10023 GCA_043738625.1 Sterolibacteriaceae bacterium
GCTTCGTTGAAACCGAGGGCGAGGTTGTGGTGGGTGGTGAGCGCCTTGCCCTGGATGTTCTGCCCGTCCCAGACCACAAAGCAGTCGGTGAAGGTGCCGCCGATATCGACGGAGACTCGTCTCATTTATTGCTCCTTTGAACGTACTTGTCGCGCATGGTGTTTAGCACCGAGCCCCTCTGCAGGAACCGCAAGGACATCGAGACCCACCCCCTCCCGGCCTCCCCCTCTCGGGGGAGGTGACTGTTTGCTCGCTATGCTCAAAATCACGGGGCGCTCCGTAACCATGGCCGGCGTCAATGTTGATGGCCGTGATGGCCGCGCAGCGGCGGATGGTAGGTGCCGACCGGGGCTTCCTTCACTTCTTCGCGGCCCTTCCATTGTTCCTTGAGGGCGTCGATGTCGAGCTCGATGTCGCGCAGCGGCGGGTGGCCGGGCGGCACGTATTCGGCTTCCACCAGGGTGCCGCACTGCGGGCAGTAGTACTCAAGGATGCGGCACCACTTCGGATCGGGCGAGAAGGTGCGCTGGTACTTCTTTGTGTCGAGCAGCGGCTTGTGGATTTCCTGCGGGTTGCGGTCATACACCAGCAGGCCGCGCTTGTAGTTGTCGCGCGCCGAGACATGGGCGCGGCCGCAGCGGCGGCACTCCCACATCTCGGTGTCGAGGTTGATGCGCAGGTATTCGGTGATCAGTACGTTCATGGTCGGCCTCTAAAAAGGTCAGCTGCGGCTGAGCAAAATGTCGCCGGCGGTGTTGATCTCGAAACGCCAGCCGGCTTCGATGCGGCAGGTGTAGAAGGCTTCTTCGAGAATCGCCGGGCCGAATGCAGAGGCGCCGGCCGATTGTTCCTCAACGCGATAGACGGGCAGCGCGTGCCAGGCGCCGCTGCTGCGTGTGCGGCGCGAGGTGCGACTTATCGCAGGCTTTGTCTGGTCGCCGAAGCGGCCGGAGAGCGAGGCGTGGGCGATGGGCTTGGTCACGTCGAGACTCAATGACAGATGCGCGTCGGCCGCCAAGCCGGCCGGTAACGCATCACCCGTTAATGGAATCGCCTGCTCGTCATCACCGCGCGAAACATGCAGCATGAAATCGCAGCGGCACTGGCCGATGTCGGCACCCTCGGCATACATGCCGCGCCGGGCGCGTTCGCGTAACTGCGCGCGACAGGTCTTGAGCGAGGCATTGTCATTGCTTGTCAGCGGCGCTTGATATTCGTGGCCAATGTCGGAGAAGCCGATGCCGAAGGCGGAAAACACGGCGGCGAGTCCGGGAATGACCACCTTCGAAATGCCCGCAGCGTCGGCCACCTTGCATGCCACCAAGGGACCGCCGCCGCCGAACGCCGCCAGCGTGGTAGCGGGGGTGATCGTGGTGTAGCGTTTGAGGTTGGTGGCGATTTTTGTTACCCAGGCGTTTTCCATGGCTTCGGCTGCGGCTTCTGCGTCAACCTGCAGCAAAGCGGCAATCTTTTCCGTAATTGCAGCACGCGCACGTTGCAGGTCGATCTTCAATTCGCCGCCGAAATAGGACACCGGATCGAGCAGGCCGAGCACCAGAAAGGCGTCGGTGATGGTGGCCTCCTTGCCGCCGAGGCCGAAGCAGGCCGGTCCCGGAGCGCTGCCTACGCTGTGCGGGCCGACGACGATGGCACCACCTTCGATACGGATGATGGAACTGCCACCGACACCGACGCTGACCACGTCGCACAGCGCAAAGGAGGTTTGCACGCCCTCGATATGACCACGCGCCTCGGCGCGCACCACGCCATTCTCGACGACGACGATGTCGGTGGTGGTGCCGCCGACGTCCATCGACAGCAGGCTCTTGAAACCGTAATGCTGTGCCAGCGCCTTGGCGCCCTCGGCGCCGCCGCGCGGGCCGGAGCTGTAGGTCTTGATGGCGATGGTTTTGGCGACACGTGCCGATTGGCCGTCGTTGCGGAAGATCAGCAGCGGATTGCGCGTCTTGAACGCGCGCAGCTTGTGCTCGGCGTTATAAAGAAACCGCTCCATCGCCGGATGCAGAAAGGCATTGAACAGGGCGGTCCAGGTGCGACGCACATCGTTGGCGTCGCCCGCCACTTCGTGGGAATAGAGCACCGGAATCGCGCCCAGCAGGTGCGGCGGAAACTTGCGTAGCAGCACGCGCTTGAGTTGCGCCTCGTTGCCCTCGCGTCCGGCCCCACCGCAGGCGACGACGACGCGGTTGGCACCGGCGGCAGCCAGCGCGTTGATCGCCCGCACCGTGGCGGTTTCCAGCGCATCACCCGCAAGATCGGGCGCAATGGTTGCAACACGCGCACCGACCAGTGCGGCAAACATTTCTTTCTCTGCATCGTCGTGCTGCAAATCGGCGGCACGCAGGTCGCCGCCGAGGATCAAGCCGAGACGCGGCCCCTTGCGCTCAACCAGCGCATTGGTGCCCTGCGTGGTCGAGTAGCGGATGTAGTCGGTGGACAGGAGCAACGCGAGTACGTCATCGTGACCATAGATCGCTTTTGAAGCCTTGCGCAAGCCGGCAAAAAGGCATTCGGAAAGATCGTAGGGCGTGGTCAGGGTCTTGGTACGCCAGACCCGGTCACCCTCGATGACGCAAATGTCGGTGAGGGTTCCGCCATTGTCGATGTTGATGAGCTTGCCACCGGCCGATGCCGGCGCACTGACCCCGCTTTGGGCGGCTGCTGCCATGAAACTCTCCTCCAGATCGTTTCGGCGCCGCGTTTGTCTGACGCGGTTACCGCATTGCGCACACTAGCCGGGGTAGCAGACGATAGCGCTACCCGAGTGGGTAGTTTTGATTCGTGGTGCGTTGCACCAGCAGAGTATTGCCCGAGGACTTCGAGCGGAGTTGTTAATTGTGCCGCGACCGGGCAGAGTCTCGGCCATCGAACCATTTCGGGAACTTCAACATGCGTCCACGTCATCTGGAACGGCATCGCACCGACCGCATTGGTTGGCTGCGCGCTGCGGTGTTGGGCGCGAACGATGGCATCGTATCCACTGCGAGCCTGGTGCTCGGCGTCGCGGCAGCGCATGCCGCACACAGCGACATCGTCGTTGCGGGGGTGGCCGGCCTGGTTGCCGGGGCCATGTCGATGGCGGCCGGCGAGTATGTCTCGGTCCACTCGCAGGCCGACACTGAAAAAGCAGACATTGAGCGTGAGCGTACCGAACTCAAGATCGACGATGACGGTGAGCACAAGGAGTTGGCGGCGATCTATGAGGGTCGCGGGCTTGATCCCGTGCTGGCGAAACAGGTTGCCGAGCAACTGATGGCGCATGACGCGCTTGGTGCGCATGTGCGCGATGAACTCGGAATATCCAACGCGTTGGGTGCGCGCCCGATTCAGGCGGCGCTGGCGTCGGCTGCGAGCTTTGCCGTCGGGGCCGCGATGCCGTTATTGGTTACTGTGTTGGCACCTGAGACGGGTCTGCTCTTTTTTGTTGCGGGGTCTTCACTCTTTTTCCTTGCGCTGCTGGGCGGGGTCGCCGCGCGGGCCGGCGGTGCGCCTGTGACAGTGGGGGCGATCCGCGTTACGTTCTGGGGTGCTCTGGCAATGGGACTGACGGCGGGGGTCGGCGCCTTGTTCGGCGCGGTTGCTTGAGCAAGCGCCAACGCGGGTTTGACAGCGTGCGGCAGCCAAGCCTATAGTACTGGCGAGTATTTAATTAACACCAATCAGTACATTTCAGGAGCAATGCGATGACCTTTACCCTGATCAATGCACGTCCCAGCCCGTTCGGCCGCAAGGTCGCCATCGCGCTCATCGAAAAAGGCCTCGACTACAAAGTCCAGTACGACGTGCCCTGGGGCAACGAGACCTGCACACCTGAATACAGCCCGCTCGAACAGTTGCCGATCCTGATCGAGGAAGACGGCCACTGCATCTACGACTCGGTCTATATCCTCGAATGGCTGGAGCGACGCTTTCCCCAGCCGGCGCTGTTGCCGTCCGGCACCGACGCAATTCTTGAAGCCAAGCTGCGCCAGATGCTCGGCGAACGGTTGATGGAGGTCTTCCAGTCCCTCGTGTTCGAGCTGCATCGTCCCGATCCCAGTACCCCATGGATTGAGCGTCAGGAACGCAAGCTCAAGGGGGTGTTCGCGGAATTGGATCGAATAGTCGAGGGCCGCGTCGTTGCCGATCACCAACCCGTCGATCTTGGTGACATCGCGGTGGCCACCACGCTTCTGGTGCTGGAATTCAGTGTCCCCGCCAAGCTTTGCCCGGACATCGACAGCATTCGCTGGCGCGGGCGATACCCCAATCTGACGCGCTACGTATCGGCCCTGGCGACGCGCCCTTCGTTCGTGGCGACCGTGCCGCAACCCATGGATGTCGATCTGTCGGCGACCGTTCGCTGACCTGGAACCGCCTCGGGCCGCCGGGGTGAATCCGCTCGCCTGATTCACACAAGTCAGGCCACAGAGATCGGCCTCAGTCCGCCTCGATTCCTGACCTATTGAAATCCTCTATTGCCTTGCTAGAAACAATCAATTTGTTTAATCATCTTGACCTCTTTACCATGCGCTCAAGTCATCGCCGATGACACAGCGTAAATTGCAAATAGTCAAAGGAGAAAACCATGTCAACAGAAGCAAAGTGCCCGTTCGCGGGCGGCGCTCAAAAACCCACGATGGCCGGGGGCACAATGAACGCAGACTGGTGGCCGAATCAGCTGAACCTCAAGATACTTCATCAGAACTCCCCCATGGCCGATCCCATGGGCAAGGCGTTTAATTACGCCGAGGAGTTCAAGAGCCTCGACCTGCATGCGGTGGTCAAAGACCTCCAAGCGCTGATGACGGATTCGCAGGACTGGTGGCCCGCCGATTACGGCCACTATGGGCCGTTCTTCGTCCGTATGGCGTGGCACAGCGCTGGCACCTACCGCATCGCCGATGGTCGCGGTGGTTCTGGCTTCGGCACACAGCGATTTGCGCCCCTCAACAGCTGGCCTGACAACGGCAACCTCGACAAGGCGCGCCGCCTGCTTTGGCCGATCAAGCAGAAGTACGGCCGGAAAATCTCCTGGGCCGACCTGATTGTTCTCACCGGCACCGTCGCTATGGATACCATGGGCTTCAAGACCTTCGGTTTCGCCGGCGGGCGCGAGGATGTCTGGGAACCCCAGGAAGACATTTACTGGGGTCCTGAGGCCGAGTGGCTGGGCGACAAGCGCTACACCGGCGACCGTCAACTCGAGAACCCTCTGGGCGCCGTGCAAATGGGCCTGATCTACGTGAACCCGCAAGGACCCAATGGCAACCCGGATCCCATCGCTGCGGCACGGGATATCCGCGAGACCTTCGCTCGCATGGCGATGAACGACGAGGAAACAGTGGCCCTCTGTGCCGGTGGACACACCTTCGGTAAAACCCACGGCGCGGCCGACCCGGAAAAGTACGTCGGACCCGAGCCCGAAGGCGCGGACATCGCCGAACAAGGATTCGGCTGGATAAACAGCTTTGGCAGCGGCAAAGGTGCCCACACCATCACCAGCGGCCTGGAGGGCGCATGGACCCCCACCCCAACCACGTGGGACAACAGTTACTTCGACACCCTGTTCGGCTATGAATGGGAACTGACCAAGAGCCCTGCCGGCGCGCACCAGTGGACGCCAAAGGGTGGCGCTGGAGCCGGCACCGTGCCGGATGCCCACGACCCGTCGAAGCGGCATGCGCCGTTTATGGCCACGACCGACCTCTCGCTGAGGATGGACCCTGCCTATGAAAAGATTTCCCGGCGCTTCCACCAGAATCCACAGGAATTCGCAGACGCCTATGCCAGGGCCTGGTACAAGCTCACGCACCGTGACATGGGGCCGATCTCGCGCTACCTTGGCCCGCTCGTGCCCAAGGAGGAGCTGCTGTGGCAAGACCCTGTTCCCGCGGTGGACCATCCATTAGTCGGCGAGCAGGATATTGCTGCCCTGAAGGCCAGGATCCTTGCATCCGGCCTCTCCATTTCCCAACTGGTCACGACGGCATGGGCGTCGGCTGCAACATTCCGCGGCAGCGACAAGCGCGGTGGGGCGAACGGAGCGCGCCTTCGTCTCGCGCCGCAAAAGTTTTGGGAAGTCAACGAGCCGGTCGAACTGGAGAAAGTTCTTCAGACTCTGGAAGCCATTCAGAACGAATTCAATAGCTCACAGTCAGGCGGGAAGAAGGTCTCGCTTGCTGATTTGATCGTTCTGGGCGGCTGCGCAGGCGTTGAGGCAGCTGCAAAGAAGGGCGGCCACGAGGTGCAGGTTCCGTTCTCGCCGGGGCGCACGGATGCTTCACAGGAGCAGACCGACGTGGACTCATTCGCCGTATTGGAGCCGACCGCAGACGGATTCCGCAATTACCTGCGCAAGGGGCACGAGGGATCAGCGGCTGAACAGCTGTTGGATCGGGCGAGCCTGATGAAGTTGAGTGCTCCCGAGATGACGGTTTTGATCGGTGGCATGCGCGCACTGAATGCAAACTTTGGGCAGAGCAAACACGGTATTTTCACCCAGCAGCCTGAAACGTTGACCAACGATTTCTTCGTCAATTTGCTCAATATGAGCACGAAGTGGCAGAAATCCACCGCGCCTGCAGGTGCGTTGGCGGACGGCGATGGGGAGACGACCGGCCTGATCGACATGAACACAAAGTCGCACAAATCCACCGCGTCCGAAGGTGTGTTGGAGGGGCGTGACCGGGCGACAAACGAAGTTAAATGGACGGGTACCGTTGTTGACCTGGTCTTCGGTTCGAACTCCCAGCTTCGGGCGATTGCGGAAGTCTATGCCTGCAGCGATGCGCAGCAGGCGTTCGTAGGTGACTTTGTGGCAGCCTGGAACAAGGTGATGAACCTTGATCGCTACGATCTTGCCGTTTAAGCTGAAGATGGATGACGGCGGGGCCGCCCTGCCGTCATCCATCAAATGAATCCGACAATCAGCAATCCATAACATCCAAAAAAGGACGACTCAATGACCAGTACGGTAACCCTGGGCGGCAACGCCATCGAAATTTCCGGAAGCTTTCCCCAAATGGGTGATCGCGCCCCGTCGTTCTCCCTGGTCGGCAAAGACCTCGCCGAAGTCAGCCTGGCGAGCCTTGCCGGCAAGCGAAAAATCCTGAATATTTTCCCCAGCGTTGATACGCCAACATGCGCGACTTCGGTGCGCCAGTTCAATCAAAAGGCCAACGACCAACCGAATACCGTCGTGCTGTGTATTTCGGCGGATCTGCCGTTTGCCCAGAGCCGGTTTTGCGGCGCCGAAGGGCTGAGCAACGTCGTGACCTTGTCAACCATGCGCGGCCGCGGCTTTCTGGACGCTTACGGAGTTGCCATCAAGACCGGTCCATTGGCGGGTGTTGCGGCGCGTGCGGTGGTGGTGCTCGACGAGAATGACAAAGTTGTGCATAGCCAATTGGTTGCGGAAATCAAAAACGAACCCGATTACGCAGCGGCCCTGGCGGCGTTGGGTTGATCGAAGCGTTTAGCTAGACAAAAAAACGGCCGCATGAATGCGGCCGTTTTTTCATGCATCCTGCGGGTTTTCAGCCCGCTTTCAACCCATGAGGTAGATCGATTTGAATTGTTGATAGCTGCCGATTGACTCCGGACCCATCTCACGACCAAGGCCGCTGGCCTTGATACCGCCAAAAGGCGCATTCAGATCCGGCAGATAGCCATTGACACCAATGGTGCCCGACTCGACACGCCGTGCAACCCGCGTCGCGTGCTCGCTGTCCTTCGACCAGACCGTGCCACCCAGTCCGTACACGGACGCGTTGGCGATCCTGATCGCGTCTTCTTCATCGTTGTAGCGGATGATGGACAGCACCGGGCCAAAGATTTCTTCCTGCGCGATGACGGCATTATTGTCGACATCGGCGAACACGGTTGGCTGCACGAACCAGCCACGCGGTTGGTCTTTGGGCCGCCCGCCGCCCGCCGTGAGTTTTGCTTCGGTCTTGCCCTTGGCAATATAGCCTTCGACACGGCCGCGATGAATCGATGAGGCCATCGGCCCGACCACGGTCGCGCGATCGAGCGGATCGCCAACCTTGAAGGAAGACACGTTGGCCGAAATCGCATCGACGATTTCCTGATAGCGGCTTTTTGGTACCAGGATGCGCGTGCACGAGAAGCAGGTTTGGCCGTTGTTGAGCATGGAGGCCGACGGTATTGCCTGCAGCAAAGCGTCGAGATTGGCATCTTCAAGCACGATCGCGGCGGATTTCCCGCCCAGTTCCAGGCTTACCGGACGCAGCAGCTTGGCGCACTCCTGGGCGATGATCCGCCCCGCTGCGGTGGAGCCGGTGAAGGCGACCTTGTCGATTCCCGGGTGCGAAACCAGGTAGGCGCCGAGTTCTCGTCCGCCCGGTACCCAGCTGATGACACCGGGCGGCAGCTTGGCTTCTGCGGCGGCTTCGGCCACGATGTAGCTGTCCAGCACCGTCTCCGGGGAAGGCTTCAACACGATGGTGCAGCCGGCGGCGAGGGCCGGGCCGATTTTCATCATCGAAAGGATGACGGGGAAGTTCCACGGCACGATGGCGCCGATCACGCCGACCGGCTCGCGCCGCACCAGGGTGGTGGAACCGAGCGGCGACGGGCGGCTCTCCTCGAGCTGCAGATTGGCCGCCAGCGCGGCGTAGTAACGCAGGACGCCGACCACAAAACCGCTCTCAAGCTGGTCCGCCACGTTGATCGGCATGCCGTTCTGCATGCTGACCGATTGCGCCAGCGCCGCGCCACGCTTTTCGATGGAGTCGGCGAAACGACCGATCGCTGCACCGCGTTCGGCTGGCGTAAAGGTCGCCCAGGCTGACGCCTTGAGTGCGTGGCGCGCGGCAGCTACCGCGCGATCGATATCGGCATTGCTGCCCTCGGGCACGCTGCCGATCACTTCTTCGGTAGCTGCACCGATAACCTCAATGCGTTTTGACGTGGCCGGCTTGACCCACTCGCCACCAATGAAAAATGTTTGATGATGCGTTGTCATGACTTGCTTCTCCTCTTGAATTGAATTTCGGCCCCGTGATTCGTTGCTCGACGGCGACTCGATCACGGCGCCCTGATCGTCGAAAAGTGGAACGTTACCCCAAAGGCAATCAGGGCTTCAAGTTCTTTTGTTTTATTGATTGGAAATGCAAACACTACCAGTGAGTTGGCGTCGATGCCGCAGCGCAAGAATGATGACTGGCGGCAACATACTTTCATTTTTACGGACTATGCTGCGCCCAGTGACGGACAAACTTGTCTTCATTCCCGGATTCAAATTATCAGCAACTTATTTCCATGAGCGACCCACGATCCGAATTTGCCAAATTCTGTATGCGGTCAAATCAGTTTTTCACGCATGGACCGCCATGCGGCGCGCCCGCGACCACGAGGAAACCGTGCAGGGGCTTTCCTTGCGGCATTTCGCAATCGGCGCCGTAATCGCTGGCATAGTGTTCGTCACTCTGGTGTTGACGGTGGTAAAGCTTGTGACAAGATAAATAACCCCTGCATCACTGTCGCTGGAAGAGGAAAACCACCATGGATGCCGCAACCGAAATCCGCCTGCTCGAAATGCTCGATCGGCAGGACATCGTCGATTGCCTGCATCGATGGTGACGCGAAAAGCGACGAGGGCGGGCGAGGGTTCGTCGACTACGACATCACTCGATCAGCAGCAGCCCGCGTTTCTTGCCGGCCGTGGTATCCACCGTGTCCATGGCCTGATACAGGCGTTCCGGTTTCACCAGCCACGGCCCGTAGTTCCTGTTCACGTCAAGGACCATGACCAGGTCTGCGTCGACGAGATAAGCCGCGATGGGTGAATGATGCCCGCCGCCGCTGCCGAACAATGGGAAGCGCGTGAAATTGATGACGTAGCGGCGCGACGGATCGTTGGCGTGGCGCAACTGTTCGCGAAAGCCGGCCAGATCAAGGCCGCGCAATACGCTGACTTTCCTGTCCAGCTTCTGCCGGGCAACATCGGCCAGTTCATCAAGTGTAAGGCCCTGGGGCAGCATGCCCATCACCGTGGTG
>JAYUFR010000268.1:0-3314 GCA_043738625.1 Sterolibacteriaceae bacterium
TGGCGCTGACGGTTTCGCTGGGTGTCGTGCTCTTTTTGTCGCTCCGTCTGCGGGCTCATCGCGAGCGCTGATCGCGGGTTAGCGCTTGGAGTCGAACGCATTCGCCGTGGAAGCTGGCACGATGCCCGCCGGCGCACGACGCACTCGCTCATTCGTGATACCGGCGAGCTTGACCCGCTTCAACATCAGCGCATTGATCGCCACAATAAGAGTGCTGCCGGACATGGATATCGCTGCAACCTCCGGACTCAGGACAAATGGATATAAGACGCCTGCGGCAAGCGGGAATGCGATCGCGTTGTAGCCCACCGCCCACCAAAGATTCTGATGCATCTTCCGCAACGTGGCGTGCGACAACTCGATCGCGGCGACGATGTCGTACGGATCGCTTTTCATCAGAACAACATCCGCGCTTTCCATCGCGACATCGGTGCCGGCGCCGATAGCAAACCCTACGTCAGCCTGCGTGAGTGCCGGCGCATCATTGACACCATCGCCCACCATCCCGACTTTTTTTCCGTTTGCCTGAAGTTCCTTCACCTTTTCGGCTTTCTGCCCCGGGAGTACGTCGGCCAAGACACTGTCGATTCCGAGGTCGGCGGCGATGCGCTTGGCAGTCGCTGCATTGTCGCCGGTCAGCATCACCACTTCGATCTTCCGCTCACGCAACTTTGCTATCGCTGCCTTGGACGTGGGCCGGATGGCATCGGCAATGGCGATAAGCCCAATCACGTGACCGGCCTGAGCCACATGCACCACCGTGCGGCCATCGCCTTGCAGGCGAGTCGCCTCGGACTCAAGTCGACCGAGCGCGAACTTTTGCGTATCCATCAGCAGGCGGTTGCCGAGAAACACGGTGCCGCCGGCGGTCTCGGCGCGTGCACCCATGCCATCAAGGCTTTCGAACTGTGCCGGTGCCGCCACGGTGAGCTTCTCCGCCCGACGCAGGATCGCCTGCGCCAACGGATGATCGGACCCCTGCTCCACCGCCGCAGCTGCGGTGAGCAACGCATCCTCGGTGACGCCGTCCGCCAAGACGATCTCCACCCCCTCCGGCTGGCCGACGGTGAGCGTGCCGGTCTTGTCGAAGACAATGACGTGTAGTTTGGTGGCGTCTTCGAGCGCTGAGGCGTTCTTGAACAGAATGCCATTCATGGCACCCAAATCGGTACTCACCATGATCGCCATGGGCGTCGCAAGTCCTAATGCATCCGGGCAGGCGATCACGAATACCGTAATGGTCATTGTCACCGCGAACAACAGCGATTGTCCGATCCACCAGAACCACACCGCAAACGTCGCCAGACCGATAACGATTGCAACGATCACCAGCCATTGTGCGGCCTTGTCGGCGAGCAGTTGAGCCGGCGCCTTGGAGTTCTGCGCTTCCTGAACAAGTTTTACGATCTGCGCCAGCGCGGAGTCGGCTCCGACTTTTGTTGCCTTGTATCGAAAGCTGCCGCTCTTGTTGATGGTCGCACCAATCACCGTGGCGCCTGGTCCCTTCCGGACCGGCATCGACTCGCCAGTGAGCATGGACTCGTCGACGAGCGATTCACCAGTCTCCACCGTGCCGTCGACCGGAATCTTGTTGCCGGGTTTGATCACCACAGTCTCGCCCGCAAGCACTTCAGCGGTCGGCACTTCAATCTCGGCGCCATTCCGGACGACAGTCGCTTTCGCCGGAGTGAGATCCATCAGCGCCTTGATGGCGGACGAAGCACCAGCGCGAGCCCGCATCTCCAGCCAATGACCGAGCAGAATGAACACCAGCAGAACGGCAGCGGCCTCAAAGAATTGCCCGCCTCCTTTAAAGAAAAAGGTCGTGCCGACGCTGAAGAGATACCCGGTGCCAACACTGAGCACGATCAGCAGGGCCATGCCCAACGTGCCATGCCGAAGGGCGCGCCAGGCGGAAACAAAGAACGGCCAGCTCGGGTAGAGGATTGCGGCGCTTGCCAAAAAGAACAGCCACAGGTTGAGTTCCAAACCGAATGGCGGAGCAGGCGGCGTGAAGACGCGTCCCATTGGGGCGTAAACAAAAATGGGGATGGTAAATATCAGGCAGATCCAGAAACGGTTGCGCATGTCGCGGACCATGGCAGACAGGTCCGTGCCGCTATGACCCATCTCATGCGCCATATTCGCTGGCATGGCGGAATGCGCGTGCGAATCAGGCTCGGCCGCCTGCTTCCTCATCACTGCCCTGCCCCAAATCTGCGATGTGCAAAATTATAGATAGGCACATAGACAAGCCCCGCATAGGCGCCATAGAGGAAACTCTGAATAGGCCCAACTATGAAGCCCTTCCAACTCGGCATTGCAAACCCCGGCAATACTTGCTGGAGAAATGCATACATGTGAACCCTCGATGGTGTCAGCAAGCCGTACACGACACAAAACACGAACGAAAACGCCGTCCACATCGCCAATGTCCGCGTTACAACTTCAATGTTCAGCATATCGCTGCCCCCTGAAAGAATTAAAACGCGCGACGTCAGTGCTGATGCCCAGATCTCGGTTCTGACGTTTTTTGGGCATTCGCTTTGCCGGCGGGCCCAGGGCTAGGTATGACGTTACCATTCTCGCCGCCATGGCCGCCATGGCCGCCATGGCCGAACACATGTATCGCGATCATTCCCCCAAAGAACAGCACCCAAACCCAGTTCTGTGAAAACCGTTCCGTGACTTGTTCGCATCGTTGATGGGCATCGCTTCCCGCAATTCCCGACAAGGAGAACAGGTTATGCGATTTCCGAATGAGTTCCGCGGGCTCCCCACATAAACGTTCCGCGATCGGGAGTCATACGTAAATCGGGGATTCCCCGATATTACGTCAGGTAAAACCCGTCTATGCGGCAGCGGGCATACTGTGCTGGTGGATGTAAACTGACAATCGCTTCGCCCGGGTACGCGATACGCGGCCCTCCTTTACTCCCGTGTGCTCCGCCCCTAACATCCCAGTGAACCAGAAACGAACCCCATTGAATCACGCGAGGCCATGTGGCGAAAGACCGGAAGAACCCTGTGCGATCACGGCCCAAGGTTCCGTTGCAAGATACGCTGCGCCTTTCGGCGTCCGGGACCGCCATGTTGCTTGGCGACCTGGAACATTCACTTATGGAAACGGCATGGGCGTTCGGCCGGCCCGCAAGCGCTCGCGAGATACACGCCCGAATTGTTGAAGCACGGGGAATCGCGCTCATTACGGTGGTTACCGTCTTGAACCGACTGGTGAAGCCAAAGCGTTTGATGCGGCGTGAGAAGTTCGATCACTTGTTTCACTTTTCGCCGATCGTGTCACGGGAGGAGTT
>JAYUFR010000269.1:0-3295 GCA_043738625.1 Sterolibacteriaceae bacterium
AGCCCCACCGCCGACAGCAACGTCAACAACTTTTTGGCGCCCAGGTCAGGGAATACGCCGTTCTCAAGCTGGTTGACCGTAGTGCGAGACAGGCCTGCCAGCTCGGCCAGTGCCTGCTGGGTCAATCCTCTCGATTTGCGGGCTTCCTTGAGGGGAGCGCCGATTTCCTGAAAATACATTGGCACCCTAAATGTTCAATATATTGAACATACTAGTACAAAAATAACTAGTCCGCAATTCTTTATATGGAGTGGAAAGCACAGTACTCCCTATGCGAAGGTCGAGGGTTCGATCCCCGTCTTCCCCACCAGAACATGAGAAGCCGTTGATCCTGCAAGGGTCAGCGGCTTTTTTATTGCCCAGGTGGTTTGCCGTCGCCGACGATCACGTCATGGCGTTGAATGGCGCTTTAAAATCCCGCCATGACAGAAAAGGCGCCCATCGACGAACATCGCCGCAACACCGTGCGCGGGTTCATGGCCGCCGGCTGCGTGGTGCTGTTCTGGTCCGGCTTCAACATCGTTTCGCGCATGGGTGGCAAGAGCGCGCTCACGCCGTTCGATCTGGTGGCATTGCGCTTCGGCATCTCCAGCCTGATCATGCTGCCGTTCCTTATTCGCCGGCGCACCATCCTCGCTCCGCGGCAGTGGCTGGTGGTGGCCGGCATCGGCGGCTTGCTCTACAGCATTGCCATCTATAGCGGCTTTGCCTTTTCCCCCGCGGCGCACGCTGGCATTCTGGTCAATGGCGGCATTCCGTTTGCGACGGCCCTGTTCGCCTGGGTGGTCCTTGGCTTTCGCCCCAACCGGCAGGCGGTGCTGGCGTTTTCACTCACCGCCGCCGGCATCGGCCTGATCAGCGTGCGCAGCCTGATGACGGCCGGCACTTCGGCAGAGCGCTGGTGGCTGGGCGATCTGTTTTTCATTATTGCCGCCATGTCGTGGGGGTTCTATGGCGTGCTGTTGCGCAAATGGCAACTGCAGGCGGTCGACGCGATTGCGGCACTCACAGTCGGCGCGGCCGTCGTCTACATGCCGGTGTATCTGCTGTTCCTGCCCAAGGCGATGTCGCAGGTGTCGTGGCATGCAATCCTGCTGCAAGGCGGCTATCAGGGCATCGTTGCGGCCCTGGGTGCCGGGCTCGGCTATGCCTATGCCACGCAGACCATCGGCCCGATCCGCGCCTCGCTGATGCTGGCGCTGGTGCCGGGCATCACCATCGTGATGGCGGTGCCGCTGCTCGGAGAACCACTGGAACTGGCCACCGTGGTCGGCTTCCTGTGCGTGACCGTGGGGGCCATCTGGGGCGCGGTGGCCAACGCGCCGTCCGCCACGCGGCAACTGCTGCAACAAGCCGGCGAAGAAGTCCGCTGACCCGCCTCGAACATCGCCGCGCCAGATCAACCCTCGTTCAAACAGTCACGAAATGCCTTGACGCATGCCATCGAAAAGCGCCTACTGAAAGCGCTTCGATGCTTCGGCTCGGGTCGGGTTTTCAGACTAACCATTGATCATCCGGTTGCGGTTTTTCGGTTTCGCTGTTGTGCGCGCCCCGTCAAGCGGGCGTGCCTGATGCGAGCGAACGGCAACCACCCTCGACGAGCCGTTTGAGGAACGACTCGAGCTGAGGACACGAAGCAAATGCCACGGGCATGACGTGAGCGAATCACGTGGAGCCTCGCGGCGCCCAGTTGGAATTGGAGGGCAGCCTATCGATGAGCGATCCGACAGTGCACTCTGAAGCCGGGTGTTAAAGGCCGGCAGACGTTACGACAAGGTAACGAAACTACGCCACCTCGAGTGGCAACCCCGTGAAGCCCCGCCAATCAAACGCGGGGCTTCGCATTTGTGGGGTGGGAATTGTGCTGGTACCAACAAAAAGCCAAATGGTGAGGTTGAATTGACCACGAAAGTTATCGAGGACAACTCGCCCCTATTTTTTTGCCACCGAATAGTCGAAGACAGGTAAGGAAACCATAGGCTGCACGCCTCATGACCAACGTGGTTCCGGTTTTTTCCATATAACGCCGCTAATATCGAAACACCGTCCTTACAACCGTAATTCACCGGGCATTACAATCACGGACCAAATTGGGAGAAAAATGTACCGATCCCACAAACCTCCCGATTCACGGGTGTTACGAGAGTCGACGCAAAAAGGACCGACGTCACTCACAAGATATGATTCAGGGACCAACGAATAAATGTCCAACGCCAAACTCACGCTTGCCAAACTCGAAGGGTTGCTGCTCACGGCTTGCGACGACTTGCGCGGCAACATGGACGCCAGCGAGTACAAGGAATACATCTTCGGCATGCTCTTCCTCAAGCGGGCGAGCGATCTGTTCGACCAGCGCCGGGAAGAGATCAAAAAGCAGGGCAAGGATGCGGGACTGAGCGAAGCCGACATCGCCATCAATCTGGAAGACCCGGACCAATACTCCGGCAAATATTTCTTCGTGCCACCCCGCGCTCGCTGGGGCGAGCCGTGGGTGGATGACGAAGGCAAGCCGCAGCCCGCCCTCAAGCACATCAAGGAAAACGTCGGCACCACGCTCAACAAGGCGCTCGAAGCCCTCGAAGAATCCAATGCCGACGCCCTGCAGGACGTACTCGGCAACATCAACTTCAACCGCAAGATCGGGCAGAACACGCTGGATGACGACACCCTGGTCAACTTCATTCAGAACTTCGAAAAGATTCCGCTCAAGGACAGCGACTTCGAATTCCCCGATCTGCTTGGCGCCGCCTACGAATGGCTGATCAAGCACTTCGCCGATTCCGCCGGCAAGAAGGCCGGCGAGTTTTACACCCCGGCTGAAGTGGTCCGCATCTGCGTCGAAATCTGTGACCCGAAAGAAAAGATGAGCGTCTACGACCCGACCGTCGGCTCGGGCGGCATGCTGATCCAGGCGCGCGATTACCTGCGCGAATGCGGCGGTACTGCGCAGGAACTCACACTCTCAGGGCAAGAGAAGATGGGCACCACCTGGTCCATCTGCAAGATGAACATGTTGTTGCACGGGATCTCTCACGCCGTGATCCGCCAGCAGGACACCCTGCGCGAGCCGCAGCACATGGACGACGACGGCCAGCTCAAGCGCTTCGACCGCGTGCTCGCCAATCCGCCCTTCAGCCAGAACTACATCCGCAAGGACATCAAGCACCCCGGCCGCTTCCCGGTGTGGATGCCGGAGAGAGCGTTGAAGATGTCGAGGGCCGCAAGCTGATCGTGCTGTGGGCGCCGGGCGGGCAGAACCGGCCCTACAAGGCGCCCGCCTCCGTCAGCGCGAAGC
>JAYUFR010000270.1:0-3291 GCA_043738625.1 Sterolibacteriaceae bacterium
CCTGACGGGGGCCGAGCAGGGCGACAGCAGGAAACCGGGCAAGCGACCGGGCGAGGCCGGATTGGATTCGGCGTTCAATCATTCGAGTATTATGAACGACTACCGTTTAATTTACAAGATTAAATGGTCACAGTCCGGTATTCAGGAACCCATTGCTGAAGGCCGGCTTTGGCCTCGGTTTCGCTGCGCTGCGGCTGGCTCAGCCATTCGTTCAAGGTTGTCAGCCATGCGTCGTCGGGTGCGCCATCACCTTTGGCCACGCGCAGTTTAGGATGCGGCGTGGATAGCGTCGTTTCGCTGTCGGCAAGCAGTTCCTCATACAGCTTTTCACCCGGCCGCAAGCCGGTGAACGCGATTTTGATATCGTCTTCGCTGAAGCCGGAAAGACGGATCATGTCGCGCGCAAGGTCGGCGATCTTGATCGGCTCGCCCATGTCGAGCACAAAGATTTCGCCACCCTGCCCCATCAATCCGGCCTGCAACACCAGTTGCGCGGCTTCGGGAATCAGCATGAAGTAACGGATGATGTCGGGATGGGTTACGGTCACCGGTCCGCCGTGGGCGATCTGCTCGCGAAACTTGGGAATCACGCTGCCGCTGGAACCCAGCACATTGCCGAAGCGCACCATGACGAAACGGGTGCCGTGTCCACCGCTGTTTTGCAACGCCTGACACACCTGCTCGGCGAGCCGCTTGCTGGCGCCCATCACATTGACGGGATTGACGGCCTTGTCGGTCGATACCAGCACAAACTTGGCCACGCCATGGGCCAGCGCCGCGCGCGCCACGCGCCCGGTGCCGAGTACATTGTTGCGCACCGCCTCCCATGCGTTTTCCTGTTCCATCAGCGGCACGTGCTTGTAAGCGGCGGCATGGAACACCACCTGTGGCCGAACCTGTGCAAATACATGGTCGAGCCGTGTTTCGTCCTTGACGTCGCCAACAACGCAGCGAATTGACAGCGCGGGAAAGCGGGCGGCAAACTCCTGTTCAATGGTGTAGAGCGCAAACTCGGACAACTCGTAGAACACCAGGCTGGCCGGGTCAAAGCGGGCGATCTGGCGACACAGTTCGGCGCCGATGGAACCGCCGGCGCCGGTGACCAGCACCACCTTGCCGGTCAACAGCCCGTGCAGGCCGGCATCGTCGAGCTGTACTTGCTCACGGCCGAGCAAATCTTCCAGCTCGACCTTGCGAATGCTGGAAATGGAAACGCGGCCCGAGAGCAGATCGTCAAGCCCCGGCACGGTCAGCACGGTCAGGCCGGCGGCGGCGGCCAGCTCTGCCGCACGACGGCGTTGCGCCGACGAGGCGGCCGGCATGGCGATGATGGCGTGGCGTACCTCGGCTTTTCGGGCCTGATCCGCAATCCCTTGCACCGTACCAAGGATGGGCACACCATTCAACTGGCGACCCTGCATCGCTGCATCGTCATCAAGCAAGCCAACCACCCGCCAGTCCTGACTCCGCGCCAATTCGCGCAGCAGCGTGGCGGCCGCGTCGCCGGCACCGATGACGAGTACCGGTTCACCAGCGCCGGCGCGCCCGGGAAACAAATGGCCATCCTTCCATGCGCGGTAGCCGAAACGAACGCCGCCCATGATGAGCACCAGCAACAGCGGTTCCAGCACCAGCACCGAACGCGGAACAAAATGCCATTTCTCTAGCATCAGCAGTGCGGCGGGTGTTGCCAGCGCCGCGACGCCACATGCCATGAGGATGCGTTTGAGATCGGACACGCTGGCGAAGCGCCAGAGGCCGCGATAAAGGCCGAACGCATAAAAGCAGGCGCCCTGCACCACCAGCACGGCTGGCAATGCCGACCACATGGCGGCCATGAACTCCGGCGGAATATCGAAGTTGAATCGCAACCAATAGGCGATGAGCCAGGCCACCGTGGCGGCGGCCAGGTCATGCAGAAACACCAGCACACTGCGTGAAATCATCGCGTCCTCAGATACCGCGTCCAGCGGCGGTCAATCACGAACATCAGCAAAGCCAGGCTTAGCGTAATGGTCAGCAAGCCTGCCAACTGTAGACCCGGGGCCACCAGGCGCAAGACCAGCGCGGTCAACCCAACGGTCAACATCAGCGCATATTCGGCCAGCGCGAGACGCCGGTGCGACCAGCCCATCCGCACCAGCCGCTGATAGTAGTGATCGTGATGCGCCTCCCAAATCCGCTCTCCCTTCAACATTCGGCGGAATAGTGTAAAGCTTGCATCAACAATGAAGGGCGCAAATACCAGAAGTGGAAACCAGACATCCCACAGCGCTCCATGCCAGCCGATGATGCCAATGGCGCCGACCAGAAAGCCGAGCGGAACAGAACCGGCATCACCAAGAAAGACCTGCGCCGGATTGAAGTTGAACAGCAGAAACCCTGCTGCAGCGGCGGCAATACAGGTACACGCCAGCGCCAGATCCGGTGCGCCATCAATCACGGCAATGGCAAGACAGGAAAAACCAATTAATGCCATGCCGCCCGCCAGCCCGTTGGCACCATCCATGAAGTTGTAAAGGTTGGTGCACCATACGACTGCAAGTATGGCCACTATCGCAAGCATGGGTGAAGGCCCGATGACGAGGACGAATATGATTGCGACGGCGAGATGAGAGCCGAGACGCACTCCAATCGGCAAACCGAAACGATCATCACAATAGGAGATGATGCACAGGATTCCTGTGCTCAGCGCAGCCACCTGCAACGTGGGTGTTGATGGCAACAGCAGCCAGGTCGCCAATATCACCGGCATCATGATGAACCCACCGATGCGCGGCACTGGTTGCGTGTGCAGGGAGCGGTGGTTGGGGTGGTCCTGCGCAACCCGGCTGGCGAGGCCCGATGCAAGCATGGCATAGAGGCTGATGGCGGTCATTAAAAATGCCAGCGCCGGAATCCAAAGTGCAGTCAATGGCAAGGAGGTGTCGTCTGGAGATAACAACTGGACAGGGTTCGGTGGGTAATGAGCTGCTGGCGATTATAAGTCAGCGTCGCGATACCATTTGACTGTGCGTCGCAAGCCTTCGTCCATTGAAACAGAAGGACGCCACCCAAGTGCTTGCAATCTGGTGCTATCGACTTGAAGGGATTGCATCAACCGATCTGCCGCCGCGCCTTGTCCGATGACGGAAAAAAGCAATCGCAGCAAAGGTGGTGAAAGATGAAACAAACGCGCCGGACGCCCCATCGCAGTTGTCAATCGTGAAATCAGCGTTGGCGTGGAGATATCCTCACCATCACTCACCAGAAAAGTACCCTGTGCTGCCACAGGCGAAAGAAGTACGGTTA
>JAYUFR010000271.1:0-3281 GCA_043738625.1 Sterolibacteriaceae bacterium
CGGTGGCAACCGTCAGGCCGCCCATGATGGCAATCGCCATCGGCCCCCAGAAAAGCTGGCGGGTGAGCGGCACCATCGCCAGAATCGCCGCCAGCGCAGTCAATACAATCGGACGAAAGCGGCGCACGGTCGAGCTGATGATGGATTCCCATTCGGACTTTCCGGATGCCCGGTCCTGCTCGATCTGGTCGACCAGAATCACCGAGTTGCGCATGATCATGCCCGCCAGCGCAATCACCCCCAGCAGGGCCACAAAGCCGAAGGGGGCACGGAACAGCCACAACGCGAGGGCAACGCCAATCATGCCGAGCGGTGCAGTCAGCAGCACCAGCACGGTACGGCCGATGCTTTGCAGTTGCATCATCAGCAGCGTCAGCACCCCCAGCAGCATGATCGGCATGACCGCGCCGATGGGATCTTCACCCTTGGCCGCTTCTTCGATGACCCCGCCCATTTCTATCTTGTAGCCCGGCGGCAGTTTTGCGCGAATCGCATCCAGTTGCGGATTGATCTGCGCCGAGACCGAAGGTGCCTGAACGCCGTCGGCCATGTCACCGCGAACGCTGATGGTCGGGATCCGGTTGCGCCGCCAGATGAGCCCCTCTTCCAGTACCGGAACCAGTTTCGCTACCTGCGCCAGCGGGACATAACGGTTGTTGGCGGCCGGAATATTGAGATCGGGCAAGCGGTCGAGCGAGCCGCGATCAATGCCCGGCGCACGCCAGACGACATCGATCAACTGATCATCTTCACGAAACTGGGTAATCGTCGCTCCGCTGAGCCAGGCTTGCAGCATCAGCGAAACATCCTGGCTTGAAATGCCGAGCGCGCGCGCGCGCTCCTGATCGATTTCAACGCGCACGCTCTTGATCTTTTCGTTCCAGTCCAGACTCACGTCGCGCAGATGCGGATTGGTGCGCATGACGGTGGCAACCTCTTCAGCGGTGCGGCGCAAGACGGTCGGGTCATCGCCCGTGACACGGAACTGCACGGGAAAGCCGACCGGCGGACCATTTTCCAGACGCAGCACACGCGCCCGGATAGAGGAAAAAGCGCCGTCGGGGTTATTAAACGCGGCTTCGAGGCGATGCCTGAGCGGCTCGGTGGCTTCGAATCCGTCCACCGCGATCACAAACTCGGCGAAGTTGTCGTTGAACAACTGCTGGTCAAGCGGCAGATAAAAACGCGGCGCGCCGTTGCCCACGTAGGCCGAGTAGTGCAGGATAGCCTTGTCGCCCGCCAGCAGCTTCTCGACTTTTTCGACTTCCGCCTCCGTGGCCTTGAGCGACGCGCCCTGCGGCAACCACAGATTGATCAGCAAATCGGGCCGGTTCGAAGCCGGGAAGAACTGCTGCTCAACCACAGTCGTGAAGAGCACCATTGAAGCGACAAAAATTGCCACGGTTGCCCCGATCACCTTCCAGCGATGGCGCAAGCAAGCTTCCACCAGCACCCGCAGCCGGCGGTAGAACGGCGTGTTGTAAATATCATCGCCGTGCCGCTTGGCATTCTCCATCAGCTTTTCCGGATTGAGCAGGCGGTAGCCGATATACGGCGTGAAGATCACCGCCACCAGCCATGAGGCAATCAGCGCGATGGTCGTCACCTGAAAAATCGAGATGGTGTATTCCCCTGCCTGGGATCGTGCAAACCCCACCGGAGTGAAGCCTGCTGCGGTAATCAGCGTACCGGTCAACATCGGGAACGCGGTCGACGTGTAAGCGAAAGTCGTGGCGCGGAAACGGTCCCAGCCCTGCTCCATTTTCACCACCATCATTTCCGCCGCGATGATGGCATCGTCGACCAGCAGGCCGAGCGCGATCACCAGGGCGCCAAGCGAAATGCGCTGCAGATCAATATCGAACACCTTCATCACCATAAAAGTGATGGCCAGCACCAGCGGAATCGAAAGCGCCACCACCGTGCCAGTACGCCAGCCGAGACTGATGAACGAGACGATCAACACGATCAGGATGGCCTCGCCCAGCGATTCGAGAAACAGTTCGATCGACGACTTCACCACCTCCGGCTGATCGGCCACGACATTGACATCGATACCGGCTGGCAAGGTGGACTGAAAGCGCCGCACAGCATCCTTTACCGACTTGCCCAGCGCGATGACGTCGCCGCCGTTGGCCATGACAATTCCCAAACCGACGGCCGGCATGCCGTTGTAGCGCATGCGCGGACTGGGTGGATCGGCGAACCCGCGCTTGATCTCGGCCACATCGCCGAGGCGCAGGTGATGACCGGCAACCACCAGATCGGCGTTACCCACTTGCTCAACTGCATCAAACGGTCCGCTGACACGCATGCGAATCCGGTTCGTGTCGGTTTCGACGAAGCCGCCCGCCAGCAGCGCGTTCTGTTTCTGCAGCGCATCGGCTATCTGGATCGGCGAGATGCCCAGCGCCGCCAACCGGGCCGGCGCGATTTCGATATAAATCTTTTCGTCCTGCACGCCGATCAATTCAACTTTCCTGACATCCGCAACACGCAGCATTTCCTTTGCCATGCGGTCGTTCTGGCGCCGTAATTCGGCCAGATCAAAACCATCGCCGGTGAGGGCGAGCACCATGACGTCAACGTCGCCGAATTCGTCGTTGATGAACGGGCCGAGCACACCCGCCGGCAAGGTGTACCGGATGTCTTCTATCTTTTTTCGAACCTGATACCAGGCGTCGACCACATCCGGCTTGCGCGTGCTTTCCTTGAGCAGGATGAACACCAGCGATTCACCGGGTTTCGATGCGGAATGAAGCAGGTCGACGTTGGGCGTTTCCTGCAGTTTTTTTTCAATGCGGTCGGTCAGCTCGTGTTCCACCTGCTCGGCGGAGGCGCCGTTCCACAAGGTGCGCACCACCATGACACGAAACGTGAACGACGGATCCTCGGCGCGCCCCAGCTTGAAATACGAAATGGTGCCCGACAACATCAAAATCACCATCAGGAACACTACCATTTGCGGATGCTCGAGCGCCCATTCCGAGAGATTCAGCTTTTTCATTTCTGCCCGCTTGCAACGGGTTTTACTTTCTCGCCGGTCGCCAGTTTGTGCACCCCAGCCGCAACAATCAGGTCGCCGTCCTGCAAACCGCTTTTGACGGTCGCCCCTGCGTCACCATAGCGTTCGATTTCGATGTTGCGCAGGCTGATCGTCTGATTTTTGTCCACCATCCAGACAGCGGGGTGGTCGCCCTGCTGGAATATCGATGCAATCGGGATGACGATGGGGTCGCTTTCGTCGTGCACAAAACGCGCCGTTGCCGTCATGCCCAAAC
>JAYUFR010000272.1:0-3268 GCA_043738625.1 Sterolibacteriaceae bacterium
GGCGTCGGCTGGATCTATGAATATGCGCTTGTCGACAAGAGCGGCGGCCACGACCTCGGCCAGTTGCGCAGCCTGCAGGACTGGTTTCTCAAGTACGAACTCAAGAGTCTGCCCAACGTGGCCGAGGTCGCCAGCATCGGCGGCATGGTCAAGCAATACCAGGTGGTGCTCGATCCATCCCGGCTCATCGCTTACCGCATGTCGCAAAACAAGGTGATTGAGGCAATCCGAAAAGCGAATCAGGAGACTGGCGGCGCGGTGCTGGAACTGGCCGAAGCCGAGTACATGGTGCGCGCCTCGGGCTATCTCAAATCGCTCGACGATTTTCGCGCCATCCCGCTCGGGGTCAACGCCGCTGGCGTGCCGGTGACGTTGGGCGACGTGGCGACGATACAGTTGGGGCCGGAAATGCGGCGCGGCATCGCCGAACTCGATGGCCAGGGCGAAGTTGCCGGCGGCGTGGTGATCCTGCGCTCGGGCAAGAACGCGCGCGCCACCATCGCCGCGGTCAAGGCCAAGCTGGCCGAACTCAAGAAGAGCCTGCCGCCCGGCGTGGACATCGTGACCACCTACGACCGCAGCCAGTTGATCGACCGCGCGGTGGAAAACCTGAGCCACAAGCTGATCGAGGAATTCATCGTCGTCGCCATCGTCTGCGCGGCTTTTCTGTGGCATCTGCGTTCCGCGCTGGTGGCCATCATTTCGCTGCCGCTGGGCGTGCTGATCGCTTTCATCGTCATGCGCTATCAGGGCCAGGGTGGAATTGGTGCCAACATCATGTCGCTGGGCGGCATCGCCATCGCGATAGGTGCCATGGTCGATGCGGCCGTGGTGATGATCGAGAATGCGCACAAGAAACTCGAAGCCTGGCATCGCGAACATCCTGGTGATGTTCTGCTTGGCGAAACGCGCTGGCGCGTGATCACCGAAGCAGCGGTCGAAGTCGGGCCGGCGTTGTTCTTCAGTCTGCTGATCATCACCTTCTCCTTCATCCCGGTATTCACGCTGGAGGCGCAGGAAGGCCGCCTGTTCGGCCCGCTGGCCTACACCAAGACCTACGCCATGGCCGGCGCCGCCGGACTGGCAGTGACCCTGGTGCCGGTGCTGATGGGCTACTGGATCCGCGGCCGGATTCCAGGCGAGAACCAGAATCCGCTCAACCGCTGGCTGATCCGGCTTTACCGCCCAGCGCTGGACGCGGTATTGCGCCGCCCCCGGACAACGCTGGTGCTGGCCGCGCTGGCGTTGCTGACCACGCTATGGCCACTGAGCCAACTGGGCGGCGAATTCATGCCACCGATGAACGAAGGCGACCTGCTCTACATGCCCTCCGCTCTCCCTGGACTGTCGGCAGCCAAGGCCGGAGAATTGTTGCAACAGACTGACCGCATGATCAAGACCGTGCCCGAGGTGGCGAGCGTGTTCGGCAAGGCTGGTCGCGCCGAAACCGCGACCGATCCCGCGCCGATGGAAATGTTCGAGACCACCATCCAGTTCAAGCCACGCGATCAGTGGCGACCCGGCATGACAGCGGAAAAGCTGGTCGACGAACTGGATCGCGTGGTGAAAGTGCCGGGACTCGCCAACATCTGGGTACCGCCGATCCGCAACCGCATCGACATGCTCGCCACTGGCATCAAAAGCCCGATCGGCGTCAAGATCTCCGGCGCCAATCTCGCAGAAATCGATCGCATCGCGCAGGAGGTGGAACGCATTGCGAAGACGGTGCCCGGCGTCAGTTCGGCCTTGGCGGAAAGACTTACTGGCGGGCGCTACATCGATGTCGCCATCGACCGTGGCGCGGCGGCGCGCTACGGCCTCAACATCGCCGACGTGCAGATGGTCGTTGCCTCAGCCATTGGCGGCGAGAACATCGGCGAAACCGTTGAGGGCCTCGCCCGCTACCCGATCAATGTGCGCTATCCGCGCGAGTTGCGCGACTCCATCGACAAGTTGCGCGCGCTGCCCATCCTCACCGATAGCGGCCAGCAGATCACCCTGGGCAGCGTGGCGACACTGCGCGTGAGCGAAGGACCGCCGATGCTGAAAAGCGAAAATGCGCGGCCCTCGGGTTGGGTCTACATTGATGTGCGCGGCCGCGATCTGGCGTCCACCGTGGCCGACCTGCAACAAGCCGTGGCCCGGCAAGGCGCACTGCCGCCGGGTGTCAGCGTGGCCTATTCGGGGCAATTCGAATATCTGCAACGCGCCAATGCCCGGCTCAAGCTGGTGGCGCCGGCGACGCTGCTGATCATCTTCGTGCTGCTCTACCTTACCTTCCGCCGCTTCGATGAAGCGGCGTTGATCATGGCCACATTACCATTCGCGCTGGTTGGCGGCGTCTGGTTCCTCTATCTGCTCGGCTACAACCTCTCGGTCGCCACCGGCGTCGGCTTCATCGCGCTGGCCGGGGTATCCGCCGAATTCGGCGTGATCATGCTGCTCTATCTCAAGCAGGCCGCCGCCGAACGACAGGATAAAGGCGCAGAACTAACAGTGGCCGCGCTCGACGACGCCATTCGCGAAGGCGCGGTGTTGCGGGTACGGCCCAAGGCGATGACGGTTGCCGTGATTCTCGCCGGATTGTTGCCTATTCTACTGGGCAGTGGTGCCGGCTCGGAGGTGATGAGCCGTATCGCCGCACCGATGGTCGGCGGCATGATCACCGCGCCACTGTTGTCGATGCTGGTGATTCCGGCGGCGTACCGGCTGATGCGGGGCAGGAAGCGCGCGCGTTAAAGAAAACGACTTGTGCTAATCTGAATTCATGAAAATCGGTTTCAAGATTCTTGTCTTGTGGTTTCTATTGATCGCGGTTCCCTTTCAGGGATACGCGGCTGCCACCATGATGTGTTGCGGGTCAGCACATTCAAAAGGTGCAGAACATGCGGCGCAAGCGTCGACAATGCAAGGCAGCATGCATTCGCGTTTGTCAGGCATGGATCACAATCACGATGATGGCGCAGTTGCTGCTGGATCAAGCAGCGCTACAGAATCCGATTCCGGCGCACACCATCATGATGGCGGCACTTCCAAGCGGCTAACCTTCAAATGCAGCACTTGTGCCAGTTGCTGCGTCGGCGCTGCCCTCGTCCAGACTTCAGACCACTCGTTCTGTGCTGCACCTCAGAATTCATCACGCATTTCCTTCCACTCGCGGTATTTCTACTGCTTCGTTCCAGAAACCCTGGAGCGACCTCCCTACCACCTCATCGCCTAGCCGCCGAATTCTGCGAGCCATGGCTTAACCAGCTACGGGTTCCCCGTC
>JAYUFR010000273.1:0-27024 GCA_043738625.1 Sterolibacteriaceae bacterium
CAGCACGAACGATGCCGCACGCTTCCTCACCCAAGCCACATTCGGTCCGACCCAAACCGATATTTCGTACTTGATGGCCGTCGGCTATAGCGAATGGATCGATGAACAGCTGGCCAAGCCGGCGACGTTGAGCGAGCCCACCGTCGAACAGGTCGTCAATGCACGCACCGCCGGCGGCCAGAACGTAAACCAAACCCAGCGCATGAATCGCTGGTTCTGGCAGGCCACATACGCGTCCGACCAATTGCGCCAGCGCATGGCTTGGGCTCTCAGCCAGATCTTTGTAGCCTCCGATCAAAACAGCATGATCGGCAACAGGTACATCGTACCCATGGCCGACTACTACGACACGCTTGCCAGCGACGCGTTCCAGCCGTATCGCACTGTTTTGAACGATGTGACCTATCACCCGATGATGGGAATTTATCTATCGACTCTGCACAACCAGAAGCCCAGTGCGACTACCAGTCCTGACGAGAACTACGCACGCGAGGTCATGCAGTTGTTCTCGATCGGATTGATCGAGCGGAATCTGGATTTCTCGCCCATGCTCAGCGGGGGTTTGACGATTCCAACCTACGATCAAACCATCATCACGCATACGGCCAAGGTGTTTACCGGCTTCACGCTGAGCGATGCGCCGACCAACCCTCCGATGTTCAATGGCGGCGGCCTCACGTTCGCCGGCCAATACAACCCGATGGCATGCTGGGGCACCGAGTTGTTCCCAGCCGACAGCAACAACATGCGTCATGACATCACCGGCGATGATGGCACGACGATGACGGACAAGACGGTACTGGGGGGCATGACCATTCCGCCGAACCAAACGTGCGCGCAGGATGTCGGCGACGAGCTGAACATCATCGCGATGCACGCGAACGTCGCCCCCTTCATCTCGCGTCAATTGATCGAGCGTTTCATCGCCAGCAATCCGTCGCCTGCTTACATCGAGCGAGTAGCCACCGTGTTCAACACGCCGGGCGATGATCTGGGCGACGTGCTCAAGTCCATCCTGATGGATGTCGAGGCGCGCAACCCGCCGGCGTTGGTGGGCCAAAGCGAGAGCGACAGTTACGGCAAGCTGCGCGAACCAATGCTGCGACTTACCGCGATGTGGCGCGCCTTCAATGCCCAGGCGCCTGCGCCGGATGCGTACAGCGAAATCAAGATGATGGGGAACACCCAGTTCCTCGGCTCTTACGGGCAGGGCCCGCTCGAGTCGCCGACCGTGTTCAATTTCTACGTACCGGACTTCCAGCAGCCAGGCACCTTTGCCAACGCGAATTTGTATTCGCCGGAGTTTCAGATACTCAGTGAGGCAACGACATACTTCACGGGCGACAGTTACTACAACTTTACCGAGGGTGCGTATCAAGGCATGACCAACCCACCGAGCGACCGCCCGCTGATCGACCTGTCCTCGCTGACTGTAAATGGCACCAATCCCGCTGCCATCGTCGCGACAATCAACGCCAACATGCTTTACGGCAGCATGTCATCAAACATGCAAACAACCTTGACCAACATGATCTCCTCCTTGAATGGAGCTTCGGCCAACGAAAAGGCCTGGTCGACAATCTATATGACCATGCTTTCGCCCGAATACGCGACTCAGCGCTGAGGAATCCACCATGAGCTACAACCGCAACTCCCGTCGCGCATTTCTGCGCAACGCCGCTTGCATTGCCTGCAGCGGCGCCACTGCGGCATTGTTCCCGCAACTGTGCATGATGGGGACCGCCTTGGCGAGTGCGCCGTCGCTCTCCGGCTACAAGGCGCTGGTTTGTGTGTATCTTGCCGGAGGCAACGACGCCTGGAACGTCCTGGTACCCTTCGACGGTGCCCGCTACAACGTGTATTCCACGTCACGTAGTGGCGTGTACAACTCGTCGAGCAATCCCGGGGGCCTGGCGCTGGCATTTCCGACGGGAGCGCAAATCAGCGCGCAGAAGATCGTCGATGGCAACGATCCTGATTCATCGACCAACCAGTATTTTCTGCATCCGAGCGTGCCGGAGTTGACAACACTGTTCAATCAGCAGCATCTCGCGTTCGCCGTCAACGCGGGCACGTTGGTGAGACCGATCACGATGGCAGACTACAACGCGAGCGCGGCGAATCGGCCGCCGCAGCTCTTCTCGCATTCGAATCAGGAAAACCTGTGGCATCAAGCCAATACGGACGCCGGTTCCACCGTGGGCTGGGGCGGTCGCTCCGGCGACATTTTGCAGCCCAATAATGCCAACCAAGTACTGTCTTCCTGCATTTCCATCGATGGAGCCAATCGATTCGAGGTCGGCCTGAGCACCGTGCCATATCAGATTGCATCGAGCGGGTTGACGAATCTGAGTGGCGTGTGCAATCCCACCCCTTGCAATGGGATGTCGCACAACAGCGTACGCGACAGCGCACTTGTTGCCATGCTGGGCGATACCTACGCCAGCGACTTCGCCGGCGAGTATGCCAAGGTGTTCCAGCGCGGGCGCGATCTCAACAATCTGCTGGCCCCCGGACTCGCGGCGACGATGCTGAATACAAGCTTCCCGGCCGGCAACTTGCTGGCTTCGCAGCTGGAGGTCGTCGCGAAGATGATCAAGCTGTCGGTGCAGCAGAACTTCGCGGCACGCCAGATCTACTATGTTCGCTTCGGTGGGTTCGATCTGCATTCGGGGCTGATGTCCGGCAATGACGATCATGCCGCGTTGCTAACTCAGGTTTCCCAGGCGCTCAATGCGTTCTGGAATGCCATGAGTCCCAACGATGTGAACCAGCAGAGCAACGTGACCGTATTCACGGCGTCCGAATTTGCGCGGACGCTGCAATCCAATGGCTCCGGTTCGGACCATGGTTGGGGCAGTGCGGCAATGATGCTCGGCGGAGCGGTGCAGGGCGGTAAACTTTACAGCAATGGCGGCGGACCGATTAGCGGCTTCCCGGATCAGGCCCTGAATGCACCGAACAACTTCTCGCGTGGCCAGATGATTCCTGGCATCAGCGTGGATCAATATGCTGCGACGCTTGCGCAATGGCTCGGCGTTACCTCGACGATCGACCTCAACACGATCTTCCCGAATCTCGTCAATTTCAACAGCAACAATCTTGGATTCGTTTGATCGGCGGCATGGCACCTCGGCCAATGGGTTCTGCTTTGCATAGGCATGGGCATGGGCATGGGCTTAGAACACTCTGTCTGCTGGCGAGCGTGAGCAGTGCCGCAGCGGTATCAATGGGCGCCTGGTCCGGCAGTGCCGCGGCGCCGAGCGGCTGCACCGATATCACCGCGGTACCGGTGCAGTACACGATCACCTACGGAGCTGCCATCCAAGGCTTGTTCGATAACTTTTTGACCAGCGGAGGCACCGCCGGCTGTATCGATTGCCACTTCACACCGCCACCCACGCCCGCAGGCAACCTCGATCTAACCGATGGTGTGTCCTGGTCCCATTTGGTCAATCAACCCAGCAGTGAAGATTCCGGTCTGGTCTATGTGATACCCAATCATCCGGAGCAGAGTCTGCTGTTTCAGAAAATCAACTGCGACTTTCCTCCCGTGGGAGTGCGGATGCCGTACGGGTATCCGCCAGGAACCTTGAGTCCCGAACAGCAGGCGTTGATCTACGACTGGATTGCTGGCGGCGCGCCAGTTGGCACCACGGAAGGAATTTTCCGCAATGGTTTTGACATCCGCGGCTTCAGTCAGTGATCGGTCCTGTTGGTGCTCGCTTCAAATTGACGCCTGCGCGCGCTAGCAGGGCGCGGAAAAAACTACCGATCGAGGGGCATCGTTCCATCGCCGCCACCGGCCGGCAGCGCAGGCATGGTCGGAAACCGGCAGCGGCTGCCGCCGCCGCGCTGTCGTAATAGCGGATGTTCTGTACCTTCGGCGACGGCGCCGGACACCCCGGTCGGGGTGAGTTTAACTACCAAGCGCACCGCGATGAAGAACAGGCCATCGAAGCGCGGATCGCGGGTCAGGCGCGCACGGTCGTAGATGCGATGATCGAGCGTCGACGTGTGCGGCGGCCGGGGTGAAATACACCGCGCCGTTGTTGCCCCAGGTCGTATCGCCGCTGCCATCGGCGTTGAGCTGGGTCGCACCCGCGGTGACCAATCCGTTATTGTCATCGTGGATGGTGCCGCCGACGACGATCTTGCCGTTCGGACGCAGTGCGATGCTGGACGCATGGTTGTCCGCAGGTCCATACAAGTAGAAATAGGCGATGCCGTTCTGGCCGAACGCTTGGTCGTCGGAACCATCACTGTTGAGGCGCACGACGATCCATTCGCTGGTGCCGGAACCGGCACCGTAGCCGGCGATCACGGTTTTGCCGTCAGGCTGAACAACGACGTCGTTCGCGACCAGCGTTGCGCCGATCGGCTCGTTGAACGGATCGACGGTGAGCAACACCTGGCCGTTGCCGAAGCTTGGATCGAGATCGCCGTCGACAGCGTGCGCAGCCGACGTTGCCCACAGGAACGCCATCAACGCCATCGTGCAGAGGGGACGGATCATCCCGGTCTCCAGAACAAAGTTGGAATGGGAAGCCGCCGCTTGATCGCGCCCGATGTAGCAAGCGTACGCGGCGATGCGATCATGTGGCGCCCGCGGGCGGCTGCACGTTGTCGTATGTGTAGTGTTTGGAAACATGCGAGACCTTGCCGGACATGCGCACATCGTAATCCACCTTGAGCGGGATTCCCGTCGATGCGGCGATCCACAATTGCATGTCGCCGCTGGACGCGGGCGTTGCGGTTTGTGAGTGCGCCGCATAGACGGTCGCTGCTTGGCCATCGACCGTTTCCTCGCGCAGGCTTTGGCAGACGGACAGCGATGCGCCGACTTCACGATTCGCCGCTTCGCGCTGCTGCGGCGTCGCCGGGATGGTCGTCCAGTGGCCGCCATGGCCTCGATAGATAGCCGTCTTCGTATAGATCTCCTCGACGCCGGACGTGTTATTGAAGGTGATCGACGCACGATAGGCCGCGCCAGCTTGCGCGAGCAGCGCCGCGGCGACTGGTTTGCAAGACGCATCGTCGGCATGCGCCGATGGCGCTACGAGCACGCCGGTCAAGATGGACGCGGCGAGCGCGCAAAAGAGTTGGTTGGGATGGCGTGACATAGCGCTCCTGTTTCGGTTGCGAGCACACACAGCGACAGCGGTAACAACGCTTCAAGGTTCCTGCTTCGGGTTTTCATGGGGAGTCTCCGGTTGTTTTCATAGGGGTTGTGGTTGGAGCGTTGGTTAGGGCAGGGCGAATAGGTTGTTGCAGATCTCGCCGAGTTTTTGTGCCAGCGCTTCGCCCTTCAGTTTGGTCGACCCGGGCGCGCCGCCGGCGTCGATGCTGCACATGCGGTCGTTGCCCTTGGCCGCCTCGATGCCGAGCATCGTGCGCACCGCCTTGTCGCCGACACCGGACAACGGTACTGGGTCGGGCAGGTTCTTGAGATCCATATCGAGGCCGGCTGTGCCGACCTGCATCAACGTAATACTGATGGTTCCGCCGAAATCTGCGGTGGAGTAGGCGCACGCTTGCGTGCTGAGCTTTTTGCTCTGGCCAGACGGATGGGTCAGGATCGCTGCGACCACGTCGGGCGTCAGGTATTTCTCGCAGGCGGTGGCGCCGTTGGCGATCCAGGTGTTGCTGTTGGCCGTCACCGGCGTCGGGGCGGCCGCTGCTGCCGATGCGCGTTCGCCGGGCGGATTCGACGCGCCTTGCGAACACGCGGCGAGCACGCCCAAGGTAACGACGAGTGCGATGGCGCGTGAGACTTGAGTGCTCATGATGTATTCCGATGTTCGGTGGTTGAGGGGAACTTCGAACAAACCCAAGCTCGTCGTTCCGGCGCACGCCGGAACCCGGTGACTTCCACAGGCGGCACAGGCATTGGGCCCCGGCGTTCGCCGGGGCGACGAGCTTGCTTACTGGAAATGTGGCATCGCCGGCACGAACGCGATTTGGGTCTTGCCGCCATGTGCATAGATCATGATGCTGCCGCTCGGGCATGCGTATTTCATACCGCCCGATTGCGCCGTTCTCGTGCACGCTTTGGGGGCGTTGGACGTGTACCAGGCATCGACTGCGCTCACCGGGTCGGAGGTTTCGAGAACCATCGGCACGCCCTCAGCGACCGCCGAGGCGGGCATCGCATTCATGTTGTGGCCGTGCGGATACAGCGGCAGTTGTCCGTTGAATTGCGCAGCCGAAGCGGCGGTGCAAGCAAGTACGCTGGCTGCGAAGAGTGTGCTGAGTTGGGTCAGTGTGTTCATGACGTTGTTCCTGTCGGGTCGACGGATGGCGAGCGGCTCAATGGCCGGTGGGTTTTGATTGGCGCCACGGGCGGTCCAAAATGTCGCACGGCATGGCCAGGCGGAATCGGCTGCGGGTTCAACGATTGCTTCACGCCCGGCTGCAGGGGCTGCGCGTGACCGCCAACGAAAATGATGCTGTGAGCGTTTGCGGCGCTCGTGCCGCCCGTCTGCGTGCGCATCGGCCCCGGTCCGGTCGGCGCGTGCAGCGACCGCTGTTTCGCCGTGTAAACGTGTGGCGGCTTGTGCGTAACGGGTTTAATCGTGGACGAAGGCGCGTGGCTCACCTCCGCATAATGGCGGCCTGGATGGGCCTGCGGCGATTGCTTCGGTTGCTGCGGCTTCGGTACCGTAGTCGGCTTATTGCGCAGCGGAATGGCCATATTGCTTGACGCGTGCGTCGTCGTTTCCATCGCCTGATTGGGCGATGACGCGTGCACGTGGGCGCGCGCGTTGAACGGCATGTGCCCGACCTCCTGCTGTGCGCTGGCGCTCGATGCCAACAGCGTTGCCAGCAGCGCGCCCAATGCGATGCTTGAGACGTGGTGGTGCTGTACACCGCTGTGGCGAAAGTTCGGGTGGCGTTCGTTGGGTTGTGTGTTCATGGCATTCTCCAAGGTGGTTGGTGCATCAGCGGACCGCGAGCCATGCGGCGATTTCAATTTTCGATAACGCATGCAGGGCTGAAAATTCGTCGGAATGATCGATTCATCCATGTGGACAATGTCGAACCGTCTTGTGCGACTTGGGTGGGGGCATTATTCGAAACCGTCGGCGAAGATCGTGTCGCTGAAATACACATCGCTCGCGATCAGGCCCGGCGATCCGTTCTGCGCGCCGCCGCTGGTCGCGCCATTCGCCTGCAGATAGAACAGCGCGCCATGTACGTTGTAGGGAGCGGTTGCCTCCCAACCGTTTGCGATGTGTGTCATCGGACCGACCGCGCTGAAGTTCACGCCATCGGTCGAATACATAAGCGTTGGCGGCTGGGCGAGTTCCGGGCCGTCGCCACTGCGCGTCCAGGTGACCACGACACTCGATCCGGAGGGCTGCCCGGTGAATCGGCTGGTCGCCGGATCGCCTGTCACCACGCGTGCCATGTATTGGCGCGCTTGGCCGTCCGCCACGGAGAAGTTGCCGACCGCGAGCACGTTGCCGTCGGCCTGCGCGGCGAGGCCGAAGATGGAGCCGTTCGGATGGGTCGCGTCCAGGCTGAAAGAGAGATCGGCGAACGTGCTGTCGAGCGTGCCGTCGGCGTTGAGGCGTGCCAGTGCATGACGCGGTTGCCCGCCGACTTGCTGGAAATTGCCGCCGATCAGCAGCTTGCCGTTGGGCTGCAACACGAACGAGTTCGCGCTGCCATCATTGTGCAAATTGTCGAAAGCGCTGACGAGCGCACCGCTGCTCGACAGTTTTGTCACGAGGCGTGTGGCCATCGAATCGCTCGTCAAATAACCGCCGACGACATAGATCGAGCCGTCCGCACCGACCGTGATTCCGCTGCCGAGTGGACCGGGCGGTGCGCTGGCGGGAAACGCCGCATCGAATACGCCGCTGCTCGAATAGCGCGCGAAATAGAAGTGCGAGACGCTGCCGGCTTGCGAGAAGAACCCGCCAACCAGCACATGGCCATCAGCCTGCAACGCGACGCTGCGCGCGACGTTGCAACACAGCTGCGGGTTGGCGAACGTGGTGTCTAGCGTGCCGGTCGCGCTTATGCGCGCCAGATATTTCTGTGCTGTGGCGCCGACGTTCTGGAAATCGCCGGCCACCAGCACGTGGCCGTCCGGTTGCACCGCGATCGACCACACTTCGCTGTCGAGGCCGGGATCGGCAAAGGACGCATCGAGCGTGCCGTTCGCGTTCAGACGCGCAAGGGAATGGCGGGTCTGGCCACCGATCTGGGTAAAGTCGCCGCCGACCAGCAGTTTGCCGTCCGCTTGCACTGCGATCGCGATGACTTCGCCGTTGGCGGCGGGATCGGCGAAGCTGGCGTCCAACGAACCGTCGGCGTCGACGCGGGCGACGCTGTGACGGGCCGTGCCGGCGACGTTCTGGAAAATTCCTCCGAGCAGGATCTTGCCATCGGACTGGATCGCCAGCGCCTTGGGCGGACTTTGTGGCAACGGATTGAAAGCATCGATCGTTTGCGCGAAGACGCAAGGCATTGTTGTGAAGAACACGAAAGCGAGGATGGAAAAACAGCGAATGCGCATGAAAGTCTCCCTGTCAGTTGGATGGCGGCTGCAATGCATCGGTGGCGGGTTTGATTACAACGAAACCGCCACTCCACGCGCGGTCGTAGCTGGCGGACGCGACGTAGTTCTTCTCGGAACCCGGGTAAGCGGCCTGCCCGGGGCGAATCTCGATCGTCACCATGCCGCCGTCCTTCGCGCGCAGCGCGCCCGCGTGCACGGCGGCGCTGCAGATCGAGGAATCGTCGGTGTACGGACCGCTGCCCGCGACGCGGCTCGGCTGCGGCTTGCCGGAGGGACACGCGAACGAATACCGCTCGCCATTCATCCCGCGCAGGTCGAGATCGAGTGGGCTGGTCTGCCAGTCGACCACTTGCGCAGCGGACGTCGCGACGTAGGGCGGGGGATCGGCGGCGTCCGCACCGGCGCTCATCGCGGCGCAGACGAGCAACAGGTGTTGCACGGCGTGACCTACCGGTGCGCGTCGATGTCCGTCGTTCCCGTTGGATGTGGCCCGGGAGCGGACCCCATGGGGGAGCCCAATCAGGTACTTGCGCGTGTCAGACAGTGTCATGCTCGACTCCCGATTCCACTGAATTTCCCGACCGACTTCGCCTGCGGCCCTTGTCACCCGCCGCACAGCGACACCGGCGGGTCGAAGCCATTCATGAAGATCGTGTCGACGGTGTCGCTGCTATCCGGTTGCAGGCGCGCTACGAACATCTGCGTGAAGTCGTTGCCGTTCCCGTCGCTGCCGCCGTTCCAGTAGGTACCGACCTGCACGATGCAGGCGTGCGCATCGAGTGCGGCGCCGAGGGTCTGGCCGTAGGCGTTGGTGTCGGGATCGAAATTGAGCACGGAGAGACCGCCGTAGCCGAAACTCGCGTCGAGCGATCCATCGAGGAAGTTGACGCGTGCCCCCACCGGATCTGGAATGCCGCTGAAATCGATTCCGCTGAAGCCGGCGAACGTCCATTTCGCGTTGTCCTCGGGCAACACCTCGCGAATCGAGTTGTCGCCCCAACGGCTCAGCTCGAACACGTTGTGATAGGGCATCAAGCCATAGCTGCCATCGGGGTATTGCCGCAATTGGAAGTACATGGCGCGCCAGGCCCCGCCGGTGTCGAGAATCTCGCGTCCGCCGGCAATCACGTAGTTGCCGAGCGCCGTGGACGCGAGCGCGTCGACGAAGCATTCCGCTTCGGCCGAGTCGGCGGTGCTGAAACGACCCACCCACGGAGTTCCTTGTGACCATGTGAAATAGAGATTTCCGTTGTTGTCGAACTGCCCGACACTGTCGAAGGAATCGACGATGCAGTTGGTGTGGTTGCCGTCACCGCTCGCATAGTCCGCGTAGCCGCCGATGGTCATGGTCGGACCGCTCAGGAACGGATTGGCGACGATGCTCGTCGCAACGCTGCTCTGGCCGCTCGATCCGCCTGCGTCGAAGGCCTGCACCAAAAGGCGCGCACCGGGTGTCGGGTCCGACTGGTCGTAGTTGTACCAGCCGACCGCGATCTGCGAGTGCCCGCTGCCGTTGTAGGTGCCGGTGAACACGACGCCGTAGGTACTGTTTCCCGATGCGCGTTGGTCATTGACCATGAGCCCGGTGAGGGTCGTCTGATTTGTGGTATCCCCATTGACCGCGAACGTCATCGCGCCGCTTTGGCCCTTGGCGACATCGAACACACCGCTCGGCGTCAACCAGACTACGCCGGCGAGGTTGGCCACATTGCCGCCGATCACGATGTCGCCGTCCGTATCGAATGCGACCGCACGTGCCTCGGCCGGGCCCTCCGCCCATGGGAAAATAAAGGAGCCGTCTCCGTTGGGGCCGAACGATTGATCCCGCGTGCCATCCGGATTCATGCGGATCACCGCGAACGCGGAGCGCCAGATGCCGGATGCGTCGCCGCCAGCGCGGCCGACGATGAGGATCTTGCCGTCCGGCTGGATCGCTACCTTGTTGCCATGATCGAAGGGCGAGGCGGGCAGCAGGCTGGGCAGTATGGTGACGCCGCCCTGACCGAACGTGGGATCGAAGTCGCCCGCATGAGCGAACGCACGCTGTGCGGCCAGCGCACAGATCAGCGATGCGATGAAGAAAACGGTTTTCACGGCGACCTCCGGGCAATGGTTCGTTTCGTTGCAATCATCAGAATCCGACGCCATTGGAATCGTGTCGCTTCCGTTTCACTGGTATTTTTCTGGCAGATTTCCTGCCGCTGCAGGAGCGCCGGCAGCCGCGATGCTGTCTTTTCGACCCACAGGTCTCAGCATCGCGCTTTCCGCTTCCACAGAGCCTGCGACGTCAACCGTCGAACCTGTCGACGAAGATGGCGTCGTCGGCCTGCAATCGCGCGGCGAAGATTTCCGAGCAATCGTTGCCATTGGCGTCGCTGGCGCCGGTGTAGTGCGTCCCGACCATCATGACGCGGCCGTAGCGGTCGAGCGCCGCACCCAAGGCGTAGCCGGTCGCCTGGTCGCCGGGATCGAAGTTGATCAAGGTCGAGCCGCCGTTGCCGAAGCGGCCATCAAGACTGCCGTTGCGCTGATCGGCTGGTCACCTTGCGCTACGAGCACTGCCGGTTTTGCATCAAACTTGGTCAAATCGAGTTTGAGGATTTGTCCGCGGAGTGCGCCCTTAACCGACAGCCAATACAAGGTGTCGCCGGACAGTGCAATGACCGGCACGTCCGGATTGTCGCCGCCGATGTACAGGTCGTCGTAGCTGGCTGCCACGGCACGCCAGTGCGTTGTTGCATCCTTGAGCGTGGCGACGGGGGCGACGTACACGCGCAACCGTGGATCGGTGCCCGGCGAGACGAACGCCACCGCGTAATGCGAGTTGGCAGCCGTGGCGATATCGGCGACTTCCGTTTCTGTCACTGGCAGCACCGGATTGACGTCGTGACCCAGGATCACGGGGTCGGCGTCGAAGGCGTGTCTGAGCCGATGCAGACAGGTGCGTTCATTCTTGAATTTTTCAGTGGCCGCCATGCCCGCTTTCAGGGTCTGCCGCCGTGTGTAAAAGAACGAGCGGGTGTCGCGCCAGTGCGGCGTGGCGCTATTGAGATGATCCAAAGTCCCGGCCAAGTCCTTGCCCGCGTGGACGTCGAATACATGCAGCACCGGCTGTTCGGAGCCGCCAGGCGACACACCGTAGGCGATATAGCTGCCATCTGACGATGGCGGATAAGAAGAGATCGACAGGTGCGCGCCGTTCGCCCCCGGGAGCTTTTCCGGATCGATCAGCAGTCGATCCTGACCGTGCACGCCATCACGCATATAGAGCTTGGCGAGTTGCGCGCCAGCCGGCGTGCGCAGCGTGTAGTAATGACCGCTGACAATGCGTAGATCGCTGACCTGCGCCGGCGTGGATAGCACCAACTCGGTCATGCGCTTGGCTAGCGCGGCGCGGCCAGGTAACCCATCCAGCGTCGCGCGCGTGGTGTCGGACTGCACCGTCATCCAAGATAGCACCTCGGGATTTTTCAGATCCTCGAAGTAGCGGTAGTTGTCGACGACTTTCGTGCCGAAGTAGTCGTCGGTCGCCGGGCACACCGGCGCTTGCGGCGGCGGCGTCAATGGCGCGGCGAATGCGGCTGAAGTCGCGATCAAGCAAACCAGCAGCATGGAGACCTTGCGCGCGTTCATGTCAGTGTCCGCCCATGAACGACGGCATCGCCGGAACGAACGCGACCTGCGTCTTGCCGCCGTGCGCATAGATCATGATGCTGCCGCTGGGGCACGCGTACTTGACGCCTTGGGATGCGGTCGTTCACGTGCAGGATTTCGGTGCGTTGGACGTGTACCAACCGTCCACTGCCTGCACCGAGTCATCCGTTTCCAGCACCATCGGTACGCCCGCCGACACCGCCGATGCGGGCATATCGTTCGTGTTGTGGCCGCGTGGATACATCGGCAGTTTGCCGTTCATCTGCGCGGCCGAGGCGGCGGCGCCAGTACGCCGGACAGCGGGCAGGTGATTCGTGTTGTGGTGCGCATGACGATCTCCTCGTTGTGAATGGCACGGGGTTGCAGAATGGCGATGGATCCGTGGATCGTCGTTTCCGTTTCTCTGGTTTTTTTTCCGGCAGTTTTCCTGCCTAGCTCAACAGCCGGCTTCCGAACGCAATCCACGCCGGCGTCTGCGCGGCGTAGAACGCCAGATGAAATGCGCCAACGAACAGCAGAGCGCCCCAGCCAAACGCCGGATGCAGTCGACGATGGCGCATCGTGTCGATGGCCATGCAGGCGAGGACGAATGCGTCGAGCCCCAGCAGAATGAGCTGGTTGGTCATGAAGCTGACCGGGAGGCGCGAGAGCGCGGACGGCAGCAGGCACGCGATGGTCAGCAGCATCAGCCGTTTGTGATAGTCGGGGCGGCGGCGCAGCCAGATCGCCGTAGTGACGAAGCCCGCAAAAAACAGCATCTGCAGCAGCTCCAGACTCGTGATGACGACTTGCATCGAGGCGCCATCCGTGTGGCCGCGCACTTCGCGCATCGCGGCGTGCAGGGTCGTCGTGGAGCCGAGGATCACGACCAGCGCTGCCCACCCCGCGCCGAATACGCCGAGTCGTCGATGCCATTGGACTCGATGCGCCGCGATCAGACTCGATTGCACCACGAGCAGCATGACCCACCCGGTCATCACCGCACCGTGGACATGCAGCAACAGCGGCAGCGCCGGTGTGGCGAAGAACGGTTTCAGGTAAAACGTGCGCGCGAACGTCCAGAACACCAACGCAAGAAAAAGAAAAGTGACGCCGAGATAGAACGGGCGCTCGAAGCTACGCGATGTGCTTGTTATGGTGTTCATGAGTGTCCTCGTAGTCAGTGACGCAAACGTTTTCTCTAGTCCACCAGCCAGGTCGCGAAATGCGTCCACGCCTGCGTTCGCGCGCCGATATTGGTCAGATGCATCGACACCATGATCAACGGCGCGCCCCACGCGAACGCTGGATGCAGCCGATGATTGCGGAACGTGTCGATGGCAACCACAAGAATGATGCAAAGATCGGTGAGCAGGAACGCTGTCGAAAAGCCGCCGCGCTCGATGAAGTCCAGCGGAATGCGAGTAATGCCGGCGGGAAGAAGACGCAGCGTTGCCAGCAGCATCAGGCGTTTGTGGAAATCGCCGCGTCGCCGCAAAGCGATGGCCGCGCCCACCAGCAGTGCAAAAACGGCAATGACTTCCAGGCTGACCCCGAGAATAAAAATGGAATCGGGCCTCTTGGATGGGTCGTGAATGTCGCGCACGGTGGCATGCAACGCGACCGCGACACCAATAATGACGGCCGACCCAGCGAGCAACGCGCCGAATACCCCAAGCCGCCGATGCAGATCGACACGATGCGCCGCGATCAAGCGCGATTGCACGAAGAACAGCGCGAACCACAAGGTTATCAACGCGCCGTGCAGGTGCAGCAGCCATGGCAGTGCCGGCGTACCGAACAGGAACTTCAGGTAATACGTGCGCGCGAACCCAGCGAACACGATCGTGAATGCTGCGACGCTTGCCCATGAATAGAAACGATGATGGGTGAGGCGAAGCTGGTCGCGTGCGACAACGTTCATGACGTTCTTGACCGTGCGCTCACGACAACACCCAGGCCGTGAATTTTGCCCAGGCCGCTGTTCCCGCCGCCCAGCTCGCCACGTAGTCGTTCACAAACACAAGCACTCCGCCAAGGATGAAGGCGGGGTGCAGACGGCGATTGCGCCAGGTGTCGATCGCGATGCAGGCGATCATCAGCAGATTGCGCAGCGTCGACGAGTCGATGCTCCAGGATGTGTACGCGCCGATGAAGCGCGCCAGCGCCGCGTCGAGCAGCAGAATCGCGGCGAGCAGCATCAGCCGTTTGTGCCAGTCGGTGAGGCGGCGTCGCAAGCCGAGTGCTGCTCCAACCAGGATCGCGAACGTCAGCAGGTTGAATAACCCGAAGGCCAGAAAGAGCGATCGCGGCATGCCGGGCGGCATGTGATTGCCGCCAAGCCGACATGCAACGACAACTGTTGCCGTGTCGGCGACCACGACAATGAGCGCTAATACCGCGCCGAAGATTCCCAACCGCATGTGCAGGTGGACGCGGTGACGCGTCACCAGTAGCGCCTGCGTGAAGAACAATGCGATCCACGTGAGCATCACCAGGCCGTGCATGCGCACCAGCCAGCTCACACCGCTCATGTCGGACAGCAGGTCGACGTCGACGCTGAAACCCGCCAGTACGACGGCGATGATTCCGACCGCCGCTGCGACGTAGTAGCGGTGTTCGGCGCGAAAGTGTGCGATGCGTACATTCATGTGATCAGCTCACCAGCCAGGTTGCGAAGCGTGTCGGCAGGAACATCCCGATGAAGGGCAAGTCCTCGGTGGCGTACAACAATGCGCCGCAGGCGAGCGCGGGATGCAGCCGGCGATGACGAGAATTGACCGTGTTCACGGGCGCACCTGGGCCATCAAGGTGATCAAGTTCGAGGCAATGACCACCGTCGCGCCCCAAATGAGCGCCGGATGCAGTCGGTGGCTGCGGGGCTGGCGAGCGATAGTCATGCAGTCGATCATTCGCGCGAACCTTCAGGGATCGAAACCGTTCACGAAAATCGTGTCGTCCACGGATTGCCATTCGAATGCGCCGATATCCGCAGCGGCGCCGAACACGCGCGGATAGCCCGGGCCACGCTGATCGACCGCCAGGCCGGCGACGTTGTTGCCGGCGTCGATCGCCGGACTGCCGGCGCCAAGCGCGTGAGTCAGGGTCGCGCCGCCGTTGTTGGCGAGCGGTGCGAGCATCGGATCGGCGGCGATCGTGTCCGGCGGAGCCACGACGTCGGCCCCGGTGGCCATGATCAAATTGTTTGCGCCGGTGATCGTGACGTTGGCCAATGCACCCAGATCGCTGTTGCCGTTGTCGGCCAGGATGGAACTTTCGAATTCGACGGCGAAACCGGATGAGTCGAGCAGAAGGCCGCGATAGCCTGCGTTGAATGCAATCGTGCTGTTGGCGAGTGTCACCGGTCCGCGCAAATACGCACCACCGTCTTCTACATTGGCGGTATTGCCCGAGATCGTGCTGTTCCGGATCGTCACCGCAGCGCCATTTGTACCGCTGCCACTGACCAACAGACCGCCGCCGCGATCGGCGCGATTGCCCTCGATTGTCGAGTTCGCGATCAGCGAAGGGGCAGTGCCGAAGTTGACCACTTCGATTCCGCCGCCAAAATTCTCGTATCCGAGGCCGGACGCGATGTTGCCGCTGACCGAACTGTATTCCGCGTCGATGGCGCCGTGTACGAACACGCCGCCGCCGTCGGCGAATCGCGCAGTCGAGGTCGCCGTATTTTCGGATACGACGCTGTGCTTGAGCGTCAACGATTGCGCGGCATAAATACCGCCGCCAGCCGCATCTTCACCGCGGGTGTCTTTCGCGATGCAACTCGTCACCGTGCTGCCGATCAGATAAACGCTGCCAGCCGAATAGATGCAGCCGCCCGATGCCGGCACCGAGTAATAGACGTTGGTGTTGTCGTATTTGCCTTGCCTGATGATCAGCCCCACCAGTCTGAGCGTTCCCGTGCCCGTGTGATGGAAGATGCGACCGCTGAGGTTGCCTTCGATGGTCGGCGGTATGCCGCCTTCGCCGGAATATTTAAGGTAGAGATCGTTCTGTGGAATCTCGATCTGGCCGCTGGTCAGCGTGATCGTGCTGCAGTTGAGCTCGCTCAGGTTCACGAGGTCGCCGCTGACCGCGCGGGCGACCGCGTCGCGCAGGCTGCCGCGACCAGAGTCGTTGCAGTTGGCGACGACGATGGATGCAGGCTGGTGCGGAGCGAACGTCGAGGCGACGCCGGACGTCGACGCCGCAGCCGCCGCCGCCGCCGCCGCCGGAAGCGCAAGCGCCAAAGCGATTGCGCTCGCAACCGCGCAAGGGCGCGGACGCGGCATTCGGTGTCGTACAAAATAGCGCGGATTCATCGTTGGGTTCCTAGCGCAACATCACCAGCATTTCGATTTCGCCGGCTCCGGCTTCGAGTCTCTGCATCGCCTTGCCAACAACCGTTCCCGGCTGCGGATCTTTCGGCGCGCGCATTGCGCGGCCGGGAGTTGACGACGATACGAGCAAGTCGCCGGCGTGGATCGCACCGTTTTCGAATGTCGCCTTGACCGGAATCACGCCTGCGAGAGCGACCGGAATCGCGACGCGTTGCTCGTCTTCGCGCTGGCCGACAACGCCGGGTTTGGTCGAATAGACGCCCGCAACGTCGGTCTCGTTTTTCATGGTCGAGCGGTGCAGCAAACCGTCATCACCGATGACAACGACATCTCCGGGTTCGAGTCCGGCGGCGGCGGGAAGCCGGTCGGAATAGTCGACTCCGTTCGGGTGGAACGCACCGTGCGCGTAGACTTCGCCGGCCGTGCTTATCCGGAATCTGACTGCCGCCTGATTCCACGCCTGGAGGATGTCGCTGGTGCTGCTTGTCGTATCGTTCGTGATGACGGCCGCGGCGCTGCTATTGCTAATCCCGTACGCATAGAGCGCGCTTCCGCCGTTGGTCGTATTGGTCGCGATCAGCGCCGACCCTACGAAACCGGTGCCCGTACTCTTCGCGTACATACCGGGGCCGTTGGCGGTATTCAATCCCAACACGCCGGCGTTCGGATTGGCGCCATTTGTGGCGTCGGTGACGCCAACGACACCATGTGAGGCAGTTACGAGGCCCAGATCGCTCAGCGGAAAGCCCCCTGAACCAGATCCGTAAACGCTTGGGCCACTCACGGACTGCCCGAACACGCCAACACCAACGTCTGACGCGAAGTTGCGGCCAAAAACTGCCACGGGATAGCCCGGAGGCCCCCCGCCTTCGGTGGTCGCTTCTACTCCTATATTTGCACCATCAGCACGCAGTGCAACGCCGTGCTGTGAATCGAAGTATCCGGCGTAGGTATCTTGGGAGGTGTTGGTGTCGGTGTTGGTGATGGAGAGCGAAAGCGTTGAGCTATCTGTTCCGCTGTAAGGCAAAGTGACAAAACCGGCTGGCCCTTGCGGTCCCACGGACCCGGCAGGTCCTTGTGCCCCCGTCGCCCCGGCGGGTCCTTGCGGACCTGCGGGTCCTGCCGGCCCCCGCGGCCCCGGATTTCCGCTCAGCGCGTACAGCGCGTACGGCACGGCGCTGAGCGATTGTCGCGGCGACAACGTGGTGTAGCTGCCGCTCGACCCGCCCGGCCGCACGCGCACTTCAACCCACAACGCCTGGCCGTTGTACGGCGTGTCGGTGAAATCGACCGCGGCGTCGACCAATCCCGCGGCGACTGCGATATCGCCGACATCCACACTGTCTACCGCGCTGCCGCCGGTGGCGGCGGTGAACAACGCAAACTCGAAGTCGTAGCTGCCGGTGGCCGGCACGCCGTTGTCCTGCAGCTCGCCCTGGTAGGTGAACGCGCTGCCGACGGCTTGCGCGGATGTGTCGCGCGTTGCGAGTGCGAGCAGCGCGGTAAGGACAAGACAAAGTATGGAAGTGGAAGTACGCATGATGGTTGCCTCCCTGAGTGCAGTGCTGCTTACATGCTGACTGCGCGCGGTGATGGCGTTCGAGCGTCGAAGCCGCACCGCATCGCGAGCGGCTGTCTCATGCCCGCGGCGACCGCGACCGCCGTCCCGATGAAGATGCGATGGTCGGTGTCAGCGCAAAAAAGATGTCTGACCCCATTTCCTCTGCCCGGCCTTCGCCTAAAACACGATAACGTGAACCAGTGTGTTGCTCAGACCACCGCCATTATCGAAGGTAGTAATGTTCACGCTTGTGGGAGTCGGAAATACCACTTCCGAACAAAACTGGCCGCCAACGCAAATTCCGAGATTTGCGATAAATGCGCCGCGTCCGGCAACTGGCGTTGCGACGATGAACCGATCGTCGATCTCGAATCCCATATCGAATGTATAGGCGCCTGCCTGCGGATTCGCGACGCCGATACCGCAAGGAGGAGTCGACGCGGAATTGGCCGCGAGTTGCGAGTTGTAACAAGAGAGGATTTGACTTCCGGGAGCCGCGAATGGGCTGTAGACGAACATCGCCTTGACCCAACCGCCTTGATTGCGCGCCTGGAACGCGGGACCGTCGGTGCCCACGCCGTAGCCGGAATCGCTGCGTCCGAAAACTCCATAACCCGTGCTGTTGTGGCCGTAAACGCCACTCGCGCCGGCTCCCGTGCTTTGACCGTCCACGCCGTTGCCGGTCGTGCTGATGCCTAAAACGCCGTCGCCATTGGCCGTGTCGAAGCCAGCGACGCCCGCGCCCTGACCGGGACCTGCCGCGCTGTTCCCATGTACGCCATCTCCTGCAACGCTGGTGCCCCAGACGCCGTAGAAATTATGGCTGTCGCCCCATACACCGGCGGCGCCGGTCTGGCCGCTGGTGCCCGCCGTCGTTCCGTACACGCCACTGCCAGTGCTGCTCGCGCCGTGGATGCCTTGACCGCTGGTGCTCGCACCCGCGACGCCTTGCCCGGAAGCGCTGGCACCGAACACGCCTTTGCCGCCACCGGTGTTGTTACCGTATACGCCGGTGTTGCCGGCACTGCTGCTCGTACCGTTGAGACCGTCGCCGCTGTTGCTGACGGCGAACGCGGCTGAGGCATTGCTGATGGTCTGCGCGAACGGCAACGAGATCGGCGGACCGGGCGGACCTTGTGGTCCCGCAGGTCCTTGTGCGCCATTCGCGCCGGCTGGTCCTATCGGTCCCGCGGGACCGGTCGGTCCCTGCGGCCCGGGATTTCCGTTCAATGCGTACAGCGCGTACGGCACCGCGCTGAGCGATTGTCGCGGCGACAACGCCGTATAGCTGCCGCTCGATCCGCCCGGCCGCACGCGCACTTCGACCCACAGTGCCTGGCCGTTGTATGGCGTGTCGGTGAAATCGACCGCGGCATTGACCAGCCCGGCGGCGACTGCGATATCGCCGATATCCACGCTATCGACCGCGCTGCCGCCGGTGGCGGCGGTGTACAACGCAAACTCGAAGTCGTAACTGCCGGTGGCCGGTACGCCGTTGTCCTGAAGTTCGCCCTGGTAGGTGAACGCGCTGCCGGTCGTGGATTGGGCCGGCGCCGCGCCGGTGCCGAACAGAAGCAGACCGATCAGGCCCGCGATGAAGATACGCATGACTTGTCTCCCTTATGGATCGAAACCTATGGATCGAAACCGTTCGCGAAAATGGCATCGGATGCGGGCGCCGATGGAGTCCAGAAGCCGCCGTAGAACACGTACGACGCGCCGCTGATCCTGGCGGTGGTGGCCTGGCCGGGCGTTGAGGCGAATCGGTAGTTGCCGCCGTTGGCGACTCCACCGCCGCCGGCGATCACGCTCTTGTCGAAGCGGTAGGGTCCGCCGCTGGATTGCGCGCGCACCGACGTGGCAAGAACGCCCAGCGTCGCCAGCACGAGTACCCAGGTGATCAGGTGAAGTCGCATGTCCTTACCTCCCGTTGTGCGCCTGACGGTTGTCCGTCCGATGGCGGTGCGTCACGAAACAGCCGGCCGATCGCGCTGTTTCGCGGTGATTTGTTGTAATGCCCCCTTGGGGATGCGCGATCGGTCGGCCTTGGCGCAAGATGGCGAACCGCGACCTCAATGTCGTATCCGTTTCTCTGGTATTTTTCTGGCAGAAATCCTGCCTTGGCCAAGCCCATGTCGGCGCTGGAAAAACCGCTCTATCGTTTCGGCGAGTTCGAGCTCGATCCGGATGAGCGTCGCCTGCTTGCGCATGGCCAAGCGGTCACATTGACGCCGAAGGTGTTCGATACACTGGTGCTGCTGGTCGAGCAGGCCGGCCACGCGGTCAGCAAGGACGAGCTGATGCGCGTGCTGTGGCCGCGCGGCTTCGTCGACGAATCCAACCTGACCAAACACATCTGGCTGATCCGCAAGGCGCTGGGCGACGCCGAGCATGAGGCGCGCAGCATAGAGACCGTTCCCAAGCGGGGTTACCGCTTCGTGGCTCCGGTGTCGCGCATCGCGCGCGCGGAGATCAGCGTGCGGGATGGCGTGTCGACGCGCGATGTCGCGGACGCTCCATCATCGTCGGCACTCGCGGTCGCGGAATCCACGACTGCCGGCGCTGTCCTTTCGCCGATCGTCGGCGACCAGTGGAATGCCGATCGGGATGCGGAGCGGCGCCAGCTTGGCGCCAGCGCGGAAACCGTGGTCGCCACATCCGCGCTGTTGCGTCGTCGCACGCTGATCGCCGGCATGGTTGTCGGGGTCGTTGTGATCGTCGCACTGATTGCGTGGCGTGAAATGCCACGAGAACCGCCGGCGCAGGTGAGCAACCCGCCCGGCACGGCCGTGGCCATCGTCGCCTTCAACAATCTTTCGCAGAATGCCAAGGACGCGTGGCTGGGTCCGGCGTTGGGCGAGATGCTGGCGACCGAGATCGCGGCCGGTGGCCAGCTGCACGCATTGCCGGACGAGCTGGTGCGTCCGGCGCGCGCCGATCTCGCCGCGCCGCTGGCTGGTGGTTATGCGGCGCAGAGTCTGGCCACATTGCGCCGGCGCTTGGGAACTGACTACGTGCTGAGCGGAAGTTATCTCGTATCCGGTTCTGGCGATGAACCACAGCTGCGCCTCGATCTGGCGCTGCAGGATGCGCGCAACGGATCAACGATCATTGATCTGTCGCACTCCAGCGCGCTCGCCGATCTGCCCGCGTTGGTGATCGCGGCTGGCGGCGGATTGCGCGACAAGCTCGGCATCAGTGCCTTGAGCGCGAGCACCCTGCGCATGGCCGCGAATGCGCAGCCACCGACTTCGGATGTGGCGCGACATATCGGTTTCGCACTGGATGCATTGCACAAATACGATCCTGCGCGCGCGCGCGATGAATTGTTGCAGGCGATTGCGCAAGCGCCGGGTTATGCGCCCGCCTACATGTATCTGGCGCAGGCATGGTCGTCGCTGGGCTATCGGGCAAAGGCGCTGGCCGCATCGAAGCAAGCGCTGGCCAATGCGAGCGACTTGCCAGAAGAACAACGTCTGCAGATCGAAGCGCAGCAATACCGGATGCAAGCCGATCATCCACGCACGGTCGAAATCTTGCGCAAGCTCGCTGCATTGCGTCCGCAGAATCCCGAATACCCGTTGCAGCTTGTCGATTCGCTGTGCGCCGCCGGCAAAGCCGATGAAGCGGATATCGTGCTGGCCAGGCTGCGCAAGTTGCCGGGCGTCATGGATGATCCCCGATTTGAGCTCGCGGCAGCGCAGATTGCCAGCGTGCGCAATGACGCCAAGGCGACCAGCGCTCACGCGCAGCGCGCATTGCAGCTCGCGCAAGCGCGCGGTGAGCCCGGCTTGATCGCCAATGCGCAATTGCAATTGGGCATCGCGTCCGGCGACACGCCTGCGGCGGAATCGATGTTGCGCAAGACGGTAGCGGACTACGCGCACATTGGAAATACGCACGGCGAGGCGCTGTCGTATCAGAATCTCGGCAATCTGTTGTTCGCCCGCAATCAGATCACGCCGGCGCGTGAAACCTATCAGCGTGCGATGACGATTTATCAAGGCATTGGCGATCTCGGCGGAGTCGCCATGATCTACGACGAGCTCTCTCGCATGTTGTGGAGCGCCGGTGATCGCGATGGCTCCGAAACAGCCGTGCGCCAGTCGCTCCAGATTGCGCGTGAAACCAACGATTTGGCGCGTCAGGCGTGGAATCTGACCGGCTTGGCCACCTTGCTTGCCGACGAGTCGGACAGCGATGAAGTGGCCGCGCTGTATCAACAGGCGATTTCGCTGGACGAACAAGCCGGTGCACGATCGCATCATGTGTTTGCGCTGGCGACCTACAGCGATCTGCTGCGGCAACGCGGAGAACTGAAGCACGCCAGAGACATCTGCAACAAGGCGCTGACCGAAGCCAAGGCCTTGGCCGATGTGGGGCAGATTGCCAGCGCCGATTTCGAGTGCGCCCAGATCGCGCTGGATCGCGGCGATGTCGATGCGGCTGTGACGAGCCTGAAAACCATCGAGAAAAAGGCGACCGCCTCAGGCGATACCTTCAGTGCCGCCAATGCGCAGTTGGTACTCGGGCAGATCGCGATGGGAAAACAGCAGTGGACCGATGCGCGCGGGTTTCTGGAATCTTCACGCAATGGCTGGACGGCGAGCCAGGAGACTGCGGGTCAGGCCGTGAGTGAGAGTTTGCTGGCCTTGTGTTATTCCGCGCTGGGAGATACTTCGGCGCGCGACAAGGCAGCGGCGCATGCACGCGCATTGCACAGCCAGGTCAATCAGCGTGCAGAAGTCTTGCTGGTCGACATCGCGCTGGCGCAATTGCAGGGCGAAACGGGCGCAGGCGACACGGCCATTAGCACCTTGCGCGCACTGGCCGACGATGCCGACAAACGTCGCTGGACAGGGATGGCGATGGAAGCGCGGTTGGCGGCAGTGCAATTGCTGGGCCGCGGTAGCAATTCCGCTGCGGCGACGAAAGCGCACGACGACCTCGCAGCGAGCGCGCGCCAACAGGGTTACGGCTGGGTATCGCAGCGTCTTGCAATGGTCGCGAAACCTGCCACCGCCTCACGATGAGGTTGTTGGTACGAGGCGACAAACGATTTCCGCGAAGCGATCGCCCTCCGAGCAGGCCGGGCAGCGTATGCACCGATCAGTCGCGTTGATGCAGCGCTGAAGCTGACGCGAGCTGCACCCAAGCGCTGCAGAGGTATCGTAACGTCGGCGGTCCCTGCGGCAACTGCCGCGGCCGCGTTCCAGTGCGTCCAAATTGCGCTGGATCGCGGTGATGTCGATGGGCACATGCTGGTGCGGTACGAGCGCGCGTCGCTGCGCTCGTGAGCCAAGCCAACGCACGCGGCTTCGACTGGATTGTGTTATGCCTCGCAGCTGAAAACGGCCCCGCAGATGCGATAGGTGCCCGATTGCATTCGGAGGAAGTCTGGAGATCCCGGAAAAAAATTCGCATTTTTCGTTGGAAAAACTGTCGGCGTGCAAATTACGGCACGCTGTCTTGCCGCCTTGCATTTATGTGCACGTACCCAGACCCCCGGCCTCAATCGAAACCGTCAAAGCCGTTCGCGAAGAGCGTGTGGACAGCCCGGACAACCAGTACGCATAGCGGTTGCGACGGGATGCCATGCGCGACCATGACCAAGCGATTCATGCCTGTTTCTGCGGTCGGCGCATCGCCCAGCGTCCCGCCATCGTCGAAACGCGCAAGCGGGTCGGCGACTGGAAACGCGACACCCCCGTCAGCAAGGGTTGGGTTCGCCTCGTCACCCTGGTCGAGCGCAAGACCGGTCTGCTGAGCATGCGGCGCGTGGCCAGCGATGAGTCCGAACCCAAGGTGCGAGCGATCCGGCATGCCGTGCATCCCGTGCCTCCCCGGGTGCACACGCTCACCTGGGACAACGGCGGCGAGCTCGCCGAACACGCACCGATCGACATCGCACTCGCTGCGACGAGCTACTTCGCCGAGCCATACTCCGCCTGGCAGCGTGGCAGCAACGAAAACATGACCATCCCCTTCTTGGGACCAACGGCCTGCTGCACCAGTACTCTCCAAGGGTTGCGATCGGGGCACCTTCACCGATGCCCAGATTCAGCAGGTCGGAGACAAACTCAACCAGCCACCACGCGAACGGCATTGCCACCTTCGTGGTGGTTACGCTACCGCACACGCCAACACGTGTTCGATGGCTCCCTCCAACGCGATGCACGTCGGAATTGAATCCCTCCCCGCCTCTCAAAACCCATAGCGCAAAAATCCCCCATCCACCGCAATGCACTCGCCGGTGATGTAGCTCGCCGCCGGGAGGCACAGGAATGCAACCGCCGATGCGACTTCCTCCGGTTCACCGATGCGGCCGATCGGCGTGCGTTCCAGCACTTCCTCCAGATAGTCGGTGTCGGCGAGCGGGCCTTCGGTGCGCTGCGTGCGGATGTACCACGGCGCGACCGCGTTGACGCGGATGCCGTCGTCAGCCCATTCGCAGGCGAGGTTGCGGGTGAGCTGGTGCAGCGCGGCCTTCGTGAACCCATACGGCGCGCCGGTGCGCACGTGGGTGAGTCCCGATACCGAGCCGACGTTCACGATTGCCGCGTTGCCGTGTTCGGCGAGAGAGGCATGCGCGAGGCGGCACATCTCGAACGCGCTGAGCACGTTTGTCTCGATCAGCGCGCGCACCTCGTCGAGCGTGTATTCAAGCACCGGTTTGGAGACATTGCCGCCGACGCTGTTGACCAGCAACGAGAGTTCGACATCGAGATCGGCGATCCAGTCGAACACTTCGAGACGCTGCTCCTGCACGGAGACGTCGGCGTCGCAAACCAGGATCGTGCGCTCGGGGAATTCCTCGGTGAGTTCCACGCGGGTCTGTTCGAGATGGATTTCGTCGCGCGCAACCAGCAGCAGATCCGCGCCGAGCGCGGCCAGCTCGCGCGCGCAGGCGAGGCCGATGCCCTTGCTCGCGCCGGTGACCAGCGCGGTCTGGCCGTCGAGCCGCCAGCGTGACGGGTTCGTCATCCGTGCATCCTCCAGCTTGTTCCGATCGAACGTGCGGTGCAGACTTTAGCGGATACCGTCACGCTTGGAGTACGCGATGTGTCGCTCGATCCTGATTGCCGCCAGTCTGCTCGCTCTCGCTGCGTGCGGCGGCCACCCATCCGCCGATGCGGACGCCGACGCTGCAAAGACCGCAGCAGCCACGCAGCCCACTGCGGTGAGACAGAAAACCGTATTCGACGATCAGTTGAAAGCGCTCGACAAGGCGAAAGCCGTCGAAAAGCAGTTGCAGGAGGACAAGGCGAAGCAGGACAAGGCGATCGAGGCCCAGGGCGGCTGACGCGTTCGCTTGCTGCCGCTTCCCCCGCTGCGCAGGGGAAGGAAGGCATGACGTTGACGAATGCGTGACAGTGCGAGTTGCAGAAAACATGCGCAAGCACGCGGCGCCACGATTCTATGGATGGTGCGTCGCACCTTTCCCACGCGATGGCACAGGGACTAGGCTCGCGCCCAGCCATTTCCCCCCGCGTTTCAGCCAGGAGGCTGAGGTGCAGCCAACCGATATTCGTGCTCCCGCGTATTTCCACAAAGTCGTCGATTGCCAGTGGGCCTGCCCGGCCCATACCCCAGTTCCCGAATACATCCGCCTGATTGCGGCCGGGCGTTATTCCGACGCATACCTGGTCAACTGGAAATCAAACGTGTTCCCGGGAATTCTCGGGCGCACCTGCGACCGTCCGTGCGAACCGGCGTGCCGGCGCGGCCGCGTCGAGGCAAGTGAAGACGGCAAGCCCGAGCCGGTCGCAATCTGCCGACTGAAACGCGTTGCGGCCGATCTCAAGGACGACATCCGCGAGCGCCTGCCGAAACCGCCAGCGACAACGAACGGCCGGCGCGTCGCCTGCATTGGCGCCGGACCGGCCTCGCTGACCGTCGCGCGAGATCTGGCGCCGCTCGGCTACGAGGTCACCGTGTTCGAGACCGACGCCAAGGCCGGCGGTTTCATGCGCACGCAGGTACCGCACTTCCGTCTGCCCGAGGCAGTCATCGACGAGGAGACCGGCTACATCCTCGACCTTGGCGTCGAGTTCGTCGGCGAACGCCGCATCGACTCGATGCGCGCGCTGCTCGCCGAGAACTACGCTGCAGTGTTCGTCGGCTGCGGCGCGCCGCGCGGACGCGATCTCGATCTGCCGGGGCGTCAGGAAGCTGCCGCCCAGATCCATATCGGCCTCGACTGGCTCGCATCGGTGTATTTCGAGCACGTCAGCAAGGTCGGCAAACGCGTGATCGTGCTCGGCGGCGGCAATACTGCGATGGACTGCTGCCGCTCGGCGCGCCGGCTTGGTGGCGAGGACGTCAAGGTCATCGTGCGCTCGGGCTTCGAGGAAATGAAGGCCTCGCCGTGGGAGAAAGAGGACGCGATGCACGAAGGCATCCCGATCCTCAATTACCGCGTGCCGAAAACATATGTGCACGAGAACGGCCGGCTGACCGGCATGACCTTCGAGAAGGTGTGTGCCGAGCGCGGTGCGAAAGGCCGCCGTACGCTGGTGCCGACCGGCGAGCCGGACGAATACGTCGAGTGCGACGAAGTGCTGATCGCAGTCGGCCAGGCGAACGCATTTCCATGGATCGAGCGTGATCTCGGCATCGCGTTCGACGCGCAGTGGGATATGCCGGTGGTCGACAAGACCACGATGCAGTCGAGCCTGCCGCGAGTATTTTTCGGCGGCGATGCCGCGTTCGGACCGAAGAACATCATCTGGGCCGTCGCACACGGCCATGAAGCGGCGATCTCGATCGACAAGCTGCTTTCCGGCGACGACGTCGGCGAACGTCCGCCACCGATGACCAACCTGCTGTCGCAGAAGATGGGCATCCATGAGTGGAGCTACGACAACGACATCTCACCGGACCTGCGCTACAAGGTGCCGTGGGCGGATGCCGGCAAGACGCTGAAGAGCATCAAGCTCGAAGTCGAACTCGGTTTCGAT
>JAYUFR010000274.1:0-3260 GCA_043738625.1 Sterolibacteriaceae bacterium
CCGGGCGGCGATGTCGTCAACTATCTGCGCGGTGAATATGTCAGCGTCTATGTGCCGACCACGCCCAATCCGACTTCAGGATTTTTTCTGATGATGCCCAAGGCGGATGTCATCGAACTCGACATGAGCGTCGATACCGCCCTTAAATACATCATCTCCATGGGCGTCGTCGCCCCGCCCATGATCAATCCGGCCGGGCGCGCACAAAACGAGTAATCCTTCGCCCGAAGCGGCTTCTTTCAGCACGAAATCCCCTATGCGTACCCATTACTGCGGCCAGCTCAATGCCGGCCTCGTTGACCAAATCGTCACCATTTGCGGCTGGGCCCATCGCCGTCGCGATCACGGCGGCGTCATTTTCATCGACTTGCGCGACCGCGAAGGTCTGGCGCAGGTCGTCTGTGACCCCGATCGGGCCGAAATGTTTGCCCGCGCCGAAGATGTGCGCAATGAATTTGTATTGAAAATTACCGGCAAGGTACGCCAGCGTCCGGCAGGTACCGGGAACAGCAATCTCGCATCGGGTGAAATCGAGATTCTCTGTCACGATCTGGAAGTGCTCAATCCGGCTGTCACCCCGCCATTCCAGCTTGACGAAGAGAATCTGTCGGAGAACGTCCGCCTGACCCATCGCGTCATCGACCTGCGTCGGCCGCAGATGCAGAAAAACATGATGCTGCGTTATAAGACGGCGATGGCCTTCCGCCGTTTTCTCGATGCCAACGGCTTCATCGATATTGAAACGCCGATGCTGACCAAGAGCACGCCCGAGGGGGCGCGCGATTACCTGGTGCCGTCGCGCGTGCATCCCGGCCAGTTCTTCGCGTTGCCGCAGTCGCCGCAGTTATTCAAACAGCTGCTGATGGTGGCAGGCTTCGACCGTTACTACCAGCTCACCAAGTGCTTCCGCGACGAAGATCTGCGTGCCGATCGCCAGCCGGAATTCACACAGGTCGATATCGAAACCTCGTTCATGGATGAAGCCTCAATCACCGCCATGATGGAAGAAATGATCCGCGTCGTGTTCCGCGAGGCACTGGCGGTAGAGTTGCCCAATCCTTTCCCGCGCATCAGTTATGCCGAAGCCATGGCTCGCTTCGGTTCCGACAAGCCGGATCTGCGCGTGACGCTGGAACTGACCGAAGTCACCGACGCCATGCGCGACGTGGCCTTCAAGGTATTCAGTGGTCCAGCCACCAGCGGTGGTCGTGTCGCGGCCCTGCGCGTGCCCGGCGGCGCCAGCCTGAGCCGCGGCGAGATTGATGGCTATACCGAGTTCGTCAAGATCTACGGTGCCAAGGGGCTGGCCTACCTCAAGGTCAATGACGCCAGCAAGCTCAATGAAGAAGGTTTGCAATCGCCCATCGTCAAGAACCTGAACGAAGCCGCGCTGAAGATCGTCATGCAGCGCACTGGCGCACAAAACGGCGATTTGATTTTTTTCGGTGCCGACAAGACCAAGGTGGTCAACGATGCCTTGGGTGCGCTGCGCACCAAGCTCGGCCACGAGAAAAAATTCCTCAACGGCAAGGCTTGGGAACCGCTGTGGGTAGTGGACTTCCCGATGTTCGAGTACGACGAGGAAGGCAAGCGCTGGAACGCCTGTCATCACCCGTTCACTTCGCCCAAGGACGGCCATGACGCGCTGCTGGAAACCGATCCCGGTGCCTGCATGGCCAAGGCCTACGACCTGGCGCTGAACGGTTGGGAAATCGGCGGCGGCTCGGTGCGTATTCACCGCGCGGAAGTGCAATCACGCGTGTTCCGCGCGCTAGGTATCGGCGAGGAAGAGGCGCAACTCAAGTTCGGTTTTCTGCTTGATGCACTCAAGTACGGCGCTCCTCCCCATGGCGGACTTGCCTTCGGCCTTGACCGCATCGTTACCATGATGACCGGCGCCGAATCCATCCGTGATGTGATCGCGTTCCCCAAGACCCAGCGCGCCCAGTGCCTGCTCACCGACGCACCTTCCGACGTGGATGAAAAGCAGTTGCGCGAATTGCACATTCGTCTGCGGCAGAAGGTTGAAACTCAGGTCGAAGTCGGCAACAGCTGACCGAGGCCGTTTAGCTCAAGCGCCTGCCAGCGGTGAGTCACAAGAAGCCGGTTTCAGTGTTGGTTGTCATCCACACACCTGATCTGCAAGTCTTGCTGCTGGAACGCGCCAAACATCCGGGCTTCTGGCAATCCGTCACCGGCAGTCAGGAAGACGATGAAACGCTGATCGAAACCGCGTTGCGCGAGGTCAGCGAAGAAACCGGTATTGAAGCAGGCGCACATCAGATTTTGTCCTGGTGTATCTCCAGCCAATTTGAAATTTTTGCCGAATGGCGTCACCGCTATGCGCCTGGCGTTACGCACAATGTCGAGCACGTATTCAGTCTTGAGGTTCCCGCAGGAACGCAAGTAAAGATCGCCCCCGATGAGCACATCGCCAGCCGTTGGCTGCCGTGGCGCGAGGCCGCTACTGCATGTTTCTCCTGGAGTAACCGGGATGCCATTCTGATGCTGCCCTTGGGCAACAGAAAAATCGCTTAAAGAGTTTTTTCCAAAAGCCCGTGTTCCATCCACTGGCGCAAATACATCGCTGCTGTCTGCGCCGCATTGGCATCATCGTCAAGGGATTCACAAACTTGCGCAAACGTTCCGCCATCGGCTATGACACGCAGCGCCGTTGCTTCACGCGCACCAAGCGAACGCCAATGGCACTCAAATTCGCGGCGCCACACCAGAACTGAATGTTGCAGTGCTTGCGGCGCATCGGTCGCGGCATTTTCGTCCTGATTCAGCGCCTGCCAGATCGGCTCGACGTTCCATTGCAGCGTGATCAGGCGCACTGCCGCCTGCAGGACGAAACACTGGCCGGGCCATTTCTCCGCCGCGATTGTGGCGACATCGGCGGGCGATAAAGTATCCGCATCGGCGGCATCGAAGGCGCCGCGCAGCGCCCAGTCCATCCGCGCCAGATCAGCCAGCGCCGGGTGCGGCAGCAAATCCGGATGCGCCTCGGCAAACGCTGTCAGATCATCGCCGAACCATCGGATAGAGCGAAACCGGGAGGGTTGCTCGGCTATATAGGTACGCGCCAGCTGACTGAAGGCATCGTCACCCATGGCCCGGTAGAGCACCGGATAGTTGTCGCGCAGCGCCTCCACCAAACGACCGCGATAGGCGTTCACATAAATTTCAAAATGGCCGGTTGCCAATGTCGGCCCCAGCTTGCCGGCCAGCACCGCGTCCTGAAATTGATGTTGTAATCC
>JAYUFR010000275.1:0-9806 GCA_043738625.1 Sterolibacteriaceae bacterium
CCCATGGCGCTCCAGGCCTGGCTTAACAAGGTCATGAACATTACGGTATGTCCTCGTGGACATGGTCGCCGTCATGCACGATGCGACCATCGCGGAAACGCACCAGCCGCCTGGCGTGGGTGGCGATATCGGGCTCGTGGGTGACCAGCACGATGGTGATGCCTTCGCGGTTCAACGCCTCGAACACGGCCATGATTTCTTCGCTGGTCTGGCTGTCGAGATTACCGGTGGGCTCGTCGGCCAGAATCAGCGGCGGCCGGTTCACCAAGGCGCGCGCAATCGCCACGCGTTGCTGCTGACCACCGGAGATGCGATTGGGCAACGACCGGGCATAGGTGCCGAGTCCGACTTTTTCCAGTTGCTGACGCGCTCTTTCGCGGCGCTCGCTTTTTTCGATACGGCTATAGACCAAAGGCAGAGCCACATTGTCTTCAAGGCTGATACGCGGCAGCAGGTTGAAGCCCTGAAACACGAAACCAATGGTGCGATTGCGTACATTGGCGAGTTGATCGCCGGACAGGGTGGCGACGCTGTTGCCATCGAGGATGTATTCGCCGCTGCTCGGTTTGTCGAGACAGCCGAGGATATTCATGAAAGTCGACTTGCCGGAACCGGATGGCCCCATGATGGCCACGAACTCGCCCGGCGCGATGTCGAGATCGACATCCTTCAGTACCGGAAAAGGTCCGGCGGGCGTGTCGTAGGCCTTGTAAAGACCGGCGACACGAATCAGTGGCTGCGTTGCCGACATCAAAACATCCGCATGCGCACGCCGTTGGGCGACGCTGTGGTGTCCGGCGGCGCCTGGTTTTCGCCGATGATCACCTTGTCGCCGGGCTTGAGTTCGCCGGCAAGAATTTCCGTATTGCGGTTGTCGGTGATGCCGAGAGTGACGACAACCGGTTTCAGTTTTTCGCCGTCCAGTACGTAGACAGTTCCCGACGCGGCATCGCGTTTCTTTTTCTGCTTGTCTGCGGCCCTGACCGGGGGCAGGTCGGCTGGTTTGAAGCGCAGCGCGGCATTCGGAACCAGCAGCGTCTCCTTGCTCTGGGCGACGACGATATTCACATAGGCCGTCATGCCCGGCAACAGAGTTTGATCGGGGTTGTTAACTTCAACTACCACGTCATAGGTCACGACATTCTGCGTCGTGGTCGGATTGAGACGAAGTTGCCGCACGCTACCGTGAAACGCCCGGTTGGGAAACGCATCCACATTGAAGCGCGCCGGCTGGCCAACCTTGATGGCACCGATATCCGCTTCGGCAAAGCTGGAGTCGATCTGCATCTTGGAAAGATCCTGGGCAATCTTGAACAGTGTCGGCGTCTGGAAGCTCGCGGCCACGGTCTGGCCAACATCCACTTCGCGATCCACCACCACACCGGAAACCGGCGAACGAATAATGGAATAGCCGAGGTTGGCGCGATCCTTCTGCAACTGGGCCTGCACCTGTTCGACCTGTGCCTGGGCCGACTTGCGCACCTGGAGGGCGGTGTCCAGATCCTGGGCCGAGACATATTCCTGGACGAAAAGACTTTTGGTTCGTTTTTCATTCGCCAGCGCCAAATCCATCGATGCCTTGGCGTTCTTCAGGCTCGCTTCGTCCTGCCCGACCTGGGAAGAGAGCACCGTGTCGTCCAGCTCCAATAGCACTTGCCCCCTTTCGACATGATCATTGAAGTCCACGTGCAGCTTTTTCACCGTACCCGAAACCTGGGTACCGACATTCACCAGGATCACCGGATTGAGGGTGCCGTTGGCAGCCACGCTTTGGGTCACATCGCCCTTTTCGACAGCCTGCATTTTGTAGCGCTGCTCGGGCGGAACGATTGTGGACTTTGCATACCAGACATAGGCGCCGCCACCAATCAGGATGACAATAAAGGCGTAAAGCCAAGGGCGTTTGAGGGGAAACTTCATGGGGCTGATCCTTCCTGCAAAGTATTGCGCTCCAGCGTGCCCATGCTCCGGGCCAGTGCGGTACGTGCCACGTTCCAGCTGTAGAGTGACTGCACCCGCTGCTGGCGCGCCGAAGCCAGGGCACTTTGGGCATTGAGTACATCAAGGATGCTGCCGACACCGGCTTTGTAGCGCCCACTCGCAACCCGCTGCGACTGTTCGGCGCTGCTCAACAAATCCACCGTGGCGCGCACGGTTTGAGTGGCGGTGATGAGTGATTGATAAGTGTTCCACACATCCAGCGCCACTTGCAGCCGCAACTGTTCTGTCTGCGCCGCCTGAATTTCGGCCTGTGCCTGCGCCGCGCGAATTTTGTAGTGGGTATTGAAACCGGAAAACAAGGGGATGTTGAGTGTCACCCCGATGGAAGAAGTCTTCGCCTCCGCCAATCCTTGCGTATGCTGATCCGATGTGTTGATGCCTAGCGACAGAGTCGGCCGCCCTGTGGCCTTGACCACATCGACATTGGCCGCTGCAGCGCGCACCTGCGCTTCTGCCGCCTTCAAGTCGGGCCGGCGTTGTCTGGCTTGTTCCACCAGCGAATCGACGTTTTGTTCAAAGCGGTCGGGTGGATTGGTCTGGTTTGCCACTTCAATCAGCACCGTGCGATTTGCGTCACGCCCGATGACATTGGCCAACGCGCCCTGGGCATTCTTGACATCGCCCTCGGCCTTGATGCGATTCAGCAGCCCTTGTGACCATGCAGTCTGCGCCTGAAGTTTGTCGGCAGACGTTGCCACCCCGGCTTTGTAGCGTGCATCAGCTGCTTTGAAACTTTCCAGAAAAGCCTTTTCTGACTCTTTCGCCGCGTCCAGCGCCGCTTGCGTCGCAAGGACCTGATAGTAATTCTGGACTGCGGCAAGAAATACTGATTGAATCGTCGCATCCTGCGTCGCGTTGGCCGCCGCCTGCAACGCCTGCGCACTTTCCAGCGCGGCCGCCCGTCCGCCAAAATCAAACAGGAGCAGCGAAACCGAAGCGCCGAGTTCGCGTTGGTCGAGATTGATACCGTTGCTGCGCACGCGACCGGACGCAGCATTTGCGCTGATTGAGGGTAAATAGGCCGACTTGGCGACGCCAACCTGCGCTGCCTGTACGCGCGCGCTGGCCCAGACTTCGCGCGTTTGCGGATTCGCGCAAAGCGCCGCGTCGACCACTGCCGCCAACGAAAGCGACATACCTGTAGATGCCGGTCGGCAAGGTTGAAAATCGCTTTCCCCGTTCTGCGTAAAACCAGGTGGTGGTGGTAGCGAAGACTCGGTATCGAAAGGATCGATGGAGGCATCGGCCAGACCGGGCAGAACTGCGACCAGCAACGCCGCAAGTGCGAATGTCTTTAAAATATGGGCGGGCATGAGCATCAGTTTATCCAGCAATCGGTTACCTACCCGTATGGAATTGTTTCTAAAGGTAATCGGTTGCAATCTGCCCCGGCATGGCGAGTACAGTCGCCGGACATACAAACGGAACCTCAATGAATATCGCTCAGACAATCGATTGCGAGTTATGCCAACACTCAGGCGGCGAGGTCGTTTGGGACGACCGTCATTGCCGCGTTGTGCTCGTCGTCGGCCAGGAAGGCGATGCCTTTCCCGGGGTTTGCCGCGTGATCTGGCGCGAGCATGTACGGGAAATGGGTGATTTGCTTCCCCGGCAGCGCGAGCACATAATGAAAATCGTTTTCCTCACCGAGATGGCCTTGCGCCGCCTGATGCGCCCGGACAAAATCAATCTTGCCAGCCTCGGCAACATGACGCCGCATTTGCATTGGCATGTGATTCCACGATGGCAGGATGACAGCCATTTCCCTGCGCCTATCTGGGCTACGGCACGCCGCGAGGTGCCACAGCGGGTTCGGCCGGAACGTGATGCAGTGCACGCAGCAATGAGCGCTGCACTGATAGAGTTTTTTGGCGCCAACTCATCCCTCGTACCCCCACTATGAATTTTGATCTTCCCGACCTGGATTCGGCTGAACCGCCCGTATTCAAGACAGTTGCCGCATGCAACATCTGGATCGCTGCGCTTCCGGTCAACAGTTTTGGGCAAGTCCATACCGAGTTGCTCAAGCAAATCGATCTGCTGACCTGCGCCCAGCTTGACCCACAAGAACGTCTTGCGATACTCGACGCGCTGTGGGTACCAATCAAATCAGTGCAGAATCACAATGCACAACGCTTTGCCGCAAAGCCCGTGCCGTTGGATATGGCTGGGCAGACCGCATTCAAGACGGGCGGCGCCATGTGGCATGCGCTCTCTCAATGTCATCTGCGTGCAGTCGCCGATAGTTTGCAATCCCAGACAACTCTGGCGACTGCGCTACAGCGCGTGTTCGAAATTCTGCTGCAACAGCAATTTGATTATGCCCGCGCCCGGCAGCCGCTGGCGCCGATGCATTGGTCACGTTTGCATGAGTTGCTGGCGCTGGCAGAACAGCACGGCACGATTATGATCAGCGTAGATGACACAACCCGCTATGGCGCGACAAAGGTCACTCCGCTGGCGCCCTATGCCGCCGCAATGTTGTTTCAGGCAGCCGGGCCTTATGGACTCCGGTTGCCCCAGATCACCTGGACAGAACGCTGGGCGCGACGCTGGGGTTCCAAGCTTGTGCTGCTCACGGTTCCACCCGCAGAACTGAAAGCTGTTCCGCTATGCGTTGACCTTGTGTCAGACCAGGCGGCCAGTTATCGCCCTGCGACAGGGACCGGCGCCCGATTTCTGGATACCGCAGAACTGCGCAAGAGCATTCTTTCGCGTCAGACGCTGCTTGATCAAAACACGCCACCTGAAACGCTGAACCTTGGCAGCGATTGCACCCAGCCAGAGTGCGGGGAACTGCTCAAGAAGCTCTATCAGGCGTGGTGTCAGGGCGGAATTCCTCGCCACCTGGAACGAAAACCGGGCGTGCCGGGCGGAAAGCTGATATCCAATGTTGCGTCGATTTTCGACGAACTGTCTGGCGGCATGTCGCTCGCGGCTCCGGTGACTTTAACCAGCACGGATATACGCAAGCAGCGTGAAGCAATGGCGATCTTTGGTTCAACCCGCGGACTGAAAATTGGCGTGCCGGAAAAAGCCCCGAACCCGCATATTGAGCGTGGCTGGACCGTGTTTGATGAGAATGTCTCCGGCTTTCGACTGGAGCGACCCCTGGCCCAAGGCGGTGCCCAACTGACACTTGGCCAGCTGGTTGCAATCCAGCCGGCGGGCATGAAAGGTTTCATGCTCGCTTCGGTTTGCTGGATCAGCGCTGGATTCGAAGACAAGCTGCAGGTCGGGGTGACACTGCTGCCGGCGCCGGCCTCTGCCATTGCTTTCAAGGCAGCCGGCCTCAACGCTGCGAAAGAACCGATGCAGCCAGGGTTTCTGTTGCCGGCTGTAGCACCTACCAAGGAACCACCCAGCGTGATTTTGCCTCCGGGCCGCTTTCGTGCTGGCCGCACGGTCGAGTTTGAGGATGGTGTGGGCCATTACCAAATCCGTCTGGCGCGATTGCTGGAGCACGGTGAAGATTACGACAGAGCCAGCTTTGAGCAAGCCGCGCGGTAAACTAGGCTCTTCCTTCTTTTCATCCGCATGCCATGGCAGGACTCAGTCCCGATGCACCGATTCCCACCGAGATCAAGCTTCATCAAAAGTCGCGGGTGATGGAAATTACATTCTCCGATGGCGCTTGGTTCAAGCTGCCCTATGAATTGCTCCGTGTGTTCAGTCCCTCGGCAGAAGTACGCGGCCACTCGGCGGGACAGGAGGTCTTGCAAACCGGTAAACGGAATGTCGACATCAGCGCCGTTGAGCCGGTTGGCAACTACGGGGTCAAACCGGTATTTTCCGACGGTCATGACACGGGACTTTACTCGTGGGACATGCTCTACAACCTTGGCGTCCGTCAGGACAGTTTGTGGCAGGAATATCTGAGCCGTCTCGAAGCGGCCAATGCCAATCGCGATGACGATACGACGCCCAAGCAAACCACACACGGCCACGGACACCACTGATATGAGTACTCACTTCGGTTTCAAGCAAGTCGAGGAGGAAGAAAAGGCGCAGCACGTCGCCAGCGTGTTTTCATCGGTCGCACGCAATTACGACATCATGAACGACTTGATGTCAGCCGGCCTGCACCGGCTGTGGAAACGCTTTGCCATTGCACTTTCCGGCGTGCGGCCCGGCAGCAGAGTCCTCGACGTGGCCGGTGGCACTGCTGATCTCGCGCGCGCCTTTGCGCGAAAGGCAGGATCGAATGGCGAGGTCTGGCTCACCGACATCAACAATGACATGCTCGCGGTGGGTCGTGATCGGCTGATGGATGACGGCATCATCGCTCCGATTGCACAATGCGACGCCGAGAAGCTGCCGTTTCCGGATGATTATTTCGATTGCGTGTCGGTTGCGTTCGGTCTGCGCAACATGACGCACAAGGAACAAGCCCTGGCCGAAATGCGCCGCGTGCTAAAGCCCGGCGGATGCCTGCTGGTGCTTGAATTCTCCAAGGTGTGGCAGCCGCTTGCTCAAGCCTATGATTTCTACTCGTTCAAGGTGCTGCCGTGGCTGGGTGAGAAAGTGGCCAATGACGGCATCAGTTATCAATACCTCGCCGAGTCAATTCGCATGCACCCGGACCAGGAAATGCTGAAGACCATGATTGAACAAGCTGGCTTGGAGCGAGTCGAATACTTCAATCTCACAGCGGGCATTGTCGCCCTCCATCGCGCTTACAAATTTTGAACAACAAACCTATGAAACGCATCGTCATTTCGCTTTTTACCGCAATACTTGCCCTTGGTCTGTGCACGCAGGACGCCGATGCCAGGCGCCTGGGTGGCGGCCAATCCTTCGGCATGAGTCGCAATGTTTCACCTCAGTCTGCGCCGCTGGCACGACCAGGCTTTGCGACTCCGCAGGCAACACCGGCGCTACAACCACCTGCGTCGCCTGGCATGGGTCGCTGGCTGGGCCCCATCGCCGGTCTCGCTGCCGGGATAGGTCTCGCTTCAATGCTCTCCCACTACGGCATGGGCGAAGGCATGACCAACATCCTGATGATTGCGCTGTTGGCTGTTGCGGCCGTCACCCTGTTTCGCCTGTTTTCGCGCAAGCCCCAGACGCAAGACAGTGCGGCCCATGGCAATGGATACACCCCACCACGCTACGCACCGGTGGCGCAAGTACCGTCTGGCACACCAACAGCGGAAACGCTCAACCCAAGCACGGCGTCGGTCCCTGCCGGTTTCGACAGTGCTGGTTTTTTGCGTCAGGCAAAGCTCAACTTTGTGCGCTTGCAGGCCGCCAACGATGCCGGCAACATGGAGGACATCAAACAGTTCAGCACACCGGAATTCTTTGCCGAAGTCCAGTTGCAGTATCAGGAGCGAGGACGGGTACAGCAGCAGACGGACGTGGTGCAACTCGATGCCGCATTGCTCGGCATCTCCACCGAAGAGGCCCGCCACATCGCCAGCGTGCGCTTCTCGGGCCTGTTGCGCGAGAGTGCTGACACGACACCGCAAGTTTTCGAAGAAGCGTGGCATCTCAGCAAACCGGTGGACGGGAGCAGTGGTTGGGTTATCGCCGGCATCCAGCAGTTGGCCTGATGATTTTCGAAAAGCCGCTGCTGCAGTCCTTGAATCACGTGCTCGGGCAAAACGCCTGGGCAACGGAGAAGCTCAGGCCATATGCCGGACGCCACGCGCGGTTGTCGATGCCGCCGCTGCTTCTGGACTGCCTCGTCGCTGAGGATGGTCGCTTGTCGGAGACGGATGCCGGGGACAAGCCCGATGTCGAGATCGTTCTGCCGCTGACAGCCGCTGTGCTGGCGCTGCAAGGGAGTGACCGCCTGATGGGCGCCGCTCATATCACCGGTTCCGCCGAGTTTGCCGATGCACTCGGTTTCGTGCTGCGCAACCTGCGCTGGGATATTGAGGAAGACCTTTCAAAAGCCGTTGGCGATATTGCGGCGCACCGCATCGTCGGCACCCTGGAAGCGCTGGCCACCTGGCAAAAGCAGGCCTTCGTCAGCCTCGCCGAAAACGTCACCGACTACTTGACGGAAGAGCGGCGGACTCTGGTAACGCCGAAGGATATTTCCGCTTTTACCAGTGAGGTTGATCGCTTGCGCGACGATGTCGCACAGCTGGAAAAACGGTTGAAGTCCCTCGGCTAGTTGGCACTCGACTATTGGCGCGTTGTGGATTGCGTCAGCGAATTTTTCGCCAAAAAAAAACGGCAACCTGAATAAGGTTGCCGTTTTTACAGGTGGGGCTCAGTGTCTGGGCTTGCGCAAACGCTGGATTGCCACCAATTGGGCAATGGCTTCTGCCAACTCGGCCTGGGCTCGCGCGTAGTCAATTTTGGACTCGCGGCCGGCCATGGCTTCTTCGGCTTTTGCTTTTGCTTCCATCGCCTTGGCTTCGTCGAGATCCTTGCCGCGAATCGCCGTGTCCGCCAGGACTGTCACCAGCCCCGGCTGCACTTCAAGCAAGCCACCGGCAACGAAGATCAACTCTTCAGCTTCCTGGCCCGGCAGTTTGACGCGCACGGCACCGGGCTTGATGCGCGTCATCAACGGCATGTGCCCGGGCAATATGCCGAGTTCACCGGCTTCACCGGGAAGAACAACAAATTCCGCCAGTCCGGAGAAGATCGATTCTTCCGCACTGACGACGTCGACTTGAATGGTCATGGCCATGGTTCTTTCTCAGCCTCGGATTACTGGAGGGTCTTGGCTTTTTCGAACGCTTCCTCGATGGCGCCGACCATATAGAACGCCTGTTCGGGGAGACTGTCGCACTCGCCGTCCACAATCATCTTGAAACCCTTGATGGTGTCCTTGAGCGTGACGTACTTGCCGGGAGAACCGGTAAACACTTCGGCGACGTGAAACGGCTGCGACAGGAAGCGCTGAATTTTCCGGGCACGGCCGACGGCGAGCTTGTCATCCGGGGCGAGTTCGTCCATGCCGAGAATAGCGATGATGTCGCGCAGTTCCTTGTAGCGTTGCAGGGTTTGCTGCACAGCACGAGCAACGTTGTAATGTTCTTCGCCAACGACCAGCGGATCGAGTTGACGCGAGGTGGAGTCGAGCGGATCAACGGCTGGGTAGATACCGAGCGAGGCGATCTCGCGCGACAGCGCCACGGTCGAGTCCAGGTGGGCGAAGGTGGTCGCGGGCGACGGGTCGGTATAGTCATCCGCAGGGACGTACACGGCCTGAATCGAGGTGATCGAGCCGACTTTGGTCGACGTGATCCGCTCTTGCAGGCGACCCATTTCCTCGGCCAGCGTCGGCTGGTAGCCCACGGCGGATGGCATACGACCGAGCAGCGCGGAGACTTCGGTACCAGCCAGCGTGTAACGGTAGATATTGTCGACAAAGAAGAGAATGTCGCGGCCTTCGTCGCGAAACTTCTCGGCCATGGTGAGGCCGGTCAGTGCGACGCGCAGACGGTTACCGGGAGGTTCGTTCATCTGGCCGAACACCATCGCTACTTTGGAGTTGGCGAGATTGTCCTGGTCGATCACCTTGGCGTCCGACATTTCGTGATAGAAGTCGTTACCTTCACGAGTGCGTTCGCCCACGCCCGCGAACACCGAGAGACCCGCGTGCTGCTTGGCAATGTTGTTGATCAGTTCAAGCATGTTCACGGTCTTGCCGACACCGGCCCCACCGAACAGGCCGACCTTGCCGCCCTTGGCAAATGGGCAGATCAAGTCAATCACCTTGATGCCGGTTTCGAGCAGGTCAACCGAGGCGGAGAGTTCGTCGAATTTCGGCGCGCTTTGGTGGATCTGGCGACGTTCTTCGCACTGCACCGGACCGCGCTCGTCGATCGGACGACCGAGCA
>JAYUFR010000276.1:0-9752 GCA_043738625.1 Sterolibacteriaceae bacterium
ATGTCCCAATTGCGCAGGTGCTCGCCCATGATCCGCTCGTTGTCGTCCTGGCCCAGCATCAGCACGAACGGAAACGGGCTCACGCGCTTGCCAATGTCGCCCAGCGGGATACGCGCCGACAACTTTCCTGCTGCCCACATATTGGCGCCGTTGCCACGCCGGCCCAGTTCCAGCGCCCGCTCCGCGATGCCGAGCTTGGAATAGATCTCGAGCGTACGCGCATGCACCGCCATCGCTCGCGTCTGCTGCGCCGGCCCCGAATGCCGGTCCATGATCATCACACGCACCCCACGCCGACCGAGCTGGTTGGCGAGCATCAATCCGGTCGGGCCGGCCCCTGCAATAATCACATCGGTGTCCATAGGCATCTCCTTCCGGTATGAAACTACGTCGGCTGTAAAACATAATCAAGTCTTCGATTCGTCATCCCCTAGGGAGGCCCCATGAAACCTACCTTGCAGCCCGGCATCCGCTACGAACATCGCTTCACGGTGCCGCCCTCGAAAACCGTCCCCGCCCTCTATCCCGAGTCCGAGGAGTTTGTACGGATGCCCGAGGTATTCGCCACCGGCTTCCTGGTCGGATTCCTCGAATGGGCTTGCATCAAGGCGATCAACCAGCACCTCGACTGGCCGCACGAGCAGACCGTGGGACCCATATCGACGTGAGCCACGAGACGGCCACCCCGCCCGGCATGGAAGTCAGGGCGAACGTCGAGCTGATCGAAGTGGCAGGAAGGAAGCTGGTCTTTACCGTCGAAGCGCACGACGGCGTGGACGTGTTTTCAAGAGGGAGACATGAGCGCTTCGTGATCGACAGGGCGAAGTTCGATGCGAAACTGGCGCTGAAGGCAGGTGGCGGCTGCTAGTCGGCCGAAGCCGGCGGTTGCAGTGAAATATCGACTGCTTGCTCTGACGAAACAAAGACATCTGTGACTACTCCAAACATAGGAACACCCAAGTCAAATAGCCGCCGCCCCACAGAGGACCAGGATCGTGTTCAAGAATTCTTTGAGTTCTGGACAAGCTTTGGCTGCGACGGCCAGATCGCGATCCCTGAGGATTCTTGCTGCGTCACGCGACTTTACATAGGCCTTGCCCTTGCTGCCAGTACGAAACACCTCCTGCAACCGGTGGGCAGGAGGTTGATCGTGATTTACTTGTTCGGGGTGAACCCCAGGCACTGCCCGATTGCTTCCCGCGAGATTCTGAATATCGTCCCAAAATGGCAATAGCCAAGCCTCGAAATCATGTAGCGCGACGTGGGGGTAAAAGCGCTGCTCGTTTCCTACCCAGCCACGCATTTTGTCTTTGGCATCCTGAGCATTCGTGAATTCTCGAGTCCCCGTATAAACGTCGGTTAACGCGATCACCGCATCTGCGGCATTTTTCCCAGACAATAGATTTTCCACGTCCCGTCTTAACTTGTCTCCGGTTGGAATACGTCCATCGCAGTGGAATATGTCCAGCTTTGGCATCGCTCTTTCCGCCAACTGCGCTTTCAAAAACTCTCGCAGCTTTGGGATAAAAGCACGTTCTGTAGCGCCTTCCACTATGATGGCTATACGAACACTCATGCCCTCCCTCCCAGACGTCCAAGACTCCAGAGCTGATCCAAACTGTATTCTTTCAGCCAAGTGTTCAAGTCCAATTCGCTGGCCCGAGTCACCACGGTTCCACTAGATTCATCCAGATCACATACGATCAGTTCGGAAGGGTCTAGGAAACGCACAAGCCGTTCCGAGTGGGTTGCAACTACCAATTGCGTTCGAGTTGCTGCCTCGCGGAACAAATCAGACAACAAGCGGAGCATTTCAGGATGCAGGCTAACTTCAGGTTCATCTATCAACGTCACAGTTGGAAGGCCAGGGCTTTGTAAGAGGGTTACCAACCAAAGAAAACGCAATGTCCCCTCGGAAAGCTGATGGGCGTATAAAGGCTGCGTATATTGGCGTTCCTTCCAGGCCATTGTCAAAGACCCGGCCGCCACTGGAGGAAAGTCCATACGCTCAAAATTCGGAAACGCGACGTGTAGCGCGTCCTCAATCGCTTCAAAACGATCTCGCGCCGTTTCACGCAAATAGTACAAACAGGAAACTAAGCCCTCCCCATCACTGCCGGGTAAAGTAGCTGGCCGCATTGACTGTGGCAAACGCACCGGCGCACGGGGTGAAACATCTAAAGCGTGATATAGGGTTGACGACGCCAGCACTTCACGAAAATGTTCGGGTTCTTGAAACATTTTAGGCACTTGAGAAAGCGATGTTTCCAAGGGTTTGTGAACCCATGTTGGCTGTACCAGCTTCCCGGCTATTACATCGAAATACCGGATGTCACTACCTTGAGAATCAATGAATTTGAAGAAAGGATCTTTCCCCTTTGCGCTGGGTCGACGCTGTGTCAGCCGTTCTACTGGTAACCCATAACCCAAGCCACCTGGTCGCAAGCTCAGTTCATATTCGATTGGTTCTTTGCCCGCGACCGGCATCGTCAATCGCAAGTGCATTGGTTCTTTTTGGTCGTGTGTAATTAAGCTGGGAAGACCTCCCGCCGAGGAGATCGCCTCCTGTAGACGACCGTCCGCTGAGGCGGCTAACAAACTCATCACTTCCAGCACAGAAGTTTTACCGACGCCATTCGCACCTATAAGCACGTTCAGTGGTGCCAAAGGCAGGTCCAAGTTGCGCAGGTGGCGAAACCCATGCACTTGCAATCTTGAAAATTCAGTTCTCAACTCACACCTCCAAAGTGTTCCCAGATTCTCTTCGTCGTCCGAGATGGTACAACTAAGTACAGTCGAGCATCCTCCGCGACCCATTCAAAGCGCGGACATTCGCAGTCTATCTACTCCTTTTCGACTGTCAGCTGGAGACGCTTATCTTGGGTGTTTCTACGCACCTGGAACAGGTGGAGCTAGGTCTCGGGGAATAGCCGGGGAAACAGGCTTTCCAGCACCTCCACGGGGAAGCGCAACGATACCGGCCCCTTGGGTGTATCCGATGCCAGCAGTCCGACGGCGACTACGTCGTTGAAGACGCGCCGCGCGGTGCGTTCCGGCAGCCCGGTGATGCGCGGCACTTCGCAGCGCTCGAATTCGCCCCGAATCAGCGCTCCTTCAAGCATGCTGCCACCATCGTCGCCTTACTTCAAGGCCGTGCCCAAAGAATGGCGCGACAAGATCCCGGAGTACGTCAAGGACGCGTTTCGCTCAACCAGTTCATGTAGGAGCCCGTCTGCCACATTGGCTAGCACACGGGCCGGTTGAAATGTGGTGCCACTATTGGTACCATAAACCCCTGGCGTCTTTCACCAAACTCCTCGACCAGATGCGATGCGAGCCGGGCAATGTGCGGTTCGGCGATCTCAAGAAGATTTGCGAGGCGTATTTCGGGAAGCCGCGCCAGACGGGCACCAGCCACGCCATCTTCAAGACGCCCTGGGTGGGCGATCCGCGGATCAACATCCAGGACGACAAAGGCAAGGCCAAGACGTATCAGGTCAGACAGGTGCTGCTTGCAATCGACAAACTGGAGGGACTGCGCAATGCGTGTTGACCACTACACCTACCGCGTTACCTGGTCGGCCGAGGACGGCGAACACGTTGGCTTGTGCGCCGAGTTTCCGTCGCTGTCATGGCTGTCGAAAACGCCGGAAGCCGCGCTGAAGGGAATCAGACGGGTCGTATCCGAGGCGGTGGCCGACATGCAAGCCGCTGCCGAAACCATTCCCGTCCCGTTGGCGGAGAAACACTACAGCGGTGAGTTTCGCGTTCGCATTCCGCCGCACCTGCATCGCGCCCTGGCGACAGAGGCCGCCGAACAGGGTGTCAGCCTGAATCGACTGGCGAGCGCAAAACTGGCGGCCTGAATCGGAATTCAGCAGTCTCTGACTGCTGATCTTCGGTGTCGGTCGATGCGCTGAACATTCTCGATCAGGGCATCGCTTTTGGCCGATGATGTTGATCCCATAAGCTGATGGGATTAAACAAAAATCGGTGAAATTACCATCGTAATTGGCCGATTATTTGGCCGATCATCGGGCCGATGGTGATCCGGAAATACGGTTGCTCATCAGGTCGGGCATGCGGCAGCGCTATCGTTTCTCCGGTTGAATGGTTTTGATCTTTGCCGCGAACCACGCATGGGCTTCCGCATCTCCCGGCCGGTGCCGGACCGTGGTGCTCGCCGGGTCCTTGCCGAGATAGTTATCGCCGTGCCAGTTTGATGCTGGCCGGATCGGCCGCGGCACTAAGCCGCCGCCGCAATTGGGGCAGACGTTGCCCAGCACCGTGGCGACGCAGTCGGCGCAGCACTCGTAGCTGCAGATGCACGCTTCGAGCGAATCCGGCGGCAAGGCCTTGTTGCAGTGCTCGCGCTCCGTCTCAGTTCAAGCATGGCGGCCCCCTTTCGTGGCGGCTGGAGAAAACTACTGCGAAGACCCGGCGCGTTAATGCAGCTTGATGCGCGGCCGGTAGGTGCGGTCGAGCAGTTCGGAAAGCGTGATCAGCGCGGTCTTCTTGAAGCCGCCCAGTGCAAGCTGGTGTTGCTTGTGCAGGCCCCAATACATCAGTTTGGCGAGCTGGCCTTCAATAAACAGACTCCCCCGAGTCAGGCTGCCCATCAAGCTGCCGACCGATGAATATTCGGACAAGGACACCAGCGAGCCCTTGTCCTTGTATACAAACGGCGCAACTTTGCGACCCGCCGCGAGTCGCGTCAGCGCATGCGCCAGGTACATCGCCTGTTGATACGCCGCCTGCGCCCGTGGCGGCACCCATTTTCCGTCCGGCTGCTGGCAGGCGGCGCAATCGCCGAAGGCGTAAATGTTGGTGTCGCGCGTGGTCTGCAAGTTGCCATTGACCAGCAGTTGATTGAGTTTGTTGGTCTCAAGCGCGCTTTTGCCAAACTCGTCAGCGCCAAGACCTTTGAGAAAGTCGGCGGCTTTCACGCCCGCAGCCCATACCGTGAGCGTGGACATGATGACCTTGCCGCTGGCCATTTTTACGTGATCGGCGGTGACCTCAACCACCTTCTCGTTGGTGTGCACCTCGATGGCCAGCTTGCGCAACTCGCGTACCGCCGCCTCGCCCAGACGTTCCGGCAGTTGCGACAGCAGGCGCGGCGCGGCTTCGACGAGCACGATCTGCAAATCCTTTTCCGGATGAATGTGGTCGAGGCCGTAGTTGGCCAGCACCCGCGCCGACGCATGCAGCTCCGCCGCCAGCTCAACACCAGTGGCGCCGCCGCCGACGATGACCACCGACAAGCGTCCGCTGCCCGCATCACGCGGCACCGTCTGGGCGCGAATGAAGGCGTTGATCAGCCGATCATTGAAGCGCTTGGCCGCTTGCGGGTTATCCAGCTTGATGGTGTGCTCGGCCGCGCCATGGGTACCGAAATCATTGGTCTGGCTGCCCACCGCGATCACCAGCGTGTCGTAAGCGACTTGCTGGGCCGGGGTGATCTCGGCACCGATGTCGTCGTAACTGGGCGCCAGGGAGATAGTCTTGTTGATGCGATCAACGCCGACCAGATTGCCGAGGCGAAACTTGAAATGGTTCCAGCGCGCCTGCGCCAGGTATTCGATTTCTTCGGCGTGGGTATCGAAACTGCCTGCCGCCAATTGGTGCAGCAGCGGCTTCCAGACGTGGGTGCGGGCCGAGTCGACCAGCGTGATTTCAGCGAGCTTCTTGCGCCCGAGGCGCTTGCCAAGCTGAGTGGCAAGCGCCAATCCACCGGCGCCGCCACCGACGATCACGATGTGTTGCATGGGATGCTTTCCCTTTGCAAAATCCCGGAATCAGGAATTCGTGTTCTTGTTCTGTACGGGGGCTGCATCCCCGCTCTCGATTGGCGAGCAGAACCATATCCGGTTGCCTTCGCTGTCGAGAAAGCCGCCGACGTAGAAGCCTTCATCGTGATAGGCCTGCACCGGGTTGCTGACCGTCACGCCACGCGCCAGCAATTCACGTTCCGTATCCGGGGCATGATCGGTCGCCAGCGTGATGCGCGGATTGAGTTGGTCGGTCGGCTGCGCATACCATCCATCGGCCACCGCCTTCAGCATCAGGATGACATTGCCCAGCGAATACCCGACCTGTCGCGACCCTTCGAACGCGGGAGGCAACGCCAGGGTCTCGCCATAAAACCGTCGCGCGCGTGTGATGTCCGATACCGCCAGTGCAATTACTTTGAGTCTTTGAAAACCCAGTGCGTCCATGGCAAGCTCCTTCTCATCAAATGATTGACCACGCGACAGTGGCGACAGTGGTTAGGGTACGGTGACGACGATCTTGCCCAGTTGCTGGTTCGACTCCAGATAGCGGTGAGCGTCGGCAATCTGGTCAAACGGAAATACCCGATCAATCACCGGCACAAGTTGTCCCGTCTGCAAGCCTTGTTCGATAAATTGCTTCGCAGTGGCGAGGCGCTGCGGGTCGAAAATAATTTCGAATACGACATAGCCACGCAAGGTGAGGCTCTTGCCCAGCAAGGGGCCGAAGGGAAGCAGGGTTTCGTTCTTCTTGCCGCTGAGATTGCCGTAGAGAATCAGCATGCCCTGCGCAGCCATTGCCGCGGCCAGCGTGGCGACGATGGGACCGACGACCGCGTCGAAGGCGACGCGTGCGCCATTTTTTTCGGTGATGCGCATCACCTCCGCCACCAGGTCTTGCTTGTCGGTGACGATGACGTGGGCCGCACCGTGTTTGCGCAGGGCCGCCGCCTTTTCTTCGGTACGCGTGACGGCAATCGGTATCGCGCCGACTGCGTTGGCGATCTGGATCGAAGCCAGGCCGACGCTACTTGATGCGGCGGTGATCAACACTGCGTCGCCGCTGTGGATCTTGGCGATATCGACCAGTGCGCCGTAGGCGGTCAGGTATTGCATCCAGATTGACGCTGCCGCCGTTGGGCTGAGCCCGGCAGGGCGCTGGAGTACCGCAGAGGCGGGCACCAGCGCGTGCTCGGCGTAAACGCCATACTGATTCATCGAAAATCCGGGAATGACGCAGACAGCATCACCGACCGAAAAACCCGTTACGTCTTTGCCGAGGGCTTCGACGATACCCGCTGCTTCATAGCCGATGCGTGCCGGAAGCTTGGGCGGGTCGAGGTAGTAGCCCTCGCGAAATGCGACTTCAGCCCGATTGAGTCCGATCGCCTCGATGCGCAAGCGCATCTCGTCCGGTCCTGGCTCGGCGACCTCCATCTGCTCGAAACACAGCACTTCCGGGCCGCCGATTTTATGAATGCGAACTGTCTTGGACAGCATGCGTCTCTCCTGGTGATTTTATGGAATGCCTATCCGAACAGTCGCGCCAGCTCCTCGCCGGGATCTGCTGCGCGCATGAAGGCCTCGCCAACGAGGAAAGCATTCACGTCGCGACCGCGCATCTGCTTCACGTCGGCAGTGCCGAGAATGCCCGACTCGGTGACGACGATTTTATCCTGGGGAATCTTGCCCAACTGGTTCAGCGTGGTATCCAGCGACACCTCGAACGTGCGCAGATTGCGGTTGTTGATGCCGATCAGCGGTGTATTGAGTTGCAGCGCGGTGTCGACTTCTGCACCATCGTGCGCCTCGACCAGCACCGCCATGCCCAGACTGTGGGCGATGCTTTCCATCTCGCGCATTTGTGCCAGCGACAACGCAGAGGCGATCAGCAGGATGCAGTCGGCGCCCATGGCGCGCGCTTCGTGAATCTGGTACGGGTCGATCATGAAATCCTTGCGCAGCACCGGGCAGGTGCAGGCGGCGCGGGCTTCGCGCAGATAGTCGGGTGCGCCCTGGAAAAATTCCCGGTCAGTCAGAACCGAGAGGCAGGCCGCGCCGTGCTTTGCATAGCTGGCGGCGATGTCGCCGGGGCGAAAGTCCGGCCGCAACACACCCTTGGACGGGCTGGCTTTCTTGATCTCGGCGATGACGGCCGGTTTGCCGGCGGCGATTTTCTGCCGGATGGCGGCGACGAAGTCGCGTGGCGCCGGTTGTGCTTTGGCCTCAGCCTCAATCGTCGCAAAAGACTTGGTCTGCTTTGCCGCGGCGACTTCCTCGGCCTTGACCGCTAGAATCTTCTTGAGAATGTCAGCCATCAGGCGAACCGTTTGGTGAAGTTAACAAACGCATCCACCTTGGCGCGTGCCGCGCCGCTGGCAATGGCTTCGCGCGCTTTGGTGATGCCATCGGCAATGGAGGCCACCACATTGGCGGTGTAGAGCGCGGCCCCGGTGTTGAGGATGACGATGTCGCGCGCCGGGCCGGGTTTGTTTTCCAGCGCCTGCAGCAGCATGGTTTTCGATTCCTGCGCGTCGGCGACCTTGAGGTGGTCATGGGGAACCAACTCGAATCCGAACTCTTGCGGATTGATTTCGTATTCGCGAATTTCGCCGTTCTTCAATTCGCCGACCATGGTCGGTGCACCGAGGGTGATTTCGTCGAGGCCATCCTTGCCCCACACCACCATGACATGGTCGGCACCGAGCCGCTGCATGACGTGCACCTGAATGCCGACCAGGTCAGGATGGAATACGCCCATCAGGGTATTCGGCGCGCTGGCCGGGTTGGTCAGCGGGCCGAGGATATTGAAGATGGTGCGCACGCCCAGTTCCTTGCGGATCGGTGCCACGTTCTTCATGGCGGGATGGTGATTGGGGGCGAACATGAAGCCCATGCCGGTCGCTTGCAGGCATTCGGCGACCTGCGATGCGGTGAGGTCGATCTTGACCCCGAGTGCTTCGAGTACGTCGGCAGAGCCGGACTTCGACGACACACTGCGATTGCCATGCTTGGCCACGGTTGCGCCGGCTGCAGCGGCCACAAACGCCGAGGCGGTGGAGATGTTGAAGGTGTGGGCACTGTCACCGCCGGTACCGACGATGTCGACGAAGTGCGGATTGTGCGGCGTGACCACTGGCGTGCACAACTCACGCATGACTTGCGCGGCGGCAGAAATTTCGCCGATGGTTTCCTTCTTCGCCCGCAGGCCGGTGAGGAGGGCGGCGGTCATCACCGGCGAAACCTCACCGCGCATGATTAGCCGCATCAGGTGCAGCATCTCGTCGTGAAAAATTTCGCGGTGCTCAATGGCGCGCTGCAGCGCCTGCTGTGGCGTGATCGTCATTGTCGGCTTTCGACGAGAAAGTTCTTCAGCAGATCATGGCCGCGCTCGGTGAGAATGGATTCCGGATGGAACTGCACGCCCTCCACCGCAAGCGTCTTGTGGCGCACGCCCATGATTTCGCCGTCGTCGGTCCAGGCCGTCACTTCAAGGCAGTCGGGCAGGCTGGCGCGTTCGATGGCGAGCGAGTGATAGCGTGTCACGGTGAGCGGGTTGGGCAAGCCGTGGAACACGCCCTGACCGGTGTGATGCACCGGCGAGGTTTTGCCGTGCATCAATTGCTTGGCATGGACGATATTGCCGCCGAACGCCGCACCGATGCCCTGGTGGCCAAGACAGACGCCGAGCAGGGGAATCTTCCCGGCGAATTCCTTGATCACGGGAACCGAAATGCCGGCCTCGGCCGGTGAGCAGGGTCCGGGCGACACCACGATGCGGGCTGGTTTCAGCGCGGCGATTTCCTGTACCGTGATTTCGTCATTGCGGAACACGCGCACGTCCTCGCCCAGTTCGCCGAAATACTGCACCAGGTTGTAGGTGAAGGAGTCGTAATTGTCGATCATCAATAACATGGTCGTCTCCTTAGATTGAATGGTCCAGACCGGCTTGAACCTGTTCCGCAGCGCGTAACAGTGCGC
>JAYUFR010000277.1:0-9700 GCA_043738625.1 Sterolibacteriaceae bacterium
TGGCGGAAGACGGATTCGACGCTCTGGCCAAGATCGCCGATCACCAGCCGGACATCATCTTTTGCGACATCCTGATGCCGCGTCTCGACGGTTACCAAACCTGCGCGCTGATCAAGAAAAATGCGCAGTTCGCTGCGACGCCGGTCATCATGCTGTCATCCAAAGATGGCCTGTTCGATCGCGCGCGCGGCAGCATGGCGGGTTCCGACCAGTACCTGACCAAACCTTTCACCAAAGACGGCCTGCTGGCGATGGTAGCCGCCCATGCACCGCGCAAGGCGGCGGCATGAGAGCGCCGCTGTGATGTCGGTAAAAAAGGTACTGGTCGTGGATGATTCACCCACCGAACGCTACATGCTGTCTGATCTTCTGACGCGGCAGGGCTATGAGGTGTTAACCGCCGACGACGGTGAAAAAGCCATCGCTGCCGCAAAGCTGGAACTGCCCGATCTGATTCTGATGGATGTGGTGATGCCCGGCATCAACGGTTATCAGGCAACACGACAGCTGATGCGGGACGCCGCGACGCGCCATATCCCGGTGATCATGTGCACCAGCAAGAATCAGGAAACCGACAAACATTGGGGCATGCGCCAGGGCGCACGCGACTACCTGGTCAAGCCGCTGGATCAGGCAGCATTGCTGACCAGAATTGCCGCGCTGGACCACTCCTGAGCGGATTTTGCAATGACTGATCAACCCACCCTGCGCGAATTCCAGCAAAAATTGGCTGATCGTCTCAACGCAGCCGAACAGAGCAGTCCGCCGCCTGCGCTGCTGGCGATGGAGTCGGGTAAGGACAGGTGGTTGCTCGATCTGGCGGATGCCGGTGAAGTGGTGCCGACGCCGCAATTGGCCGCAGTGCCGCTGACCAAACCCTGGTATGCCGGGCTGGTCAACGTGCGTGGAAATCTTTTCAGCGTCGTCGATCTTTCGCGCTTTCATGGCGGCGAGCCGACCACGCGTGATGCCGACAGCCGACTGCTGCTGGTCGGTACGCGCCACGGCATCAACAGCGCATTGCTGGTGACGCGTGTGCTCGGCCTCAAGAGCCTGGCAACACTTGAAATCGCATCGGCACATGATCAACAATCATGGCGCGGTGATCGCTATCGCGATGCGCAGGGCACCCACTGGACTCATCTGAGAATTCCGCAGTTACTGAAGGCGAGAACATTTCTCGAAATCGGACTGTGAACCCGATACCCAAGGAGAGCCTGTCATGGCATTCAATTTTGCTGCACTGAAGTCTGCCATCAAGAAGCGGAACGTGGCGCCTGCCGCGCTGGCGCGTGGCGGCGGGCGCAAGCTGCGGCTGCCGCTGATTGGTGACAAACCCGTGGCCTTGCAATTGCAGGCGCTGGCGACGCTCTTTTTCCTGACCATGCTCGGCGTCGTGTTCTTTACCTTGCAGGACAACCGTGCCCAGACCGAGATCAGCCGGCAGCTTGGCGCCGCCGCCGAGTTGCGCACGCTCTCGCTGCAACTGGCGCGGGCGGCCCAGAGTGCCCAAAATGGTTCCGCACCGGCCTTTGCCGACTTGCACCGCAGTCACGATCAGTTTGCCGCGTTGCTGGCGACGTTGAACAGCGGCGGCGAACGCAAGAGCGATCGATTGCAACCGCTCTCGGCCGCGCATCGCGTCGAACTCGATGCGGTGGGCGCGAGCTGGGAGATCAGCAGCAAGGGTGCGCGGCTTCTGCTCGGTCAGGAACAACATGTGATCGAGCTGGCGCAATTGATCGCCGACGTCAACGACAAGACGCCGCGCGCGGCGGCGCTTGCCAGTCAGGCCGGTGGCCCGTTGCCGCTGCTGGTGGAACGCATCAGTCGCAATGCCACCCAATTATTGACGGTCGCCAGTGTCGACGACAGTAGCGCGCGTCAGATGGGCCAGGATATTGGAGCCGCCGCACTCGCTTCAAGTCTGGCGCGTAACGATGAACTGACGACCATCGCCAAGGGCTGGCAACAAGGTTTCGATGCCTTGAGCGGTGATCTGAATTCGGTATTGCAGGCCAAACAGGCAGCCAACGGCGTCGTCAGAAACAGTCTGGCGCTCACCCAGGCCACCGAAACCTTGGCGCACAGTGTCGAGCAGGAGTTGAGCAGTCGCCCCGGGGTGAAGGGCATCGTCGCAGTATTGGGTTCTCTTTCGTTGATGGCGCTGGTGCTGGGGGTCAAGGTTTACAGCGATGATGCGATGGCCCGCAGCGAAGAAGCGGTCGCGCGCAGCGAAGAAGCGGAGCGCATGCAGCGCCGGGCCGAAGCCGTCAACAGCACCACCCAGGCGGCGATCCAGCAGTTGATGAATGAAATGACCGCACTCGCCGATGGCGATTTGACGGTACGCGCTTCGGTCGGCGAAGACATCACCGGTGCCATTGCCGATTCGGTCAACTATGCCATCGAGGAACTGACCATTCTCGTACAACGCCTCAATGATGCGGCCGGCCGTGTCACATCGGCAACCGACGCCGCAACGCATACATCGAACGATCTGCTGCGCGCGAGCGAAACTCAATCGCATGAAATCAAGACCGCGGGCGACCAGGTGCTGACCATGGCCACATTGATGAGCGAGGTTTCCGCCAGTGCCCAGCAGTCCGCGCAGGTGGCGCGACAATCGCTCGAAGCCGCGCAGAAGGGCGCCGCTGCGGTGGAAAATTCGATCAAGGGCATGAACGAAATTCGTGAGCAGATCCAGGAAACCTCGAAGCGGATCAAGCGACTCGGCGAATCGTCACAGGAGATCGGCGAGATTGTGGAACTGATCTCCAACATCACCGAACAAACCAATGTGCTGGCGCTCAACGCCGCGATTCAGGCGGCTTCGGCCGGTGAGGCGGGACGCGGCTTTACCGTGGTGGCGGAAGAAGTCCAGCGCCTCGCCGAACGTTCTTCAGAAGCGACCAAGCAGATCGCGGCCATCGTCAAGACTATCCAGACCGACACCCACGACGCCGTTTTGGCGATGGAGAATGCCACGCAGGATGTGGTGAACGGCGCGCGGTTGTCGGACGCCACGGGCCAGGCGCTGGGTGAAATTTCGTCCGTATCGCAGAATCTGGCGCAACTGATCACCGGCATTTCCGGCGACACCCAGCGTCAGGCCGAGATCGCGCGGCAGGTGGCCGAAGCGATGCAACACATTCTGCAAATCACCGAGCAGACCACTGCCGGTACCCGACAAACCGCAGTGTCCATCAACCAGTTGGCCGAACTCGCGGTGGAATTGAAGGCTTCCGTCTCCGGATTTAAGCTCTGAAGCAAATGCAAAACGTGAACCTGAAAAATCTTGCACCACAGAGGACGAGGAGGACACAGAGGAATTCAAATGCCATCCAATTTTTGCAGCTTCAAGTTTTGCTTTCCTCTGCGTCCTCCGCGTCCTCTGCGGTGAATAGCCTTTTCCGTAATGAATAACGCCGCCGAAATTGACATTGGACCGCTGTCCTGGGTCAAGGGTGAGATCGACCTCGCCCTGGAACGCGCTGGCGCCGAGTTGCGCACGCATGCCCAGACACCGGGCGCCGGCGCACATTTGCGTGCGGCCCGGGCGCTGGTGCACCAGGCCCATGGCGCGCTGGCGGTGGTCGGGCTGGCGGGCGTCATCGAATTTTCGCTGGCCATCGAACGATTGCTGGCTGCGCTCGAGCAGGACCAGGTTGCGGATGGCAATGCTGCTGCGGAGTCCGTGCAGCAGGGCATGGGCGCGCTGCGCAACTATCTCGACGACCTCGTCAATGGCGGGCCGAATCACCCACTGAGCCTGTTTCCGATTTATCGCGAACTGTTGATCGCGCGCGGCGTAACCGAGACGCCAGCCTCGGACCTGTTTTTTCCAGACCTGAGCCAGCGTCCGCCGCGACGCGAAGTCGAGCCCGCAGCGCTTGCGCCCGAAGCGGCGCTGGCGCGCTGGAAGATGGCCCGGTTGGGGTTCCAGCGCGGCTTGCTCAAATGGATCAAAAGTGATGGCAGTGGCCTGCGCGAAATGCGCAACTCGACCAGCCTCATCGAGCAGGCACAACTGCAGCCCGCCGCGCGTGCACCGTGGTGGCTGGCACTGGCGGTATTCGATGTACTCGTCCTCGATGGTGTCACGGTCGATGCCTTGGTCAGGCGCGTGGCTTCGCGTCTCGATGCCCAGATCAGGAAGTTGATCGAAGGCTCTTCCACCGTCTCCGAGCGCCTGCTGCGCGACATGCTCTACATCGTCGCCGTCTCGACGCACAGCAACGAGCACATCGACAGCGTGCGCTATGCCTATCGCCTGGCAGAGTTGATGCCGCAACGCGCGGCAAGCGCCGATCTGGCACCGGCGCGCATTCACCTGCGCGCCTTGCGCGAACAGATCGCAGTGGCCATGGAGCACTGGTACCAGTTCAGCGCCGGGCTTGCCGCCGCGCTGCCGCCGTTCCATGAAGGCACGGCACGACTCGTGTCGCTTGCCGAAACGATCAAGCAGGTGGACCTGATGCGGCTGGTGGCCGCAATCGCCAATATCGCCAACATGCTGCGCAAGGATCCGCTCGCCCATACTGACGGTATTGCGCTGGAAGTGGCAACGGCGCTGTTGCTGGCGGAAGAAGCGGTAAATCAGCTGGAGCATCAGGATGGACAACCGGGCGTTGAATTCACCCATCGGGTCGACTTGATGGCAGGACGACTCAGCGCCCTGCTGCGCGGTGAAACTCTTGCTGTGCCCGATGCACCTCAACTCGCCGAAGCCTCGCAGCGTGCCCGACAGCGGCTGGTGATGCATCAAGTGGTCAAGGATATCCAGGCCGACCTGGCGATGATCGAGCAGAGTCTCGATACCTTCTTCCGCAATCCGGCGAAGAATGCCGAACTGTCGCAGTTGAACACGCCGATCGCGCGGATCGAGGCTGCGCTGTCAGCGATCGGCGAGCAACGCGCTGCGGCTGTGCTGGCGGAATGCGCCGCCAGCATCAAGGTGTTCGCGATGTCCGGATATGTTGCACAACCCGCGGCTTTCGAGGCTGTTGCGCGCAAGTTTTCCGCACTCGGTTTTTTCGTCACCCAACGGCAAGCGGGCGCTGCCGATATCGACGCGATCCTTTCGCCATCGCTCACCAACAAGGCTGTAGCGGAAACAGCCGAACAGGCGGCGCCGTACAGCACCGTCGAGTCGGAAATGGCCGGCCGTGCCGAAATGACGCGCACGCTGGTTGGCGCCTTGCGCAATGCGCCGCAGGACACAGCACTGCGCGGCGAACTCAAACAGAATCTGCAAGAACTGCGCGAAGATGCGCAGCTCGTTGCTGACAATGGACTCGCACAGCGCGCCGGCGCTGCCATCGCGGCGCTTGAAGCAGCGCAATCGGCAGAGCAACTCGAGCAGGCCGTGGCATCGCTCACCGCCCGGCCGGTGGCGGTCGAACATTCCGCCGACACCATGCGCCTTGCCGCAGCGGGCAGCGAACAGATCGATGCCGAATTGCTGGAAATCTTCCTTGAGGAAGCAAGTGAGGTGCTGGACACCATTGCCGAGGAAGTACCGAAGCTGAGCGCCGCACTGCACGCGCGTGAACCGCAGTCAGAACTTCAGCGCGCCTTTCATACCCTCAAGGGCAGCGGCCACATGGTCGGGCTCGGCGCATTCGCCAGCACGGCGATGGTGGTGGAAGATGTGATGAACCGCTGGCTGCAACTGGAACAGCCAGCCAATCCGCCTTTGCTGGTGATGCTGCGCCAGGCCCACGTACTGTTCGCCGCCTGGGTCGAACAACTCAAGACCGGCGACACAAGCACGCCCGACACCAATGCACTGATCGTGCTTTGCGCACAATTGCAGAACGGCGCGACGCCGTCCCTCGTCTTCTTGACCGAGCCCGCTGAATTGACGGTTAACCCACCGCTGGTCAATATTGGCGCGTTGCAACTGGCGCAACCCCTGTTCAAGATCTTTCTCGAAGATGCGCGATCGCGTCTCGAAGTGTTGCGCCAACAACTCCCGCTCTGCCGCGGGCAGGCGCCGAGTCAGGACATGAGGCGCAGTGCCCACACGCTCGCCGGTGCATCCGCGACCATCGGCCTGGCATCGTTGCAGGAACTCGCGCATGCGCTGGAGCAGGCGCTGGAGCGCTTCGCGGCAGCCAGTGCGGCAATCAACAGCGAACAACAGGCAGGCATCAACCGTGTCATTGAAGCCCTGGCGCACATGGTCGACATGTGCGCCAGCGAGCGCATGCCGGAACGTGCCGATGCGCTCGGCGCCGAATTACAAGCGCTGGTGCCGACAGTGGCAGAACCTGCGCCTGCTCAGTTGCCCAACCCGGCCGCAGATGTGTTGGAGCAAGAGCGCCGCCTTTCCCGTTTTGAAAACGACATCGATCCGCAATTGTTGCCGTTGTTCCTCGAAGAAAGCGCGGACCTCACCGCCGCCATTGCTGCCGCCTTGCGCAACTGGCGCAGTGCGCCCGACAATCCGGGCCGTGCCGAACAGGTGCAGCGGCTGCTGCACACGCTCAAGGGCAGTGCGCGCATGGCCGGCGCCCTGGCCGTCGGCGAACTGGCGCATCACATGGAAACGCGCATCGCGCAGACGGTGCACGCGGGGCCGTTGCGATCATCCTTCCTCGAAGAACTGGAAGCCTCGTTCGACCGCGCGGTGTTGATGATTGAAACGCTGCGGGCTTCGCCGCCACTAGTGGAACCACAGCCGGAGCTTGAAGCGACCCTACCGGCCGAGCCGACGGGGCCATCGACGCGTGCACTGCTGCGCGTGCGCGCCGAAGACCTTGACCAGTTGGTCAACGAAGGCAGCGAAATCGCGGTGGCGCGTTCCCGCATCGAGGGCGAAATGCGCGTGTTGCGGAATTCGCTGCGCGACATGACCGACAACGTGATCCGCCTGCGCGGTCAATTGCGCGAAATCGAAATTCAGGCCGAAACGCAAATACAGTCGCGGCAGGCAACGCATGCCGAACATCAGGAAGAGTTCGATCCGCTCGAAATGGACCGCTACACCCGCCTCCAGGAATTGACGCGGATGATGGCGGAGAGCGTGAACGACGTCGCCACCGTGCAGCACACCCTGCTGCGCAATATCGACCATGCCGAAACCGCGCTGGCCGGCCAGTCACGCCTCAATCGCGATCTGTCGCAGCGGCTGATGAACCTGCGCATGGTGCGGCTCGCCAGCGTCGCCGAGCGTCTCTATCGCGTGGTGCGGCAGACCGCGAAAGAGCTCGACAAGCGCGCCAACCTTGACATCCGCGGTGGCCAGATCGAACTCGATCGTTCGGTGCTGGAGAAAATGATCAGTCCGATCGAACACCTGTTGCGCAACGCCATTGCGCACGGGCTTGAAAGCGGCGCCGCGCGCCAGGCCGCAGGCAAGCCGGAGCAGGGCGAGATTGTTTTTTCGGTGACGCAGGAAGGCAACGAAATCGTCATGGAACTCAATGACGACGGCGCCGGCCTCGATTATCCGGCGCTGCGTGCCAAGGCCGAGCAACTCGGATTGCTGGCGCCCGGGCAGGTTGCCGATGAAGCGCATCTGACCCAGTTGATTTTTCTTCCCGGCTTTACCACCGCCGGGCATCTGAGCTCCATCTCCGGGCGCGGCATCGGCATGGATGTGGTGCGCACCGAGGCCATGGCGCTGGGCGGACGCATCGAAGTCAATTCGCGGCTCGGGCAGGGCACGGCTTTTCGCATCTACCTGCCGGTCACGTTGTCGATTGCGCCGGTGTTGCTGGTCAAGGCCGGCACGCGCAGCTACGCCATCCCTTCGACCGTGGTGGAGCAGGCGCAGGAACTGAAGCCCGCGGCCATCGCCAAGGTGCGCGTCGAAGGCGCCGTGCAATGGCAAGGCGCCAGCTATCGCTGGCACTATTTGCCGCGCCTGCTGGGTGATGCAGACGCCGTTCCCGAAATGCAGCATCGCTACTGGCTGATCCTGATCAAGGGTGGCATGCAGCGCATTGCCGTCGAAATCGACGCCCTGGTCGGCAATCAGGAAGTGGTGGTAAAGAATATCGGGCCGCAACTGGCGCGTGTCGCCGGTATCGCCGGTGCCACCGTGCTCGACGACGGTGATATCACGCTGATCCTCAATCCCGTTGCCCTGGCGAGCCGCGAACCGCAATACGACACGGGCATCACGGGTGTAGCGCTTGGCCGTGGTGGTGGTTCTTTCGGCAGCCCCATACCCCTTACCCAAACAGCCATTGCGCGGAAGACGCTGGAACGAACAGCGTCGCCACCGACCGTGCTGGTCGTAGACGATTCAATCACCGTGCGCAAAGTGGCCAGCCGCCAACTGGAGCGGGCCGGATATCGCGTGCTCGCTGCCAAGGACGGCATCGATGCGCTGGAGCAGATGCAGGAAACCGTGCCCGACGTGATGCTGGCCGACATCGAAATGCCGCGCATGGACGGCTTCGATCTGGCCCGCAACGTGCGCGCCGACGCACGGCTCAAGCACCTGCCCATCATCATGATCACCTCGCGCATCGCCGACAAGCATCGCAACTACGCCATCGAAATCGGCGTCAACCATTACCTCGGCAAACCCTACGACGAGCAGGAGATGCTGCGCCTCGTCGCCGGCCACATCGTCCGCCCCGGTTAGCCATGGAAAATCGATTCACCACAGAGACACAGAGGCACAGAGGCACAGAGGTAAATCGTAAGAAACCATCAAACGTGAATATTCAGTCCGTTCCTGTTGCAGAGCCGCCCGCCTTATCGTTACTTTTGCTTTTCTCTGTGCCTCTGTGTCTCTGTGGTGAAGGCTTTGAGATTTCACAGCGCGCCATGTACAATCCGGAGCGGAATTCATGGAAACCGTCAGCCTGACCAATCATTTCCTGATCGCCATGCCCGCCATGGCTGATCCGAATTTCTCCCGCAGCCTGATCTATATTTGCGAGCACAACGCCGACGGCGCACTGGGCGTTATCGTCAATCGGCCACTCGCCATGGACCTTGCCACGCTGTTCGAACGCACCGAGATTTCGACCGAGGCCGCCACGTTTTCCCGCACCCCGGCGTACTTCGGCGGCCCGGTGCAGACCGACCGCGGCTTCGTGCTGCACCGGCCGGCCGGCGAATGGCAATCCAGCCTCAAGGTCAGCGACCAGATCGCGCTGACCAGTTCGCGCGATGTACTGCAAGCCATGGCCAGCAGCGGCGAGCCGGCCGAAGCGCTGGTGTTTCTCGGTTACTCGGGTTGGACCGCAGGGCAGCTCGAATGGGAGCTGGCGCAAAACGCCTGGCTGACCGTGGAAGCCGATCACCACATCCTGTTCGGCATGGCGCCCGAAGCGCGCCTGCCGGCCGCGATGCAGTTGCTCGGCATCGACTTCAGCAATCTTTCCGATACCGCCGGGCATGCCTGAGGGCACAGTTTTGGCGTTCGACTTCGGCACCCAGCGCATCGGCGTCGCCGTCGGCGAATCGCTGCTGGGCCAGGCGCGTCCGCTTACCGTCATCACCGTTGCCGCCAACGACGAACGCTTCACCGCCATCGCCAAGCTGATCGCCGCATGGCAACCAACGCTGCTGGTGGTCGGCCTGCCGCTGCGCATGGACGGCGCCGAACACGACATGAGCGCGCGCTGCCGCCGCTTCGCCCATCAACTCGAAGGCCGCTTTCGCCTGCCGGTGGAACTGGTGGACGAACGTCTGAGTTCGGTCGACGCCGAAGCCAATCTCGCCGCACGCGGCA
>JAYUFR010000278.1:0-26476 GCA_043738625.1 Sterolibacteriaceae bacterium
TCTTGCGTGCCAGCGCACGTTTGGTCGCCGTGGCGAAAAGATCTGGATCGCGGATAGACTCCGCGAAGATTGCAATTGCCTTGGTCGGTTCGTGATCCACAAGATAGTCGAGCACATGAGAGAGGGTGATTTGGGCTTCATTGCCAGTAGCGGCAACGATGCTGGTACCGATATTCTGGCTATGTGCAAAATTATCGAGTTGCCGCGCGGTGGCACCGCTTTGGGAGACGATTGCAATGCTTGGAAGCAGGATCGGATCAGACATTGCGATGACCGATGCTGATACGCGCTGCGCAAAATTGTTGAAGCCAAGTGAATTGGGGCCCCAAACAAGTACACCGAGTTCGTCGGCTCGCCGGATCAACTCGTCCTGAAGCCGCACGCCTTCCGCCCCGATTTCGGCATAACCAGAAGTCAGAATGACCACATTCTGGATGCCAGCTGCTGCTGCGTCTTCAAGCGCAGCCAAAACGGCATGCTGAGGGACGAAGATGAAAGCGGCATCAACCGGCTCGCCAATTGCGCTACACGACTTGTAGCCAGGAGTCCCCTGGACGGCAACGCCTTCGCGATTTATCGCGAATAAACGACCATCAAACCGCAAATCAGCATAGTTCTTGAAGATCAACTTGGACCACACCGAGCGATCGCTCGCGCCGACCAGCGCGATCGATCGCGGTTCCAACATTTGGCTGAGTCTGTGCATCTGTACCTCTAAATGGTTTGTTTTGTCGATCCTAATGGTGTCCGCAATCAGTGACGCGCGGCAGGCCTCCCACTGTCTGCGCAATGCCTCAGATCTCATTGAGTAAAAAGATCGTTCAGCCTTGTTCACGTAAGTGAGCCATTTTGCGAATCGCCTACGTCAATCAATTTAGCATATCAGATATGCTAAGTTATTTAGAGGGTAATTACTACTTAAAACCAGCGGGCGCTGTCGAACGGGCGATATTCGAAACCTTCCGAGAGTCCAGATAGTCAGTGCTGCCAAGCGCGCAAAGAGTCTTACGCGGCATTTGGTTCTCCAAAACTTGTGTTAATGGTCGTTCAGATTATTTGACTTGCCCGGTGCCCACCCGCCACCTACGATGCCGTGTCGGAAAGGGTTGCGGTGCGCATGTAATCGGACCTGTGCAGCCAACCGCGCTTTAAACGTGCCAATGTACATGGGCGTGTGACCCCAACGCGCCGCAGTCGCACTCGAATGCGTAGCCTAGCGGCAATACATCAAGGCGAACCGGCCGTCTGCGAGAAACGATAGCCGACATTTCGAAGCGCCTGTGACAGGCCCGCAATGAAAGGCTTCGGTTGCAACGTGAAAGGAGATCCATGACACAGAAAATTAATCTTTCCGGCAAGGCCGCCGTCGTCACAGGCGCTGGCGGCGGCATTGGCCGCGCCATCGCTGTGGAACTCGCGCGCGCGGGCGCCGCAGTGGTGATCAATGACATAGGCGTCAGCGTGCACGGGGAGGGCAGGTCCGAGACGCCGGCGCTGGAGACGAAACGGATGATCGAGGCGCTAGGCGGCCGTGCAGTCACTAGCAGCCACAGCGTCTCGGAGTGGGACAGCGCCAAGGAAATCGTGCGCGCCGCGGTGGAGGCATTTGGCCGCATCGACATCGTCATCAACAACGCCGGCATATTACAAGACGCGATCTTCCACAAGATGACGCCGCAGCAGTGGCTTTCCGTGGTGGCAGTACACCTGAACGGCAGCTTCTTTGTCAGCCGGGCTGCAGCGGAGCATTTCCGTGCGCAGGAAAGCGGCGCATTCATCCATATGACCAGCAGTTCAGGCCTGATCGGCAATCAGGGACAAGCGAACTACTCGGCGAGCAAGATGGGCATCATCGGCCTTTCGCGCTCGATCGCAATCGACATGGCGCGGTTCAATGTGCGGTCGAACTGCATCGCGCCGTCTGCAGGTAGCCGCATGGCTGGCGCGGTCACGCCGCGGTCGCCGGAGTGGGCCGAGCGCCTGCGCAAGCTGCCGCCACCTGAGAAAAACGCACCGCTGGCCGTGTACCTTGCCTCCGATGCCGCGAAGCACGTGACCGGCCAGATCTTTCTTACCCGCATGAACGAGATCTTTCTCATGAGCCAGAGCCGACCCGTCCGCAGCATGCACAGGGACGGCGGATGGACGCCCGAGACCATCGCCGAGCATGGCATGCCTGCCATGGCTCCGTCCCTCGTGCCGTTGGAGCAACTCGCCGACGTTTTTACCTGGGACCCGGTGTGATGGAACGCGGATCCCCCGCATATATCGTCGGCGCCTACGAGCACCCGACGCGTCTTGCCCCCGACAAGTCGGTCGCCCAACTCCATGCGGAAGTTGCGGCTGGTGCCCTGTCCGACGCAGGACTCAGCAAGGAGGACATCGACGGCTATTTCTGCGCGGCCGACGCGCCCGGCCCCGGTTCGCTGTCGATGTGCGACTATCTGAACCTGCGGCCCCGGTACCTAGATTCCACCGAGACCGGTGGTTCGTCCTACCTGATCCATGTCGCGCATGCGGCCCAGGCCATCGCAGACGGCAAGTGCAATGTAGCGCTGATCACCCTGGCGGGCCGGCCGCGTAGCGAAAGAGGCGGCGGTGTGCTCGCCACGGCCGCGCGGCCGAACCAACCGGATGTGGAATGGGAACACCCCTACGGCGCGGTCATTCCAGCATCGTATGCGCTGGCCGCAATGCGGCACATGCACGAATTCGGCACGACCTCCGAGCAGCTCGCCTGGATCCGGGTGGCCGCGTCCCGACATGCGCGACATAACCCGAACGCCATGATGCGCGAACCCGTCACCGTCCAGGCGGTACTCGATTCACCGATGATCGCCGATCCACTGCGCCGCCTCGATTGCTGCGTGGTGAGCGACGGCGGTGGCGCGCTGATCGTGACCAAACCCGGGATCGCGCGCGAATTGAAGCGACCGCGTGTCAAGGTGATCGGCACCGGCACGGCCACCAAGGGTCAGATGGGCGGCGACGTCGATCTCACCTACTCCGCTGCAGCCTGGTCGGGTGCGCGGGCGTTCGCGGAGGCGGGCGTGGAGCCGGCGGACATCAAGTACGTTTCGATCTACGATAGCTTTACGTTCACGGTGCTGGTGCAGCTCGAGGATCTTGGTTTCTGCGAGAAAGGCAAAGGTGGCGCCTTCGTGTCCGACGGCAACCTTATCTCGGGCGTCGGAAAGCTGCCGTTCAACACGGATGGCGGCGGCCTGTGCAACAACCACCCAGCCAACCGCGGTGGCATCACCAAGGTGATCGAGGCGGTGCGGCAACTGCGTGGCGAGGCGCATCCGGCGGTGCAGGTGAAGAACTGCGACATCGCGCTGGCGCAGGGGTTGGGCGGCTGGCTCGGCTCGCGCCACATCGCATCCACTCTGATCATGGAACGGGAGGCCTGAAGCCATGACGAAACAGGTTTATGCGGCGCCGGTCACCAGCGCCGAGAGCGAGCCCTTCTGGAACGCGGCCAAAGAAGGTCGTCTGCTGCTCAAGCACTGCGACGCCTGCGGGCGCAACCACTGGTACCCACGCGCGTTGTGCCCGTTCTGCTGGAGCCACCGGACGAACTGGCTGGAATCGAAGGGCGAGGGCGAAATCTACTCTTTCACCGTGATGCGCCGTGCCAAGGTGCCGTATGCGCTGGCCTATGTGAAGCTGAACGAGGGGCCAACCTTGATGACCAACGTCGTCACCGACGACTTCGATACGCTGGCCATCGGGCAGCGCGTGCGCGTCGTGTTTGGCGATGCCGAGAATGGCGCGAAAGTCCCTGTCTTCTCGCCGCAGAAAGCAAACGCATGACGCAACAGGGGTCATTAGAGCAGTTAAATGGATATGTGCCACTTGGCTGTGCCCAGCCGAGCCGCGACGCTCGCCGCTACAAGACTTTTTAAGGAGACCGCAACATGGCTTTGAGTCGACGTCACTTCAATATGGCTGCCGCCGCTGCAGTCCTCGGCAGCCCCGCGATAGCGCAGGTGGGCGGGCGGCCCGTCCGGATCGTGGTCGGTTTCCCCGCAGGCGGCGGCCTGGACCAGGTCGTGCGCGTAATCGCGCAGCAAATGGGAAGCCAGCTGGGCCAGAGCTTCATTGTCGACAACAAGCCGGGAGGCGACGGCATCATAGCGGCCGACGCCGCCGCTAAGGCACAGGCGGACGGCTCGACCATCTATGTCGGCTCTGGCCAGTCGTTGATTGCCACACCGCTCTTGCGCGGCCCCTCCGCCGTGCCCTACGATCCTTTCAAGGATTTCACGCCGATCACCCAGATGGGCCTGTTCACCTTGGTGTGGGTCACCGCCCCAAACCTTCCGTCGAACAGCGTCGCCGATTTTGCATCCTACGTGCGTGCCCGCCCCGGCCAGTTGAACTATGCGGGCACCAATACCACGACGCGTCTCGCCGCATTGCAATTTCTCGCCCAGCACAAACTGGAAATGGCGCACATTCCGTACAAGGGCGAGCCGCCGGCGTTCACAGACCTGATGACCAACCGCGTGCAAATGCTGGTGGGCACCCTCGCAGGGGTGCGACCGTATGTGAAGGACAGCAAGATGAAGGCGCTGATGCTCCAGCGTGGCGCGCGCACCCCGGCGCTGCCGGAGGTGCCGACCACCATGGAGGCAGGGGCCAACATAAAGATTTCGCCGTGGTCCGGCATCTTCGGGCCCGCCAACATGCCGCAGGCCGTCGTGACCCGCTACAGCCAAGCCTATCGGGCCGCAGTGTCCGGTCACGAAGTGCGCGAGCAGTTCGAGCAACTCGGTTTCGAGCCGGTGCCGACCACCCCTGCCGAAATGGCCGCAATCCACCGCAGCGAATACGAGGTGTTTCGCAAGGCGGTGCAGGAGGACGGCATCAAATTCGATTGATGGGGCGCGGGCTTACTGCCGGTAACCCGGGTCCAACCGGTCCAGTTTCCGAAGCAGGGCGGGCCATGCGATGTTCGCACCTTGGCCCGCCTGCCTCGCGTCAATCTGCACACGGCAAGCGCGTTCCAGGATGTACATCCCCAGGAATGCGTCTGTACCGACTTTCACACAGTAAGCAAGCCGTGATTGCGGAGCACCATGAATTTCGGTCACCCAGGTCCGCCTGAAGGCGCGCCTTTTCCGCGCCGCGCAGGGCAACCCCTTCGTAGTGGTGATAAACAAGTGACGCTAACACGATGGAGCTTTGCTGGCTGATAGGAAGAACGCCGCACTTCTGAGCGCTGACGGCGGCACCGGCGCGGCTGTGCGTATGCGGCACGCAACCGACGTCCGGCCGCGCTTGCGCTTCATGAATGCAGCTGTGGATAGTGAAGCCCGCCGGGTTGACAAATCCCATCCGAACATCGCGACCACCGATAACAGGCGGCGAGATCGACTCTTAGTTGCCACTCTCCGGCGCTGACCGTGTTAATGAGTAATGGACTTTACATCTGGATCCTCGTTGTGGCCATGGATTGCTGCTGCGATGGGACATGCGAGCTTCTTGAGACAGGTTTTTACAGATCACTGCGTAGGTTGGTGCCCTTGTCGCCGGCCATAGGGTGCCCGTATTCGGTGGATGCTATTCGGCTTGAATGCCCGCGGCCATCGCTTCCCTCCGCCAGACCACGAGTTGGTCCTTCACGAGCGCTGTGAATTGATCCGCCGTGGAAGGGGTGATCTGCCCGGCCATCACGGTGAACCGTTCGCGGACTTCAGGCTGACCGAGTGCAGCAGTCAGGGCGCGGGACAACCGCTCCACGATCTCTGGCGGCATTCTGGCAGGGCCAGCCAAGCCTATCCAGGACTTAAGCCCAGGCTGCGCAAAGCCGCTCTCCGTGAAGGTCGGCACGTCCGGCGCCAAGGGGCTGCGGGCGGGCAGCGTGGTCGCTATCGCGCGAAGCCGGCCCTCTTTGGCGTGTGGCAACAGCCCACCAGACCCGAACACCAATTCAACCCGCCCACTGAGCAAATCAGGCGTAAGAGGAGCCTCCCCCTTGTACGGCACTTGCAGAAAATCCAGCTTGTTTGCGCGCGCGAAAGCGGAGGACAAAATCGTGCCGGTCGCACTCCCCTGACCGTGGTTCAGCTTGCCCGGGTTGGCTTTGAGGTGGCTCGCGAACTCCTTTAGGTCGCGAATCGGAAGCGAAGGATGTACGTACACGAAATAGCCGAATTCACCCATCTGACCGATGAAGGTGAAATCCGCGATGGGATCATAAGGCAGGGTCTTGCGAGTTGCCGGTGCGTAGCCTAAGGAACCTGCATTCGCCATCGTGATGGTGTAACCATCTGGCGGCGCTTTGGCAACGAGGTCTGCGGCAATGATGCCATCGGCACCAGGTTTGTTGTCGACCACGACAGGTTGCCCCAGCGTTTGCGACATTGATGTGGCGATCACGCGAGCGGCGGCGTCCGCTGTGCCGCCTGCCGGCGCCCAAATTACGAAGCGTATAGGCTTGTTCGGATATTGGGCTCGTGCGGGGTGGGTCATCAACGCCAGCAGCCCGGCAATCATGTAAAACGCAAGCTTCTGAAGTGGTTGGAATTTCATGGCAGATCCTTGTAAAGTAGGTGATTGATTCCGGTGGTGTTTGCTTAGTTGGACTGGATTCCCGCCGCCAGCCGTTCTCCGCGCCAGGCTACAAATTGCCCCTCGATGACCACGCCAAATTGATCGGGCGTGGTGGGACGAAGCCAGCGAAGTGCAAGGAGGTTCATTTTTGGAATGTGAGCGGGGATAAAGGAGATTTTTGCGGTCCGCGCACCAGTCGCCCGGGTGCCGCGCCGGTGGCCCGGCCCTCCACGTAGGTAAGGAGCCCTGAAAGGATCGTGGCGCTGTAGCCGGTTGCCTTCTGTAGCAATCGCTTGCCGCCGGCCGGCAGATCGGCCACCACATAGGGCGAGCCGAGCATGAGCCGATTGAAGTCGATGATATTCAGATCGGCCTTCATGCCTGGCAACAGAAGACCGCGGTCGTACAGCCCGACCGTCCTGGCCGGGTCGCTGGTATAGCGCCGCACCAGTTCCTCGACCGGCTGGCGCCCCATCGCGCGGTCGCGTCCCCAATGCGTCAGAAGGTAGGTAGGAAAGCTTGCATCGGTAATGAAGCCCACATGCGCGCCGCCGTCGCCCAAACCGATCAAAACATTGGGATGGTTGAGCATCTCGCGCGCCGGCTCGCAGACGAACTCGTTGTATCCGGCGAACGTAGCGTAGAGGAAACCGCTGCCATCGTCGTCTAGCAGCATGTCGTACGCAACCTCGGGACCGGTGCGGCCTTGACGCCTGGCGATGGACGCGATCGACGACTCCCTTGGTGGTTCGTAGTTCGGCGGGTTGCCAAGCAGGAACATGTGCTCGTACATCTGTTCGAAGCCCATGTTCCTGAACAGCGGGAAAGTGCTTTCCTTGAAGGGGTCCTCGCTCAGGATCCGGCGGCGCACTCCAGGGTCTCGCATGCAGACAACCCGCGTCTCCACGGGTAGGTGGGCAATTGCGCTGTAGCTGGGCGTACCCGAGAAGGGATTCTGCGTGCCGGTGAGTCCGAACAGTGAACCGATCGGCCGCGGCGCCGTAACCGGACGAATGGGCAGGCCATCCGCCGCTGCCTTGTCGGACAGGTCAAGCAGTTCGCGCCATACTTTGCTGCGTTCCCCGTGCCGCTGGTTAAGCGAAAACACACAACTGCGGCCGGACCGCTCGACCAACCGCCGCAGCATCGCGAACTCGCCGGCGGGACTCGGCTGATCCCAGTCCGACACGAACTCCATTTGGCCATGACCGGCGTCAGCCATGCCCATTGCGATGCCAGTGAGCTCGTCTTCATGCGCCCGCAACATTGGCGTCGGGTCTCCGGTCGAGCTCTTGTGAGCTACCGTACGAGATGTGGTGAAACCGAAACCGCCAGCGCGCATCGCCTCGGCGGTGATCGCGCGCATTTGCGCGATGTCGGCTGGCGTGGCCTGTTCGAGCCTGAGTGCACGTTCGCCCATGACGTAGACCCGCAATGGACCGTGCGGCAGCTGCGCGCAGACGTCGGTATCCCGCGGCTGGGCATCCAGCGCATCGAGGTACTCAGGGAAGCTTTCCCAGTTCCAGTGCAGACCTTCGCTCAGGCAAGGGCCCGGAAGGTCTTCAACCCCTTCCATCAGCTCGATTAGCGCTTGGCGGTCAGCGGGGCGCACCGGTGCGAAGCCGACGCCACAGTTGCCCATGACAACCGTGGTGACACCGTGCCAAGAACTGGGCGTGAGTTGCGTGTCCCACATGGCCTGGCCATCGTAATGCGTGTGAATGTCGATGAATCCGGGAGTCACCAGTTTTCCGAGTGCATCGATTTCCCGAGCGCCCATGCCTGCGAAGTTGCCTACACCGGCGATCAAGCCATTCTTAACGGCCACGTCGGCGTCAAAAGCTGCCGCACCGCTGCCGTCGACCACCCGGCCGTTGCGTATCACCAGATCGAATTCAGGTTGCGTCATTTGGACTCCTGGTCAGTCGGGTGGTACTTCGGTGACATGCTGCGTGGCTCGGCTCAAGACGGGTACTGTTTTCCAGGTGGGCGCTGTGGCCCGCGCACCAGTCGGCCGGGCAGAGCACCGCTGGACTCGCCGGACCGATAGGTCAGCTTGCCCGACACCAGAGTCGCCACGTAACCGGTCGCACTCTGCAGAAGGCGCCGGCCGCCGGCTGGTAAGTCGAATTGCACATGTGGCGTCGCCATACCCAGCCCACCGAGGTCGATCACGTTGATGTCGGCCTTCATTCCGGCTGCGATCACTCCGCGGTCATAAAGGCCCACGCAGCGTGCGGTGTCGGAGGTCTGGCGCTTGACCAACCACGATAGGTCGAAGCGGCCGGCCGCGTTGCCCCAATGGCTCAGCATGAAGGTTGGAAAGCTCGCATCGCTGATGAGGCCCACATGCGCGCCGCCATCGCCCAGCCCAATCACGGTATTCGGGTCGGCAATCATGACGCCACAGGCTTCCAGGCTATGGTCGGCATAGTTGGCAAACGGAGAATAAAGAATTTGACGGCCGTTGTCAGCCACCGTGAGGTCGAACGCGACTTCGGCCGGCGAACGGCCTTCGCGCTCCGCTATGGCGCTCACGGACGACTGCGCGCCGGGATCGTAGTTTGGGGGGTTGCCGAACGTGAAGATGTTCTGGAAGTCGGTCAGCCGCTTTCCCGCGAGAGTGTCGCCGCCCTCCTTGAGGTCGCGTAGCAGCATGGCCCGCAGGCTGGGCTCCTGCATCACTACTGCGCGCCGTTCAGATGGCAGGGCGGAAAGCGCTTGATAACTCGGGCATTCTGAGAAAATATTGCGGTTGCCTTGCAAAGTCAGCAACAACCCCACGCCACGCGGCGCGACTTGGGCCAACATTGGCAACCCGTCGCGACTGGCATGTCGTGTGAGTTCGAGAACGCGCTTCCAGCCGTGCGGATTCCCATGCTTCTGCATCAGCGAGAAGGACAACGGACGGCCCGAGGCTTCCACAAGCCTGCGCATGAGGTGGAACTCACGATCAACGTCCTCGCCATCGAAGTCGGTGATCATCTGCAACACGCCAGTGCCTGCGTCCTTCACGCCAAGGGCGATAGCCATCAGTTCCGCTTCAGCCGCTCTCAAGGTCGGCGTAGGTGCGCCACTGACCGACTTGTGGTTGATCGAGCGTGAGGTCGAGAAGCCGATCGCTCCTGCGTGCATCGCTTCGGTCGCGAGCTGGCGCATCCTGGCGCAGTCGTCCGCCGTAGCCATCTCAAGCCGCGAGGCACGCTCGCCCATAACGTATACGCGCAACGCGGCATGTGGCAATTGAGCGCCGAAGTCGATATCGTGCGGCTTGCGCTCCAGCGCGTTCAGGAAATCGGGAAAACTCTCCCAGGCCCAGTCCAGGCCCTCATGCAGCGCTACGCCGGGGATGTCTTCGACGCCTTCCATCAGTTCAATGAGGCGCTGGCGGTCCTGCACTCGCACGGGCGCGAAGCCGACGCCGCAGTTGCCCATCACTGCCGTGGTGACACCATGCCAACTCGACGGCGCCAAGCGCTGGTCCCAAATCGCCTGGCCGTCGTAGTGGGTGTGGATGTCTACGAAGCCAGGTGTGACGATGCAATGTCGCGCGTCAATCTCCTCCCGGCCGGTTTCGCTAACCTTGCCCACGTGAACAATTCGGCCGTTCTTGACCGCCACGTCAGCTTGCGCGAGAGGGCTGCCCAGACCATCGGCCACAGCACCGCCGCGAATCACGTAGTCCAGCGATTTCTTCATGTCGCGGCAAGTGGGTCCAGCGCGTTTAACTGGGGTCCTCCGCCGGGGCTGACGAGATTGTTAGGTTGTGGCATGCTGGAGCACCTCTGCATGTCTATTCGGCTTGGATGCCCGCCGCTCGCGTATCCCTGAGGTAGATAGCCTGCTGTTCCTTGATGAAGACGCTGAGCTGATCCGGTGTAGATGGCCGAACCTCGCCTGCCATGCTCGCAAAGCGCTCGCGCACTTCAGACTGGCTCAGAGCGGCCACGAGCGCGCGCGACAGCCGTTGCACCACATCCGGCGCCATCTTGGCGGGACCGACTATGCCGGTCCACGCTTTTATCCCGGGGGGTACCACGCCCGATTCGGCCAGGGTCGGCACGTCTGGCAGCAGCGGACTGCGAGTTTGAAGCAGAGTACCGATTGCGCGGATCTTGCCGTCCTTGACGAGCGGAATCAGACCGCCCGATCCAAAAGTGAAATCGATGCGGCCACTCAGAAAGTCGGGTGTAAGGGGTGCTTCTCCTTTGTACGGCACCTGTTGAAATTCAACTTTTTGCGTTTGCGCGAAGGTGGACGACATGATCAAATTACTTGAGGCGGTCTGCCCGTGATTCAGCTTTCCAGGATTGGCCTTCAAATAGACCAAAAACTCCTTCATGTTGTGTACCGGTAGAGAAGGGTGGACGAACACGAAGTAGCCAAATTCGCCCATCTGCCCGATGGCGGTGAAATCGGCGACAGGATCGTAAGGGAGACTCTTGCGTGCCGCAGGTGCATAACTGAGAGCGCCAGCGGTTGCGAACAGGATGGTGTATCCATCTGGTTGCGCCTTCGCGACAAAGTCTGCCGCGATGGTTCCGTCAGCGCCGGGCTTGTTGTCGATCAGCACAGGCTGTCCCAGTGTCTGTGACATGGCCGTGCCCAGGGAGCGCGCGACCAGGTCCGCTGTTCCGCCGGCAGGGTAGGGGACCGCCATACGGATTGGCTTGGTAGGGAATTGGGCAAATGCGCAAACTGCGAATAGCATGAGCATTGCGACGAGTGCGCGACGAACGAGCTTGCCAGGGGAATTGATGTCCATAAGATTACTCAAAACGAAAGAGGGAAGAAATGGGATGGGAAGCAGTTGTCGCCCGTCCATTGAAGGTAATACCGGATATCGCGCGAATACAGACCCCTCAAGAACCGCCGCTACCGCGATGCCACATTGCGGCCTCGCTTCTAGAGCACCGCGGACCTGAATGAGAGAAGACGAAGCGGAGCACGTGGGTCGAAATAATAATGGGCCGGGCGCAGCCTTACAACTCAAATATCCTGAGCGATTGTTCAAGGAAAACGCGAGGTTGTCACGTGAGACGTGGCATCACCAGATTTCAGCGAGATGAATGACGATCGATGATCACCGACATGCGCTACCAGGGCGAATCCTGGAGTTCCTGAACAATCGATCAAGTTATCTGACTTGCATGGCGGAAAATCACTGCCTATCATTCCCGCTGCGCCAAATGCAACTCTGTCTCTGTCTTCCCCATATCGTCTGCTGAGAAAAGTGCGGCAGTCTTGTGAAGTTGATGCTCCTATCGAGTCCGGCGCCGAGAGTTTCAAGAGCCAGGTTTGAACGGTGGCGCGTGAAAGCCACAAAACGAGAAGTAGAAACTTTCAGTATCGTTTTTTTCAGTAAGTACGTCCGTCAACGGGCGACAGCAATTTAGAAGGGGAATGCATGGAAGAAAGAACGCTTCGTGGCAAGGTGGCAATTATCGGAGTTGGCGAGACGCCATACTACAAGCATGGCAAGTCGCCCGATCCCGAGTTTGTGCTGGCGCTGAAAGCCATTTTTGCTGCTTGCGAGGATGCAGGCATTTCGCCTAAGAAGATTGACAGCTTTGCTTCTTACAGCAACGAACGCAGTGATCCGTCGCGACTGGCTGCGGCTCTGGGCATCCCTGAACTTCGTTTGTCGAACATGCAATGGGGCGGCGGGGGCGGCGGGGGTGCTGCTGCCGTCGGCAATGCCGCTGCCGCGATCGCCAGCGGCCAGGCCGAGGTGGCGGTTGTCTACCGCTCGCTGGCGCAGGGGCAGTTCTACCGCTTCGGCCGGGCCAACGTCGGTGGCACCGTCACCGGGGACGGTGCATTCCTCAATCCCTATGGCATCTTCTCGCCAGCGCAAATGTTCGCGATGAAGGCCATGCGGTTCATGCACGATCACGGTATCAAGCAAGAAGCCCTGCGAGCTATCGCGATGGCGTCTTATGCCCACGCTCAAGCGAACCCAAGGGCGGTCATGCATGGCCGGCCGCTCACCGAGGAGGCATATGACGCGTCTCGCTGGATCGCCGAGCCATACCATCTCTACGACTGCTGTATGGAGAACGACGGCGCGGCAGCGCTCATCCTCGTTTCCGCCGAGCGTGCTAGTGACTTCAAGCAAGCACCCGCGTACATTCTTGGCGTTGCGCAGGGTTCCAACTACCGCAGCGCGGCTCGCTCCTTTAACGCCCCGGATTTTCACTCCTCCAGTTTCGGGCCGGTCGCGCCGCATCTGTGGGAAATGGCCAAGCTGGGACCGGCCGATGTCGATGTCGTGCAATGTTACGAGAACTTCACGGGTGGTGTCCTTATGAGCCTCGTCGAGCACGGTTTCGTAAAGGCAGAGGAGGCCAACGACTTCCTCAAGCTGGACAACCTCTTGGCGTCGACGGGCAAGTTGCCGCTCAACACGTCGGGCGGTAACCTCGCCGAGTGCTACATGCACGGACTCGAACTGCAGATCGAGGCGGTGCGGCAGTTACGCGGCACGTCGACCTCCCAAGTATCGGGGGCCGAGGTCGCCACGGTGGTGGCAGGGCCGATGGTTACGCCCGTTTCGACCATGGTGCTGGGGTTGAAGGAGGTCTTGTAATGTCAACAGTATCAAGCAACACGAGTTCTGGGAACGCTGGAATGTCTTATTTGCCGAAAGGGCTGCCAGTACCAGCAGTGGAGAACGATGGCCTTGACAAACCGTTTCGGGAGGGCTTGCTGGATGGTGTGCTGCGTATTCAGCGCTGCGCCAAGTGCAACGCATTTCAATGGGGTCCGGAATGGATCTGCCATCAGTGCAACTCGTTCGATATGAAGTGGGTCGAGGTCTCGGGTAAAGCGAAGATCTGGAGTTGGACCAGGTGCTGGCACCCGGTCCATGCTGCGCTGCAAGGGTTCGGCCCGTATATCGCTGTCCTGGTTGAACTCGATGACGCGGGTGGTGTGCGAATGCTGGGTAACCTTCTGGGAGATCCCAAGCAGGAGATGATGATCGGAGCCAACGTAGAGGCGGTGATCGAGCAGCATGCTGACGTCCAGCCACCGTACGCGCTTGTGCAGTGGCGGCTTGCGCCCTAGCAGATCGGAATTTCTCTTAAGCGCAGCTGAAGCCACGGCGTCGCATGGAGGTCGTGGGCTCAGGTCGCCTTCCCGACGGGATTGGAGCAAGATGAACTTTGAATTTTCCGACGACTCGCTGGAATTTCGTGATGCCGCGCGCAGGCTTTTGAGCGAGCGGTGCAGTCTGCCCGTGGTGCGGGCGGTGCTGGAGGGGGGCAGTCCGATCGACCGGAAGTTGTGGGATCAGGTTGCGACGTCGGGTTGGACCGGCGCGTCGATTCCCGAAGCTTACGGCGGCGCAGGTCTGGGTTATGAAGTCTTGGGTCTGTTGTCGCTCGAACTCGGGCGTGCTTTGGCGCCTTTGCCGTTCGTGTCGTCGATCTATCTAGCAGCCGAGTTGATTCTGCTTGGCGCGACCGAAGCGCAGAAGCTGGCTTGGTTGCCGGGTGTCGCTGCGGGCTCCAGCATAGGAACTCTCGCGGCTGCCGAGGGTTTTTCGGATCTCGACTTCGACAACATGGAGGTGCGCGCCGAGGGCGGTACGCTGAGCGGTGTCAAGTGGCCGGTCATCGATGGATCGCATTGCGATTTCGCATTGGTTGTAGCGCGTGACCACTACGGGACCGGTGTCTACCGGGTCGACTTGAACCAGCCTGGGGTCTCGCGCGAGAAGCTGCAGTCCATCGATCCCAGTCGGGATCTGGCGCGCCTGACGTTTACCCAGGCCCGTGCCGAGCGGATGGGCGAGGGCGATCCCCGTGCGTCGATCCGCAATGCGATTAACCGGGCGGCGATCTTTGTGGCTTTCGAACAGATTGGCGGCGCCGAGGCGTGCCTGTATGCCGGACGTGATTACTCAGTCAGCCGGATCGCCTTCGGCCGCCCGATCGGATCTTTCCAGGCTATCAAACACAAACTCGCCGAGGTCTACGCCGCCGTCGAAATTGCGCGGGCCAATGCCTATTACGGCGTTTGGGCGCTGACCGAACCGGGGGTCGACCTCACCTTGGCGGCTGCCGCCGCGCGTATCTCCGCAACCGACGCTTTTCACGTGGCCGCCAAGGAGAACATCCAGGTTCATGGCGGGGTAGGGTTCACATGGGACTACGACTGCCACATGTTCTATCGGCGCTCCAAGCAACTCGCGCTTGCCATCGGTGCGTTGCCGTATTGGAAGGAGCAATTGGCGTCACGCCTGGCAAGCGGGTCACGCCCGTCCTTTGGCGAAAACCATTCCTGATCTGGTTACTTTGACCGAACGAGGCGACATTGGATTTCAAAGACACACCCGAAGAATTGGCTTTCCGTGTGGAGGTGCGCGCGTTCCTGGACGCGAATGCGAGCCTGCAGGCCGATGATGTTCCCGTTGCGGACCTGAGAGCGGTCACTGATGAGGACGTGATGCAAGCCAAGGCGTGGCAAGCGAAAAAGGCGGACGCCGGATTCGCGGCAATTTCCTTGCCGCAGCCATATGGGGGCCGCGGCGCGTCGCCCATGATGCAGGCCATCTTCAATCAGGAAGAGGCCAAGTACGCCACTGCGCCGAACGTCTTCCGCATTGGCCTGGGCATGTGCATTCCCACGCTGATCGCATACGCAGCGCCTGAACACGTCAGTCGCTTTGTCACACCCGCTCTGCGCGGAGCGGAGATCTGGTGCCAGCTGTTTTCCGAACCCGGTGCGGGGTCGGATTTGGCGGCGGTGCGCACGCGCGCCGTGCGAAGTGGCGACGAATGGGTCGTCAACGGCCAGAAGATCTGGACGTCTGGCGCGCATTTTTCTGATTGGGGCTTGGTGATGTGCCGTACCAACCCCGACGCGCCCAAACATGCCGGCCTCACCGTATTTTTCATCAACATGAAGTCGCCTGGGATCGAGGTGCGACGTATCCACCAGATGTCGGGGGCATCACATTTCAATGAAGTGTTCTTCACGGACGTACGCGTAAGCGATGCGCAGCGCCTTGGGGCGGTCGACGCGGGCTGGCGTGTTTCACTCACGACACTGATGAATGAGCGCCTGACGCTTGCCAGCCGCGGTTCCCGACCGCATTCGCTGGACCTCATGAATCTTGCGAAGGGGCTGCGGCTGAACGGATCGCCCGCGATCGAGGACACTGGTCTACGGGCGAAGGTTGCCGAATGGTGGGTGCGCGAACAGGGCTTGTTGCTGACCCATTACAGCAACCTCACCGCGTTGAGCCGCGGCCGTGCACCGGGCCCGGAAAGTTCAATCGGCAAGATGATTTCCGCCAGCATGTCCCAGGAAATCGCGTCATACGGACTCGATCTTGTGGGGGCGGCAGGCGCCGTGACCAACGCCGGGCTGCCGTTCCACACGAATGTTTTCCAGGACGCGTACCTTGCCTCTCCCGGCATGCGGATCGGCGGGGGATCAGATGAAATTTTACGCAATGTGATTGCTGAACGCGTTCTGGAAATGCCGGCGGATGTCCGAGCCGACAAAGTCACCCCTTTCAATCAAATCAAAGCTTAATGTGTCGCATCAACCGACCAGAAGGAGACGCAAGATATGAGTGATGAGCTGAGTTCTTATCAGACACCCTTCAAGGGTATGAAGGTCGTTGACCTGAGTGGCGGAATCGCCGGCCCGTACTGCGGCGTGATGTTGGGGCAGTATGGCGCGGACGTGATCAAGGTTGAAGCGCCCAGAGGTGACTGGTCGCGGCTGCTCGGGCGTAGCTACAGCGGCCATACGGCCTACTCGGTCGTCGGGTCGCTTGGAAAGCGCAATGCGGCGATCGACCTTAAAACAGCCGAAGGCAAGGAAATACTGTGGCGACTGCTGCGCGGCGCAGACGTCTTTCTTGAGGGATTTCCGCCTGGAGCGATCAAGCGTCTTGGCTTCGACTACGAGGCGGTGCGCGCGCGCGAGCCAAAGATCATTTATCTCTCCATGTCTGGGTATGGGCAGACGGGTCCGCTTGCCGCACGCCGCGCCATGGACCCTATTTTGCAAGCGTACATTGGCATCACCAATGAGAATCGGGGCCAGTTTGATAATCACCCGCACCGCTTTGAACTGTCTGCGATCGATATGTTCGCGGGTATGTCGGCTTTCCAAGCGGTCTCAACCTCATTGTTTGTGCGGGAACGCGAAGGCAAAGGACGCTATCTCGACTACAGCCTGCTGCATGCCGCCGCCATGATGAGTGCGACCCGCATGATCGCCAGCTATTTCGACGGCTTCATAGGGAGGTCGACCAACGTGGGCGGAGTCTATGACACGGCCGACGGCCAGTTCAACCTCACGACTGTCCGGCATGAGGAATGGGAAGACATCTGCCACTCGATTGAGCACCCCGAACTTCTGACGGACCCGCGCTTCGACGAACTGGAAAAGCGCAAGGCTGGCCGTGACGAGTTGATCGAGGCGCTTCGTCCGATGTTCAGGGAGCATACGACGGCCGCGCTCGTTAATCGCCTGACCGCACGGGGCATCATGTGCAGCGAGGTAAACACCTATTCGGATTTTCTCAAAGAGGAACATGTCACCCAGTCGGGCATCATGTCCTGGCTGAATATGCCGGGGTTCCCGCGCCAGGTGCCGGTAGCAAATTTTCCAGGACTGCCCCCGCTTGAGAGTGGCACCCGGCGTGGGTATGCGCCGCTTTGCGGCGAACACACGACGCAGGTCCTTGGGGAACTCGGGTACAGCGAGCAGGAGATTGCGGGTCTTCTTGACAGGCAGGTAGTGGCATCGGCGTTGAAATGACCGCCATCGCAATTCCGTAGGAGTTAGACCAGATGCCGCTTGAATACGAAAAGTTGATGAATTGGCCACATGAGGAGGTGGCCCAGAGTTATACCGCTCGCGACGCCATGCTCTACGCACTGGGGCTTGGGCTCGGTGCCGACCCGATGAATATGGACGAACTGAAATACGTCTATGAAGACGGGCTGCAAACCCTGCCGACTCTCGCTGTTGTCCTTGCGATGCCGAAGCCGTGGCTCAACAAACCGGAGACAGGGGTTGTCTACAAACAGCTGCTGCACGCCGAGCAGACTTTGGAAATCCACAAACCACTGCCGAATGCGGCAACCGTCGTGGCGAGGACGGAAGTCTCGGAGATCTATGACAAAGGCGTCGACCGCGGGGCGATCCTATGCACCAAACGCGTCATTCGCGACCAGACCACCGGTGAGCCTTACGCGACCGTCGGGATCAACATGTTTCTCCGGGCCAACGGCGGGTTCGGCCGCGAAAACGCGGCTCAGGCACCCAAGCCGCCTGCACGGCCAGACCGCGCACCCGACATATTTTACGATCAGGCGACATTGCCTCAGGCCGCGCTCATCTACCGGTTGAGCGGCGACTACAACCCGTTGCATGCCGATCCGCGGCTGGCCGCCGCCTCCGGCTTCAGCAAGCCTATCCTGCATGGGCTGTGCACATTTGGAATCGCAAGTTATGCGTTAGTCCGTCTCCTTGCTGACAATGACCCTACGCGGCTGCGAATGTGCGCCGGCCGGTTTTCGTCCCCGGTCTTCCCGGGCGAGACCATCCGGACCGAAGTATGGAAGGACGGCGGCGACCGCGTGGCGTTCCAGTGCAAGGTATTGGAGCGTGACAAGGTTGTATTCACGTCAGGGGAGGCCGTTATCACCAGCTGATCGCCGGCAGTCGCTTTGTAGCGCACCGGCGGAGCAATCTTATGGGTGCAACTCGCAGTGCCCGGTCCAGCTGAAGCAACGGCGAGCCCAAAAATTGAAAGAAAACAGGAAAGTGATGAGATGAACTTGCATTGTGGCGGTCGCGGTCCGCTTTCTCATCTCACCGTAATCGAGATGGCTGGCTTGGGCCCTGGCCCTTTTGCCGGCATGGTTCTGGCGGACTTCGGGGCTAAGGTGATCCGTGTTGATCGCGCTTCGAGTGCAACTGCCTGGGGACCCAAGCGAACCGAGAGTCCGGTGAGCCGCGGGCGGCACTCCATCGCGGTCAATCTCAAGGATCCCGGCGGCATCGCATTGGTGCTGGAATTGGTTGCCAAGGCGGACATCCTCATCGAAGGCTTCCGCCCCGGTGTCATGGAAAGGCTCGGGCTGGGGCCGCAGATTTGCCACGATCGCAACGCGCGGCTGATCTATGGCCGCATTACAGGTTGGGGCCAGCATGGCCCACTATCGCAGGCGGCAGGTCACGACCTCAACTACATTTCTTTGTCCGGCGCCCTGCATGCGATGGGCTCGAAGGATCGCCCGCCGCCTCCGCCACTCAATCTTCTCGGTGACTACGGCGGCGGGGCCATGCTTCTTCTCGTGGGCATTCTCGCCGCGCTCGCCGAAGCGCAGCGGTCGGGCCGCGGCCAAGTGGTCGACGCCGCCATGAGCGACGGGGCGGCCCTCTTGATGGCCGCGCAATACGGCCTTCAGGCCAGCGGCTCGTGGCATGAAGAGCGGGGCAGTAACTTCCTTGATGGGTCGGCACATTTCTACGCCACCTACGAATGCGCCGACGGAAGGTACATTTCCGTCGCGCCGCTGGAGCCGCAGTTCTACAAGGAGTTGCTCGAGCTCTGCGGCGTCGACGATCCGCATTTCGACAAACAGTGGGAGAAGTCGGAGTGGCCCGCGCTGCAACAGAAGTTTACAGAGCTGTTCCGTTCTAGAAGCCGTGCGCAGTGGTGCGACTTGCTGGAGGGAGCGGATGCGTGTTTTGCCCCCGTCCTGTCCATGAACGAAGCGCCGCACCATCCGCACAATGTGGCGCGCGGCACCTTCGTCGAAGTCGAAGGGCTGCTGCAGCCAGCTCCTGCGCCTCGACTTGACCGGACTCCGGGCTCGGTGCCGCCCAGGGCGCCGCAGGTGGGCCAGCATACCGCCGACGTGCTGAAGGAACTTGGTCGCAGCGAATCGGAGATCGAGGCATTGATCCGAGCCGGCATCGTCCATAGCGCGCCAGCAGCTGCACGGCACGAAGAAGGTGGATTCCGCTGAGTCGTCTAACTGGCACATCGGTCCATGAGTAGGGTCGCCCAGGGATGTCGAAGCGCATCACGACTTGCGGCCCACGCGGAGCAGCCATCCATCTGCCTGCATGTGCATTGGCTGCTGAGCGGTCAGTTTGCCAGTTGAACTATGACCCTGCTGTCCATGCATTTTCCGAAACCATTGTGACCAGTAATTGCCACGGTTACCAGCCGCCGCCCTTCGACGGATTTTGCAGCGCGAACCATACCGGTTAGCCGCAATGTGTCTCCTGCATAGTTTGGACGCCCTAACTGCAGATCATGAAAACGCACCGCCGCGTCCGGTCCTGTCCAGTCCGTCACATAACGGCCAATCAGGCCGGAGGCGGTGATCGTGTTCATGAAAATCGTTGGATGACCGCGAGTACCCATCATGGGGTAGTCATGGTGGACATCCGTGAAGTCTTGGCTGGCCAACGCGCCAGAAATCACGAAGGTGGGCGAAAGTCTTACCACCAGGTCCGGCAATACATCGCCGACTCGAACCGAGTCGAAGCGGACCATCGCCTCGTTATCGGAATGGAACGGTTTTAGCGTCGGTAGGGGTAGCTCCCGCGATGCTGCGCTGACACTAGTTGCCGGCTTTGCGTCAGCGTCCGGCTCGTGATCGAACGGCTTGTAGCGCAGATATCGCTGCGCTATGCTGCTGACCTTCTCCTCGCCGACGAAGACGTCCGCTCGCATGGACGCGAAGAATCCCGTGCCTAGCTTGGTGAACTTTGGGCCGACAACATCTTCTACGATCCAGGAGGAGAAGCGCGGCCTTTCGCCTGGTCGCAAGTAACGTTCTACCGTGTAGGAAGTGTTGGTGACGATCGGTGCATTGAACCCTTGGGAATCGAGCAATGCGTTAAGTTCGTCGCGAATCGTCGGGTTATCGAACTGTGTTCGCCGCTGTCCTCTGGCCGCGCAATGAAAATAGCGCGTACCGTCTGGAAGCAGTTCGTCGGGTTCGGGGTCAAGCCCTGGCATGGACCAACTCTGGAGCCACAACGGTGGTGCCACGAGTCCGCCGTGCAGCGGCGATCTTCTGGCGATCGCTTCGTCCTTATAGACTGGATTGCGGTCGCCAACGGCCTCGGTCATCTGCTTGATGACGGCCGCACTGACCGGCGTCGGGGCAATGAAGCCCGGCCGGTCGGCCCCCTTGCCGATGAATTCTCGGACCTGCGCGAGGAATGTCGGGTCAACGTCAGGAAGTGCTTTGCACCTGGTTTCGCTAGGTGTTGTCATGATGATCAATCAAACCGGCCAACCATGTGCAGGCGAAATACTTCAGAGAAGTTTTCTTGCCGACGGCTGATCCGGCGTGATGAGCCGGGTCACAAGGAGGCATTGACGACAACGACTCGATCGCGACGCACAGCGACCTTGCGCAGAGTTCCAAGTTGTTGCTCACGGCCGGGCGGAGGCAATTTCGCTCAGGATTGGTTCGATGGTCTGCTTGAATCCCTCCGGGTTCTCTGACATCAGGAAGTGGCCGCCCTGTGGAACTACCTCATAGTGCGATCCCGCGATGCCATCGGCCACTGCTTTGGAGCCCAGCGGAGAAACACGCATGCGGTCATATTCGCCGACCAAAATGTAGACCGCAACTTTCTTTACGTCGATCTCGCCAAGCTTGCCGCGCAGGTCGTGGTCCCGCAGGTAATACTGTAGGTCACCTTCAAAAACCGTGGGGGCGCTCTGCGAATAGCACCACGTGATCTCGCGTCGCAATGGCTCGGGCGTGGCGGGCGCTATCAAGCCCCGCATGGTGGCGGCTTTCCAAGCCCCACTGAGCTTAGGATGCGAGTAACTTCGAGTCATGTCGCTGATCTCGACATGCCCGAAGTGGACCGCGCTGTTCATCCCAATCACCGCCCGAAAGGTGTCAGCGTGGTAGTAGGCGAGGTCTGGCGCCAGGAAACCGCCAACCGAGCAGCCCATGAACACCGGTCTGTCCAACTCCAAAGCCTTCGAGAACTGCACTACGAATTCAAGCAGGAAATCCTGGTGCAGCTTGTAGTCTTGCTTCCACCATTCCACGCCGGTGGGCGGGACTGAACGACCGTGGTAGGGTAGATCGTAGGCGATCATCCGGAAACGCTGCTGCAGATCGGCGTCTTCGAGCAAGTGGCGGTACTGGCGAGCATCCGATCCGGCGGTGTGCTGACACAAGACCGGAATTCCTTGGCCTGTCTCCTCGTAGTACACGCGATATTGCACCCCTTTCACGTCGACATACACGTAGCGCCCCACTGCTGTGTCGAATTTGCGCTCCACACGCGGCAGCGTCTTGACGCCGACAGGGCCGCCATTGGCCTGCTCGCGCAGCACCTCCACGATTCGCTGGACGGCGGCATAGTAGGGGAACAGGTGGTCGAAGTTGTCTCCCTCGACCCGGAATCGGCCCGTCGGGGCATGCAGGCCTTCAGCGAACATCGCGCCCATCAGCGGATCCTGCCAGAACGGCTTCGGAAGCGCAGCAAGCTGCTCGTGCCATTGCTGGTCCGTTCCAATCAGCCGCAACTGAGTGTCGTCAATAAGCTCAGCCGCGAAGCTCAAGACGTGGCCTCCAGCTATCGTCAGAACGTAGCTATCGTTACCGAAACGCAGGCCGACCCGCGCGGTCCAGTGCTTGATCAGGGTCTCGAGTTCAGTGTCTGATTGGAAGCGTTGTTGGAGTTCGGCTACCTGTACTTTCATCTTTGTTACCACTTTAGATTGTCCGTGTCGATGGGCTTGCCCATCTTCCACTTGCCGTTCACCACCTCTGCGGGAAAAACGGAGTTCGTACCCAGATGCCGCTCGGCGGAGTAGGTCACGGGGGGTACGATGCCGGTTTCGAAGTTCCTAAGCGAATAGAACGCCTTTTGCAGTTCGTCGGCGGTGATCCGTCCCTTCAATCGCGATAGCGCCTCGGCGAAGATTTTGGTCGCGCCCCAGGTATAGAGCGACACGAAATCCGGTTTGTCGTTAGGGTGGTATTTGGCGAGCGCGGCCCTGTACTCGCGCACGGCTGGCGTGTCATCTGTTGGTGCGATGGTCCAGGAAACCGCCTTCATTCCCTCCACGGCGGTGCCACCGAGCTCGATCACCTTCATTGATACTGAAGGCGTCCAAGCGTACATCGGGATCTTCAGGTTTTGGTTCTGTAGTTCATTGGCCAGCAGTATGGTCTCGTTCTCCTGGTTCATGACCACCAGCGCATCCGGTTTGATTTGCGACAGCCTCACCACCACTGGCGCGTAGTCGGTGGTGGGCAGTTTTAGACCTATGAGCTCCACACTGCCGGTGGACGTGGCGGAGCGAAAACCTGTCTCGACTTCCTTTGCGGCCTTGGTGAAGGTAGCGGCTTCGATGTGCAGTACGACCACTTTTTTGCGGCCGTCTTTGGCCGCCCATCGGCCCAACGCACGGGCTTGGTCCTCCCCCACCACTGGTACCCCGTACAGTCCTTTCTTGGGCGGGTTGTACCAGTCGAGCAGGCCGCCATAGCTTCCGAAAACAGGAACGTTGTTTTGTTCGATCAAATACGCGCGCAACGCCTCAACCTGCGGGGTTCCACCGGAATTCACCAAGGCAAAGATTCCGTCGCCGGAAGTCATCTTTCGCGCGGCCGCAAGCGCGACGGGCGTGGACATCTGGGAATCGTCGCCCACTAGCTGAATCTTGCGACCGTTGATTCCGCCCTTTTCGTTGAGCATGCTGAAGTACGAGGACGTGCCAGCCTGCATCGCAACTCCGTAGGCCGCCACGGGCCCTGAAAGGGCACTCATGATACCAACACGAATTTCCTTGGCGCTGACGCCTTTCGTGTCTTGCGCCATGACCGGCGGGATGGATGCCAGCAATGCGAAGGTGAGGGCGAGGCAAGTCCGGCCGATGCGTCTGTTGATCAAATACACGACTGTCTCCTTAAGGTTGCTAACGCTGCTTGTCACCGCCTGATCTTTGCCCAGCCGCAGCCCAAAGGCAATACGGATTTTCTGAAGGGTTGCACACGGCCGCTTAAGAATTTCCCTTGTCGCTGGCTAAATCCAGTTGCGGTCGATGAACACGAGTTCCTTGCCTGTCATCATCGAAGTGCGTCGCAGGTCGGCGAAATTGCGCTCATCTTTGATGGCTGCGGCCGAGGCGTCGCTCGCTTCTGGACCGGTAGGCGCGCAGAGGCGGTCGTACCACGCTTCAGCGTGACCCATGTAGGGTTCAACGGTACTTCCGCGCATGGCCCGCAACGAGTCGGCCAGTGGCGTGTCGTAGCGGTGGACCTGCTGATAGCAGAGCATCGCACGCGCCGGCGCATGCAGGCGCAGCAGCGGACCGTGGACGGTACGCCAGTAATGCTGTGCCTGCTCAAACCCGAGTTCGGCTTTTGCGCGCATTGCGAAATGCACCTTCATGACACCGGTCCTCGGTCGTGCCACGGCGCGCTCGCGCAACACGCTTACCTGTGGGTATTCGTGCGCAAACCAAAGCGGCGAGTTCGCACCGTCAATGAAGCGCTGTTCATCCACGACAATCTCTTCCAAGGCGCGGCGTCCTTCAGCGGTCTGGAGGGCGCCTGCAAGCAGAGGCTCTCCCACCCACCAGTATTCAGAAACTCCGTCGTAGGGTTTTTCCATTCCTCCGCGGGCGGTGGCTGCTCGCTGGTCTCCCTCTTCGCTGGCCGGGTCACTGTGTGTTTGCACGTAGCGCAGAATGTCCAGACGCTTTTGATGGAACGCCACGAGCGGGCCATGCTCGTCCCGCCACCAGGCCCTGAACTCGTTTTCGGTCGCGCCCTTACGGCGTCGCAAGAGGTGCACAAGTCGGATCATGCAAGACCCCCTCTCAGTCGGTCTTTATCCAGACCGATTTCACCTGCAGGTGCTCTTCGATGTGCTGGTCACCGCGTTCGCGACCATAACCGCTCATTTTGTAGCCACCGAAGGGCATCGAAGGATCGGCCAGGTTGTAGCAGTTGATCCACACGGTACCGGCACGCAGCGAGCGCGCGAGCTTATGCGCCTTGCCGATGTCACGCGTCCACACACCGCTGGCTAAACCGAAGTGCGTGCGGTTCGCGCGCGAGATGACCTCGTCGATGTCCTTGAAGCGGATCGCCGAGATGACCGGTCCAAAAATCTCCTCCTGCGCAATGCGCATGCCATCATGTACTTCGCCAAACACAGTCGGGGCCACGAAGTAGCCGCTCCCCAAGTCTCCCGCGCTAAGGCGTTCGCCGCCGGACAGTAGGCGAGCGCCTTCGCCTTTTCCGATGTCCAGATAGCCCGTCACGCGCGACAGCTGCTCCGTGGACACCAGCGGGCCGATTTGTGTGGCGTTGTCCATGCTGTTGCCCACTTTCAGCGTGCGGCTGTAAGCGGCCACACGCTCGGTAAATTCTTCGTATATGCGGTCCTCGACGAACAGCCGGGTGCCGGCGGCGCAGATCTGCCCCGAGTTCATGAAGACGGCCATGGCGGCGCCCGGCACGGCGGCTTCCAGGTCCGCGTCGGCGAACACTATGTCCGGCGACTTGCCTCCAAGTTCCAGCGCCAGACGCTTCAAATTGCCGGCCGAAGCCTGCACGATCTTCTGACCCGTGACGTGGGAGCCGGTGAAGGCGACCTTGTCGACATCCATGTGGCTCGCGAGCGCATTGCCGGTGACCTCGCCGTCGCCGGTCACGATGTTCACCACCCCCGGCGGCACGCCGGCCTCCATGCACAGCTGCCCGAGGTAGAGGGCGCTCAGCGGCGACTCCTCCGCGGGCTTGAGTACCAGCGTGCAGCCGGTGGCGAGCGCCGCGCCGATCTTTCCGCAAGTTGAGCCGATCGGGTTGTTCCATGGAATGATGGCGCCGACGACTCCAACGGGTTCCTTCAAGGTGAAGGTCGCGTATTCGCCCGGGATCGAGGTGCCTGTGGTTTGGCCATGGATGCCCGTTGCGCGTCCCGCGTGGTAGCGCAGCAGATTGACCGTGCGTTGGCGACCGAGCATGGTCCGCGCGATTGGCCCCCCCATGTCAAGTGTGTCGAGCACCGCCAGCCTCTCGAAATGCGTATCCACCAGGTCGGCGAATTTGAGCAACAGGTTCTGGCGCTCGGCCGGCTTGAATTTCGACCAGGGCCCCTCAAAGGCGCGGCGCGCTGCTGTTACGGCGCGGTCAACATCCTCACGGCCGCCCTCGCTTACAGTGGCGATCACCTCACCCGTCGATGGATTGACCGAGGTGAAAGTCTGACCGGACCTGGCATCGACCCAAGCACCGTCAATCAGCAGTTGCTTGGTTCGGCCATCGAGGAACGGATGGGAAGGTTTCGTGGGACTTTGGTTCATATGGGTCTCCGACCAGTATTGACATAGTTGTCAAATGTAGCAATAGTACGTCCCCGAATCAACCCCTTTAATGCTGACATGGAGAATTGCGATGGCATTGGAAGAACACGGCGAAGTGGCCGCCTTGAAGAAGGAAGTGCAGGTGCTGCGCGAGCAGATCGGCTACGTACATGACCGCCAGGCGATCCAGGACGTAATGGTGCGCTACACGCATGCGCTGGATTGCCATGACTGGGATGCGTTGCTGAATGAGGTGTTCCATACAGACGCAATGGTGGACTATGGCGTGACGAGCTTCGGCGCAATCGCGGGCACGCCGCGCTTCCTCTGCGAGCAGTTGGAGCCAATTTATGAGCGCGAATACCATTGGCACTACCACTTCATCGGCAATCATTGGGCTGAAGTGCAGGGCGACACCGCGCATGCACAGACCTATTGCGTTACATACGCGCTGCGCAAGGACGGCAAGGGTATCCGGTCTCTTCATATTCGCTACCTCGACATACTGGAGAAGCGCGAAGGCCGATGGAAGCTGTCGCTGCGCCGCATGCTGCTGGATGCACAGTCGGA